>NZ_BAAGUV010000006.1:0-9206 GCF_054781215.1 Nocardioides pakistanensis | reverse complement strand
ACAGATCTTCTCGCTTCCCCAGCACGATGCTGGATTCAGCGTGTCCAAGATCCGGGGTCAGGCCCCCAGCGCCATCTGCTGCCGCGCCGGCAGGAGGCCCTCGGGTTCGGCGGCCGTCAAGAGGGGCAGCAGGTCGCTCACCATGTCTCGACCCTACGGTGTCCGACTAGACCGTATTGCCCTCCGAGACTGTGCTGTGCCCTGTGATCTGCGAAGGATCCGCGCCGGCTGGCGTGCGACTCCGCAAACGCGCAGTGCCCGCTGGGACTGACTCTTTGCGGCAAACCCGGACCCTTTGCCCGGTGTTCCGTCTGAGTCAGCGTGCCTCCGGCGCCTCGTCAGCGGGCGAGATCTGAGTGGACCTGGCGCGTCGTCCGGCGAGCAGCATGACTGTCGCTCCGATGACGCCGGCCAGCACCGAGCCGGCGAAGATGCCGACCTTGGCGGTCTCAGTCAGCGCGGGGTCGTCATAGGCGAGGTCGGCGATGAACAGCGAGACAGTGAAGCCGATGCCGGCCACGGCGGCGACGGCGAGTACGTGCAGCGGCGTGACGCCTGCTGGCAGTCGTCCGAACCCCGTGCGGACCGCTAGCCACACGGCTGTGCCGATGCCTGCGATTTTTCCAACCACCAGGCCGAGAGCGATGGCCCAGGTCTGCCGACGGCCTCGCCGAGTAGTCCACCGCCGAAATCGACGCCGGCGTTGGCCACCGCGAACAGGGGCACGATCACGAACGCCGACCAGGGGTGGAGCCGATGCTCGAGGGTGTTCAGCACGCTTCGGCCGGCGATCTCCCCGGCTGGGGTGAGCAGCCCGAGGGCGACGCCGGCGATCGTGGCGTGGACACCGGATTCCAGCGTCGCCACCCACACCACGATGCCGACGAGGACGTATGGCGAGATGGCGTGCACTCTGAGCGACCGCAGTACAAGCACCGCGCCGAGCCCGGCGGCCGCACCACCGAGCCATGCAAGCGAGACCGTGTCGGTGTAGACGGTCGCGATGACAACGATCGCGATGATGTCATCGACGATGGCCACCGACAACAGCAACAGTTTGGCGCCGGCCGGCACTCGGTCGCCGAGCAGCGCGAGGACACCGACGGCAAACGCGATGTCGGTAGCCATCGGGATGCCCCATCCCGCCGCGGCCTCCCCACGGGCCAGCGTCAGGAAGATCAGCGCTGGGACGACGACCCCGCCGAGCGCTGCGGCAGCGGGCAGGGCTGCGGCACGGCGATCTCGCAGCTCACCGACGGCGAGCTCGCGCTTGATCTCCAACCCAACAACGAAGAAGAAGATCGCCATCAGGCCGTCGTTCACCCAGTGCTGCAGATTCTCCGTCAATGCGGCCTCGCCCCACCCCAACGTGAGGTAGTGCCCCCAGAACGAGGTGTAGGACTCCGCGGCAGGGCTATTGGCCCACGCCACTGCGATGAGTGTCCCGATCACCACAGCGATGCCGCCGGCGGCCTCGCTGTGCAAGAACTCCTGCAGGGCACCGGGCGCCCGCGTTCCGGCCTTCCGGTTGGTAGCCATCGGGGGTGCTCCGTTCTCGCGCTCGTTTCACGTTTGGGCTGCTGCATTGCCCTCGTTGTTACCCCGGCGGGGTGATCCGAACGCGCGACGGAAGCCAAAGGCCTGCGCCAATCACCTACGAGGGAAGCTCCGCGCCAGAGCCCCGAAAACATGGGGTTGGCAGATACGTGCCCGTGCACGCGGGCAACCGCCCCCACAACGTGGGCGGCGAATGCTCAATACGTCACGTGGGTACCCCTGGTGGGTCCATCATCCCGGAGACGTGCACCAAGGAGACCCGTGCTTTACGCCGCGCCCGCCGACCCCCTCCAGCCCACCCTGGTTTCAGTCGCGACCCCGACTCTGTGGGTGGTGACCGTCGGTGCGGTGATTGTGCTGCTGGCCCTCGACTTCGTCATCACCCGTCGGCCGCACGAGGTCTCCATGAGGGAGGCGATCGGTTGGTCGGCGTTCTACGTCGCGCTGCCGTTGGCCTTCGGCGCTTACATTTGGTGGGCCTTCGGCACGGACCGCGGCTTGGAGTACCTCACCGGGTACCTGGTCGAGAAGTCGCTCAGTGTCGACAACCTGTTTGTGTTCATGCTTCTGCTGGGTGCCTTCGCGGTGCCTCGGGCGTTGCAGCAGCGGGTGCTGCTCTACGGGATCATCGGGGCTCTCGTCCTGCGCGCGATCTTCATCGCGCTCGGTGCTGCGGCGCTCGCGAGGTTCGACTGGATGTTCTTGGTCTTCGGGCTGATCCTGGTGGTGACTGCCGTCAAGATCCTGAAGGACACCCTCACCGGCGCTGGACACGTCGTGGAGGTGGAGCACATTCGCAGCGTGCGGTTCGTTCGCCGGTTCATGCCGGTGACCGCCGACTACGAGGGTCCGCGGATGTTCGGCCGGATAGACGGGCGCCGTGCTCTCACCCCGTTCGCGCTGGTGGTCGTCGCGGTCTTGGCGACCGACATCGTCTTCGCGGTCGACTCGGTTCCCGCGGTGTACGGGATCACCGGCGACCCGTTCCTGGTCTTCGCGACGAACGCGTTCGCACTCCTCGGGCTACGTGCCCTGTACTTCGTGTTGGAGGGTGCACTCAGCAAGCTCGTACACCTCGGCTACGGACTCGCGGCGATCCTCGCCTTCATCGGTGCCAAGCTCGCGCTGCACTGGGCACACATGCAGTGGCCCTCAGTCCCCGAGATACCCACACTGTGGTCCCTCGGCGTGATCGTCGCAGTCTTGACGCTGACCACCATCACAAGCCTGGTGGCGAGCCGCAAGGCCGAGGAACCTGCGCAGGTCTCCGAGATCCCGGAATCGAAGTGAGCAGAGGCCACCATCCCCTCTGAAGTTTCGCACCAAGACCCTGCGGGTGCTGCAGGTCGACGGCGAGCTCGAGGCGCTGCGGATGCTCACCGACGGAAGAGAAGCCCTGACCCGACGTCGAGTCCAAACGGTCGACCGGCTGCAGGCTCTGTCGGCTGAACTCCTGCCAGGACAGGCCAAACGGGACATCACCACCGGCCCAGGCCAAGGCCATGCTTGCGTCGGTCCGGCCGCGTGACGTCGCCGGGAGGACCCGCCGCCGCATCGCCGCCGACGAGCTCGCCGACCTGATCGCCGTCGAGGCGAAGATCAAGAAGGACCGCTGAGCTCAAGGCCATCGTGCTCGCCCGCGGCTCGACGCTGACGGACATCCACGGCGTCGGGCCCGTGGTGGCCGCACGGATCCTGGGCGACGTCGGCGACGTTGCTCGCTTCGCTGACCGCAACCGGTTCGTCTCCTGGCCCGGTACCGCGCCACTAGATGCGTCCTCCGGGGAGCAGAACCGTCACCGGCTGTCGCGAGCGGGGAACCGCCGGATGAACCACATGACCCACATCGCCGCGGTCACCCAGTTGCGCCTCGACACCGACGGCCGGGCCTACTACCGACGCAAGCGGGCTGAAGGCAAGAAGCCCCTGGAGGCACTGCGCTGTCTCAAGCGCAAGATCTCCGACGCCATCTATCGACAGCTCGTCGCAGACGCTCAGCGCCTTGCTGGCGCAGAGACGGGTCCGGGAGAGCACTGCGAGGTTCAAATCCTGCCCCCGCTGCTGATAACTGGCCCGTGACCCGCGGAAACGCAGGTCACGGGTCACTCGCTATTTGAGCCATACTGGCTTGTGTGACGCTCTCGTGACCCAGAAACCTCCGGTGGTCGCCAAACGAGGCGCGGCCCGACGGGGTCCAGGTGAAGACGCGGAACATGGCCAGCGAACAGAGGCGTGACCGGAATGGCGCCGATGTCTCGGGACGTTGGAGGCGGCTGACTTAGCCCACGCGGGATCAGATGTCGTGGTTCTCGTTGGCTCTCGTCTTCCAACATCTTTCACTGCCTGGTCAGAGCGGTCCCGGCGATGACGGATCCGCACCCTGGCAGCCCTGCAGCAAAGCGGGGCGGAGGTCTCCGCGGGCGCCCTATCGGTCGCGTGAGTGGGAGGCGCTAGTGTGTGGGCGCCAGTCGTACTCCACCCGTGGAGTCAGGGAACCCGGTGAGATTCCGGGACTGACGCGCAGCGGTAAGGGTGACGGGCGAGGCAACACGCCACTGGAGCGATGCTCTGGGAAGGTGCCTCGCCCCGGTTGATCCCGAGTCCGAAGACCTGCTGGCACTGGTGACAACCGTCGCCAGGTCGTACGTGGACTCCGCGACAGGGTCCCTGACCAGATAGGTCCTGGCAGTGTCAGCCTCCCGCACTCGCGCCGACCGGTGTCCCGGCGCCCTCCGACCGTGGCAGGCGGCCGACGGACTTCTCGTCCGGCTTCGGCTGATCGGGGGCAGAGTTCCCTCGACAGCGCTGAGGTCGCTCGTCGAGGTTGCAGAGGAGTACGGCGACGGACGCGTGCACACGACGTCGCGGGCGAACCTTCAGGTGCGCGCCTTTCCCGGCTCCGAAGGCCGGCTGTCTTCAGCGGCGTTCGCCGCCCTCGAGCGAACCGGCCTCCTGCCGACCAGGACCCATGAACTGGCCCGCAATGTGATGGTGTCCCCGCAAACCGGCCTGGCGGGTGGTCGCGCCGACCTCCGGGCAGTTGCATGCGAGCTCGACGACCGGCTGTGCGCTGACCCGGACCTCGCGGCCCTGCCCGGCCGGTTCCTGTTCGTGCTCGACGACGGACGCGGCGACCTTCTTGCTCGCAGCTGCGATCTAGGGCTGGTTGCGCTGGACTCGAGCCGGGTTCAGCTACGGATCGGGACCGAGTGGGGCGCGACCGTGCCGCTCGCGGAGGCGGCAGGGCGGATCGCGGAGCTAGCGCATGAGTTCGTCGTACGCCGAGGGCGCGGGCCGGGCGCGGCCTGGCACGTGTCGGAGCTGGCCGAGCCCCTCGTCGTACCGCGAGCGCCCGATCCGGGCCTTCCTGACCCGGCGGAACCGTTGCCCTTCGGGGTGGTGCCCGGTGGGCGTCATGTCGAGGTTTCCGAGACCGGTCTCGACCGCCAAGCCATCGAAGACCTGACCGCAGCAGTCGATCACGTGATTGTCACACCGTGGCGTGGCGTGCTCATTCCCGAGGAGAGCAGATGACCGACCTGCGCAGGCCAACGCGCCGCTACCAGTACGTCGACTCCGGGCCGGCCATCTACGTCGACTCATTCGCCACCATCCGGCGAGAGGCCGACCTGCGGGCGGTGCCGGCCGATGCCGAGAAGCTCGCCGTCCGCATGATCCACGGCAGCGGGCAGGTCGACCTCGCTGATGACCTGATCGTGCATCCGCAGATGGTGTCGACTGCCCGGGCCGCGCTGGAGTCGGGCGCGCCGATCCTGTGCGACGCGACCATGGTCGCGACCGGCGTTACCCGGAGCCGACTGCCGAAGGACAACGACGTCGTCTGCCTGCTCAACGACCCGCGGGTGCCCGGGCTGGCCCGCGAGTGGCGCACCACCCGTACCGCCGCCGCCGTGTCGCTGTGGGAGCCGCGGCTGGACGGTGCCGTTGTAGCGATCGGCAACGCTCCGACCGCGATGTTTCACTTGCTGGAGATGATTCTCGACGGTGGCCCGCGGCCTGCGGCGATCGTTGGCTGCCCTGTCGGCTTCATCGGTGCGGCCGAGTCCAAACAGGCGCTCGTCGACTTCCACTTCGAGCACGGCGTCGACATCCCCTACGTCACCGTCCGTGGCCGTCGCGGTGGATCGGCGATGACCTCGTCAGCGCTCAACGCACTCGCCCAGGAGGCAGAATGACCGGCCGTTTCACGGTCGTCGGCATCGGTCCCGGCGACCCGGAGCTCATGACGCTCAAGGCCGCCCGGATCATCGGCGCGTCTGACGTCGTCGCGTACCACGCGGGCGTGAAGAAGAAGTCCCACGCGCGTCGCATTGCCGACGGCGTCATTCCGGCCGAGGTGATCGAGGAGGAGCTGCGCTATCCGGTCACCACCGGGACCACGGGCCATCCCGGTGGGTATGTCGGGGCGATGGCCGACTTCTACGAGTCCTGCGCGGTACGGCTCTCGGCTCACCTCGACGAGGGTCGCGACGTAGTCCTGCTTTCGGAAGGCGACCCCCTCTTCTACGGCTCGTCGATGTACCTGCACGACCGGTTCAAAGAGATCTACCCGACCGAGGTGGTGCCGGGCGTGCCTGCCTTCGCGGCGGCGACAGCGGCTATTTCTGGCAGCTCCGGCCCGCTGGTTCGACAGACAGATGTCCTGACCGTCCTCCCCGGAACCCTGCCCGAGCCGGAGCTCGCGAGACGGCTGGCCGACACCGAGGCCGCCGTCATCATGAAGCTCGGCCGGACGTTCCCGGCCGTGCGCTCAGCGCTGGCGCAATCCGGGCGGCTCGACGGCGCCTGGTACGTCGAGCGGGCGTCCCAACCCGAGGAGCGTTGGCTGCCCGTCGCCGAGGTCGACCCGGACTCCGTGCCCTACTTCTCCCTGATCGTGGTCCCCGGCGACACCGCCAGCCGGCCGACCGCCGACCGGCTGCGCGCTCGCGACGCGGAGCCGAGTGGATCCGCCGCGACGGACGACGAGCGGACCGCTGAGCTCCTGGTCGTCGGCCTCGGTCCCGGCCCCGACGACTGGCTCACGCCAGAAGTGTCGGCGGCGTTGGGCGAGGTCGACCACGTCGTCGGCTATGCCCCGTACGTGGCTCGCGTCCCGCAGCGTGCCGGGGTGACCCGCCACGCATCGGGCAACACAGTAGAGGTCGACCGCGCTCGTGTCGCGCTCGACCTGGCCAAGGCGGGGGAGAGGGTCGCGGTCGTCTCAGGTGGCGACGCTGGCGTGTTCGGGATGGCGGCAGCCGTCTTCGAGGCTGCCGAGGACCCGACGTACGCGGGCGTGCCGATCCGCGTGCTGCCGGGGGTCAGCGCCGTTCAGGCGGTGGCCGCCCGTGCCGGTGCGCCCATCGGGGCAGACTTCGCCGTCGTCTCGCTCTCCGACAGGCTCAAGCCGTGGGAGGTCGTGGAACGGCGCCTCCGCGCCGTCGCCGACGCCGACCTCGTACTCGCGATCTACAACCCGGCCTCCCGCTCCCGGACCGAGCAGATAGCCACCGCCCACCGCGTCCTGCTGGAACACCGCAAGCCGGAGACCGTCGTCATCGTCGGGCGCGACGTCGGGCGCGACCAGGAGTCGCTGACCGTCACGACGCTGGCCGACCTGGACCCGGAGACGATCGACATGAAGTGCCTGCTGATCGTCGGTGCCGAGAGCACGCGGGTGAGCCGCGCCGGCGTGTGGACGCCGAGGTATGTGCGGTGAGCGCTGCCGTCCACTTCGTCGGCGCCGGACCGGGCGCGGCCGACCTGCTGACCGTGCGCGCGACGCACCTGCTGGCGCAGGCGGACCTGGTGCTCTACCCCGGCACCTACCTCGACCCCGACGTGCTCGCCCACGTCAACCCGAGCGCAGAGCTCGTCGACACCCAAGACCTCGACCTCGACACGATGGTCGCGCGGATGGTCGGCGCAGCCGGCGCGGGGCAGACGGTGGTGCGGCTGACCTCCGGCGACCCGTCGCTCTATTCCGCGCTGCACGAGCAGACCCGCCGGCTCGATGCTGCCGGGGTTGCCTGGTCGGTGACGCCCGGGGTGCCCGCCTATGCTGCCGCCGCTGCGCTGGTCGGCAGCGAGCTGACGGTGCCGCTGGTGGCGCAGTCGGTGGTGCTGACCCGCACCCAGGCCCGCTCCACCGCGATGCCGGAGTCCGAGTCGCTGGCGGCGTTCGCTGCGACCCGCTCGACGCTCGTGCTGCATCTGGCGATCACGCGGGTGCGCGAGCTGATGGCCGAGGTCGAACCGGAGTACGGCGAGGACTGCCCGGTGGCCGTCGTCTACCGTGCCAGCCAGCCCGGGGAGCAGCTGATGCGGGGCACGGTGGCAACCATTGCGGACGTCGTGGAGGCGGCAGGGCTGCGCCAGGCAGCCGTGATCCTGGTCGGCTGGGCACTGACCCGCGAGGGCGGCGACTCCTACCTCTACGACGCGGCCCGCGACCGCTCCGTCAAACGGTGAGCGCCCACTGGGTGACCACGCGCGAGGGCGTCCACCCGGTGAAAGAGCCGATCGGCGCCGTAGTCTCGACGGCGATGCGGGATAGCTCGCCGCCGTGCTCCCGGTAGAGCCGACCGAGCAGCGTCTCGGTCTCGAGCGTCACACCGTGCACGACGAGCCGGCCACCCGGTCGGAGTGCCGCCAGGCAGGCGTCGATCACGCCGTCGCGGGTGGCGCCGCCGCCGACGAAGATGGCGTCCGGCGCGCGGAGCTCACCGAGCGCGCCGGGGGCCTGTCCGCGCACGACCTCGAGCCCCGGCACGCCGAGACTCGTGGCGTTGCGGCGGATCCGCGCGGCACGGTCGGCGTCCGCCTCGACTGCCGTCGTTGTGCAGGACGGGTGGGCGCGCATCCACTCGATCCCGACCGAGCCGGCGCCGGCGCCGACGTCCCACAGGTGCTCGCGCGGGGTCGGGGCGAGCCGGGCAAGAGCGCTGGCGCGCAGGTCGCGCTTGGTCAGCTGGCCGTCGTGCTCGAAGGCGTCGTCGGGCAGACCGGCAACCCAACCGCCGAGGCGCGGGCCGACGCAGTCGATCGCGACGATGTTTAGCCGAGGCAGGTCGAGCTCCGTGCCGGTGAGGATGACGGCGCTCTCGAACCGGAACGAGCTCTTCTCCCGCCCGCCGAGCTCACCGAGCACGGTGAGCTCACTGTCGCCGTACCCCTCGGCGACCAAGAGCGCCGCAATGTCCCTCGGGGTGTGCTCATCGGACGAGAGCACCAGGATCCGTCGACCAGGGGCGAGCTCACGGCGCACCAGCGCGACGTCGCGACCCACCACGCTGACGACCGCATGGCTCTCTGCCGGCCAGCGCATCGCCGCCCGTGCGAGCGCGACTGAGGAGATCGCCGGGACGACAGTCACCTCGTCGGCCCCGAGCAGGTCGATGAGGGTCGTGGCGACCCCGGACACCAGCGGGTCGCCGGAGGCCAAGGCGACGACCTGCCCGACGGCTGCCTCGTCGGCCAGGGATGCCAGCAGTGCTGGCAGCCGGTCACGCAGCGGGGAGGGCCAGGGCTCGCGGCGCTGGCCCGGCACGTCGGGGAGAAGGTCGAGGTGCCGGCGTCCACCGAGCACCACGCGGGCTCGCTCGACCCAGGCCCGGCCGACCTCCGACACACCGTCCCAGCCGTCA
>NZ_BAAGUV010000005.1:0-20664 GCF_054781215.1 Nocardioides pakistanensis | reverse complement strand
ACGCGTCCTGGCCAACCAACCCACCGCCGCCTGAGACAGGCGGGCTGGACATAGGGCTTCTCATGGCGTCTCCTCGATGTCGACGTCGGTCTCCGGGCCGCCGCCGAGGTAGAGCTCGCGGACGTTCGCGTCGGCGAGCACCTCCTGCGGCGTGCCGTCGGCGACGACCACGCCGCCGGCCAGGCACACCATCCGGTCGACGGTGCGCACCAGCGCGTGCACGACGTGCTCGATCCACACGATCGCCAGGCCCTCGGCGTGCAGCCCGCGGACCACCTCGACCAGCTCGGCCACCTCGGGGTCGGTGAGGCCGCCGGCGACCTCGTCGAGCAGCAGCAGCTTGGGGCCGGTGCCGAGCGCACGGGCCACCTCCAGGCGCTTGCGCTGGAGCAGGCCCAGCCGACCCGCCGGGGTGTTGGCGAGGTCGGCCAGGCCGGTGCGCTCGAGGACGTCGAGCGCGGACTGCCAGGCGTCCTTGCCCTTCAGGCCCGCGCCCTGGTGGCTGCAGACCAGGACGTTCTCGAACACCGTGAGGTGCTCGAAGGGCCGGGGCACCTGGTAGGTGCGACCGATCCCCGCCCGGGTGCGGGCGAAGGCGGACACGCCCGTGACGTCCTCGCCGTCGAACCAGACCCGGCCGGCGTCGGGGCGAAGGTCGCCGGAGATCATCGCGAACAGCGACGACTTGCCGGCCCCGTTGGGCCCCACGATGCCGAGGGTCTGCCCCGGCGCGACGCTGAGCTCGAGCTGCGTCGCGACGGTGACCCGGCCGAAGCTCTTGTCGATGCCCTCGAGCGCGAGCAGGCCGGGCGCCGGCGAGGTCTGGGCCGGCGCCCCCTGGTGCGAGCCTGGGGCCATCACGCGTTGGTGGGCAGCAGGTCCCCACCGACCGGTACGGCGGTGTTGGCGCTGTTGTCCACGATCGCGATGTCCCACGGGAAGTCGGTGCCCTCGCGCCACTGGCCACCGACCGGGTGCTGGATCGCGATGCCCGGCTGCGGACCGGCGGTGAAGTCGAGCTCGCCGCTCATGCAGCTGATCTTCATGTTCTGCAGGTTGTTGGCGACCTCGTCACGGTCCTTCGGGTCGTCGGCGTCCTTGAACGCCTGGACGGCGATCTCGAACAGCGAGTAGATCGAGCCGAGGGCCTGGGTCCACTGGTTGCCGGTGTCCGCGGCGAAGGTGTCCGCGAGCTCCTTGGCGCTGGTGCCGTCCAGCGCGGACTCGTAGGGGTGGAAGGGGCTCCACCAGATGTCGGTGGCGATGTTCTTGCTCAGCGGGCCGAGCGCCTCCGCCTCCGACGGGAAGAGCATGACCTTCGCGACCGTGGCGAGCTTGGGCCGGAAGCCCTGCTGCTGCGACTGCTTCCAGAAGGTCTGGAAGTCCGGCGGGATCGGGGTGCAGGTGAACAGCTCGGCGCCGGACTTCTTGAACTTGTTGATGTGCGCGGTGAAGTCGGTGGTGCCGTTCTGGTAGGCGCCCGGGTCGACCGGGTTGTAGCCCTGCTCCTTCATCATCGCGCCGAGGCCCTCACGGAAGGCGTTCGCGTCGCTGTCGTTGGGCCACAGCGCCGCGACGTCCTTGCTGCTGACGCCCATCCGGTCCCACATCGGGAAGAAGCACTCAGCGAACTGCTGCATGCCGAAGAAGAACATCGTGGAGTACTTGAACGAGTCGCCGTCCTTGGCGCCCCGGCCGTAGAACCAGGCCTCCCACGGGGCGATCGTGGTGACGTTGGGGATGCCGTTGGCCTCGCACTGGTCGGCGACCGGGTTGGTGGTGTCGGGCGTGGAGGAGCCGACGATCAGGTCGACCTTGTCGCTGTTGATCAGCTCCCGGGTGACCTCGGTGGCGCGGTTCGGGTCGGACTGGGTGTCCTTGACGACGATCTCGATCTTGCGCTTCTTGCCGCCGGCGGTGATCCCGCCCTTGACCGCCTCGTTGATCTGCTTGACCACGAAGTTGTCGGCCATCGCGAAGCCGGCCAGCGGACCGGTCTGCGGGCTGACGTAGCCGATCTTCAGCACGTCGGAGGCCGAGGCCCCGGTGCCCTTCAGCCCGCCGCAGGCGTTCAGCAGCGAGGTGCCGCCGAGGGCCGCCGCACCGAGCCCGATGCCGCGGAGGAAGCCGCGCCGGTCCAGGCCGCTCATAGGTGTGTCTCACTTACGTCGAAACCCTTCTGCAAGGTCAGATGGAAGAAGTCATCCCGAGAGAGGCGTTCGGAGCGGACCGGAGGGTCGTACGACGACTCACCGACTCCTGTTCGCATCGCGCACAAGAGTTTCCATAACGAACACGTGATGTATAGCACGTGGCCTGCGCCACAGCAACGACTTCCAGACAGACCCGTCCGGACGTGTCAGAAGGCGAGACGACCGGCGCACGCTGGAGCGACCGTCGAACATGCAGCCAGGGCACTTCGCATCTGCGGTCACGCCTGGGACGGCCCACAACTCGGGCCAGCTGCATGTTCGAACGGCGCCGGCGGTCGAGAAGTCGAACCGACGCGAGACCGCCTCACCAGAGCGCCCAACGCCGGCTCGGCGCCGGCCGGGCGGGTGGTCAGACGGAGGCGCCGAGCACCAGGCCGCTGGTCGGCACGCCGGTGCCGGCGGTGACGACGACGTTCGACACGTCGGACGGCTGGTTGACCGACGTACCCCGGACCAGCCGAACCGCCTCGGCGATCCCGTTCATGCCGTGCAGGTAGGCCTCGCCGAGCTGGCCGCCGTGGGTGTTCGTCGGCAGCCGGCCGCCGAGCTCGAGGTTGCCGTCGGCGATGAACCCGGCCGCCTCGCCGCGGCCGCAGAAGCCGAGCTCCTCGAGCTGGGGCAGCACGAACGGGGTGAAGTGGTCGTAGAGGATCGCGGCCTGCATGTCCGCCGGGCCCAGCCCGCTCTGCGCCCAGAGCTGGTCGCCGACCAGGCCCATCTCGGGGATGCCGGAGATCGAGGGCCGGTAGTACGACGTCATCATCTGCTGGTCCCGGCCGGAACCCTGCGCGCCGGCGAGCACGTAGGCGGGCTTGTTCGGCAGGTCCCTGGCGCGCTCGGCCTGCACCAGCACCATCGCCTGGCCGCCGTCGGTCTCCTGGCAGCAGTCGAGCAGGTGCAGCGGCTCGGCGATCCAGCGCGAGGCCTGGTGCTCCTCGAGCGTGATCGGCCGCTGGTAGAACCACGCGTTCGGGTTCGTCGCGGCGTGCTTGCGGTCCACGACCGCGACGCGTCCGAAGTCCTCCGAGGTGGCGCCGTACTCGTGCATGTAGCGCTGGGCGAACATCGCCACCCACTGCGCGGGGGTGGACAGGCCGTAGGGGGTCATCCAGGAGTACGCCGCGCGGTCGGCGCTGGTGTCGACCGGCCGGTGCGCCTGCCCGAGCCCGTAGCGCTCGCCGGAGCGCTCGTTGAACGCCCGCCAGCAGACCACCACCGAGGCCATCCCGGTCGCGATCGCCGCGGCCGCCTGGGCGACCGTGCCGCAGGCCGCTCCCCCGCCGTGCGGCACGCGGGAGAAGAAGGTGAGGTCGCCGATGCCGGTGTTGCGCGCGACGTGGATCTCCGAGCTCGACTCGGCGGTGAAGGTCACCATGCCGTCGACCTCCGACGACTCGATGCCGGCGTCGTCGAGGGCGGCGACCACGGCCTCGCAGGCCAGCTGCAGCTCGCTGCGGCCGGACGCCTTGGAGAACTCCGTCGCGCCGATCCCGACGATCGCGGCGGCCCCGTTCAGCGCGCTCATGCGCCCGCCCCCGCCGGTCGAGCCGCCTCCGGTGGTCGAGCCTGTCGAGACCCCGGCAGCTGTACGACGACCGTGCCGGTGACGTGGGCGCCGAGGCTGTTCTCGCCGCGGACCGCGACCTCGACCCGGTCGCCGTCGACGGAGGCCACCGACCCGGACATCACCATCGTGTCGCCCGGGTAGTTCGGCGCCCCGAGCCGGATCCGGATCCGCTTCACGACCGCCCCCGGTCCCGCCCACGAGGTGACGTAGCGGTCGACCAGGCCGTTGCTGGTGAGGATGTTCATGAAGATGTCCTTCGAACCCCGCTCCCGGGCGAGCTCGGGGTCGTGGTGCACGTCCTGGTAGTCACGGCTGGCGATCGCCGTGGCGACGATGAGCGTCCGGGTGATCGGGATCGACAGCTCGGGCAGCGTCTCGCCGACCGTGACCTCGCTCGCGGAGCGCGTCGGTGCGAGTGCGGTCACGATGCCACCTCCTCGACGGCGAGCCGGGCACCGAGGTCGGCGAGCGCGGCGGCCGAGCCGCCGAGCGTCGTCGCGATCTGCTTGCCCCACAGGAAGTACTGGTGCACCGGGTAGTCGACGTCCACGCCGATCCCGCCGTGCAGGTGCTGCACGCGGTGCACGACGTCGAGCCCGGCCTGGTCGGCCCACCACTTCGCGACGAGCACTGCCCGCTCGGCACCGGCGACCGTGGTCTCGTCCTCGAGGGAGGTGGCCGCCTGCCACAGGGTCACCCGCATCGCGTCGATGTTGATGTAGCAGTCGGCGAGCTGGTGCTGCACGGCCTGGAAGGTCGCCAGCGGGCGGCCGAACTGCTGCCGCTCGGAGAGGTACGCCGCCGCGAGCCGGAGCGCACCCTCGGCGACCCCGACCTGGATCGCTGCGAGCGCGACGGCGGCCCGGTCGAGCACCCACGACACCGCCGATCCACCCGGCTCGCCGAGCAGCTCGGCCGGCGCGCCGGTGAGACGGAGGTTCGCCGCGCGGTCGCGGCTGGTGGTCTCGGTGAGCTCGACGGCCACCGCCTCGGCGTCGAGGTCGAGCAGGAACAGCGCGGGCCCCTCCGGCGTCGTCGCCGAGACCAGCGCCTTGGTCGCCCAGGCCGCGGACGGTACGACGGCCTTGGTGCCCTCGATCGTCCAGCCGCCGTCCGACGGGGTGGCCGTGCAGCGCGGCGAGGCGGGGTGTGCTCCGTCGTACTCCTCGACGGCGAGCGTCAGCCGCAGCGAGCCGTCGACGAGCGCGGGCAGCAGCTGCGCGCGCTGGGACTCGCTGCCGTGCGCGGCGACCGCCAGGCCGGCGACACCGGCCGACCACAGCGGGACCGGTGCGACGGTGCGGCCCTGCTCCTCGAGCAGCACGCACAGGCCGCCGAGCCCGAGCCCGGCCCCGCCGTGCTCCTCCGGCAGGGCGATGCCGAGCAGCCCCGCCCGGGCGAGGTCGGCCAGCAGCGAGTCGTCGACGCGGGTCTCGGTCTGCTCGACAGCGCGCACCCGGTCGGTGCCGGCCCGGTCGGTGAGGATGTCGCGGGCCAGTCCCTGGACGGCGAGCAGCTCCTCGTCGAGGTGGAAGTCCATCAGTGCTCCTCGATGGTTGCGGGCCGGAACACCGGCAGGGTCAGCTCCGGGTCGGCCTCGAGCCAGGTGAGCTCCAGCGGCATGCCGATCCGCACCGCGTCGCGCTCGACGTCGACGAGGTTGGTGATCAGGCGGGTGCCCTCCTCGAGCTCGACGACCGCGACGAGCAGCGGGTACTCGAACGCCGGGTGCTTGGGGTGGTGGGCGACGACGTAGCTGTAGAGGGTCGCGCGGCCGGACGCCTCCACGGTGTCCCAGTCGAAGGACCGGCACTCCGGGCAGCACGGTCCGGGTGGGTGGCGCAGCGTCTTGCACGAGGCGCAGCGCTGGATCAGCAGCCGCTTCTCCATCGCCCCGTCGAACCAGAACTGGTTGTCCGGGTTGACCGCCGGCCGCGGCCGCAGCGCGCCTTCGGTGGTCGAGCCGGTTTCGGTCGTCGAGACGTCGGTGGTCGAGCCCGTCGAGACGTCGGTGGTCGAGCCCGCAGTGCCCTGAGCCGGTCGAAGGGTCGAGACCTCGGAGGTGGCCTTGGGCCGGAACCGCAGGGTGCGCCAGCGCTGGGTGGCGACGACCTCGCCGGCCTGGTCGCGGTAGGTGCGCACGGTGGTGACGAACCGGCCCACGCCCAGGGCGGTCGACTTCTCCGAGGAGATCGACTCGACCACCTCCTCGGCACCCAGGTGGTCCCCGGGCCGCACCTCGCGGTGGAAGTCGAACTCGGAGTCGGTGGCCACCACCGAGGTGTAGCCACCCTCGTCCAGCAGCGCGATCAGCTCGGTGAACGCCGGGTCCTGCTGGGCGGGGTTCACCGTGGCGGCGTAGCCGCGCATCGTCCACGCCTGCATCATCGACGCCGGCGCCACGATCCCCTCCCGCCCGGTCGCGCGCGCCGCCTCGTCGGACAGGTAGACCGGGTTGGCGTCCTCCATCGCCTCGACCCAGTGCCGGATCATCGGCACGTTGACCGGGTCCTGCCCCGGCTTGAAGGACACCAGCTGCCGCCCCTCGAAGGCGGCCAGGCGCTCGTCGTACGACGTCATCGGGCACCTCGCGGGAGGCCGAGGCCCTGGCTGGCGACCATGTCCCGGAGCACCTCGTTGACCCCGCCGCCGAAGGTGTTCACGATGCCCTGACGGGAGAGCTGCTCGATCTGGCCGGCGAGCACCGCTCCGGGCGACTCGGGGCGGACCCGGCCGGCGGCGCCGAGCACCTGGGTGAGCGTGCGCTGCACGTCGATGTGGGTCTCGGTGCCGTAGGTCTTCGCCGCGCCCGCGGTGGCGCCGGTGAGCGTGCCCTCGGCGACGGCGGCGGTCATCTTCCAGTTCATCAGCCGCATCGCCTCGAGCTTGGCGTAGGTGCGGGCCATCTCCTGCTGGACCCACGGCCGGTTGATCACGCCGGTCTCCTTGGCCCACTCCAGGGTGCGCTCCCACAGCTGGATCATCCGGCCGCCGAGGGCAGCCAGGCCGATCCGCTCGTGATTGAGCTGGGCGGTGATCAGCCGCCAGCCGCCGTCGACCTCGCCGACGACGTTGCCGGCCGGGACCCGGATGCCGGTGTAGTACGTCGCGGTGACCACCATGCCGCCGACGGTCTGGATCGGGCTGAAGCTGAAGCCGGGGTCGTCGGTGGGCACGATCAGGATCGAGATCCCCTTGTGCTTCGGCGCGTCGGGGTCGGTGCGCGCGGCGAGCCAGACGAAGTCGGCGGTGTTCGCGCCGCTGGTGAAGATCTTCTGGCCGTCGACGACGAAGTGGTCTCCGTCGCGGACCGCCTTGGTCTTCAGCGAGGCCAGGTCGGTGCCGGCGTCGGGCTCGGTGTAGCCGATCGCGAAGACGATGTCGCCGTTGAGGATGCCGGGGAGGTAGCGCTGCTTCTGCTCCGCGGTGCCGTACTCCATCAGCGTCGGGCCGACGGTGTTCACGGTGACGAACGGGAACGGCAGTCCGGCCCGCTGCACCTCGTCGAAGAAGACGTACTGCTCCTCGATCGAGCGGCCCTGCCCGCCGTACTCGGTGGGCCAGCCGATGCCGAGCCAGCCGTCGCGGCCGAGCATCCGGACCACCTCGCGGAACCGGTCGCCGCCGACACCGGCCTCGCCGACGCTGCGGCGCTCCTCCTGGGACAGCAGGCTCGCGAAGTAGCCGCGCAGCTCCTTGCGCAGCTGCTGCTGGGCGGGCGTCTCCCGAAGGTCCATGGGTCCTCGCTCTCGATGGCTCGACCGGCAGTCCACCATCGCGAGTAGACATGTGTCAACCACCTGTCTACTCACCTGTTCGACACCTGTCTGGCGACGGGGCGTCGCGGCGTCTACGCTGGCGCCTATGGAAGCCGGATCCCAGGGCCGAGTCGTGCAGCGTGTGCTCTCCCCCGCGCGGGCAGCCACGCGGGACCGGCTGATCGACGCCGCGATCGAGCTCGCCACGGAGGGCGGGTACGACGCGGTCGGCATCCGGCAGGTCGCCGCGCGGGCCGGTGTCTCGGTGCCGACCGCCTACCAGCACGTGAGCTCCAAGGACCAGCTGCTCGTCGAGGCCCTGATGACCCTGGGTGGCCGCTCCACCGAGCGTTTCCGGCAGCGGCAGCCCGAGGGCGACAGCCCCGCCGACCGGCTCGCCGAGGTGTTCGGCCGGATCATGCGCGAGGCGGCCCGCAAGCCGCTGCTGTACCAGGCGCTCTACCGGGCGTACGTCGGCAGCGCGCCCGCCCTCGCCGAGGTCGAGGGGCTCGTCGGCTTCGGCCCCGAGCGGGCCGCCTGGATCGGCGACACGCTGCGTGCCGGCGACCACTCCGGCTACACCGACGAGGAGCTCGCCTCCACCTCGCGGATCCTCAGCTCGCTGTTCCTCGGCGCGATGGTCGGCGTGGCGGCCGGGCGCGACGTCGACGACGCGCTCGAGATGCTCGACGAGGCGACCCGGCGGCTGCTGCCGGCGCGCTGAGGGGCAGCGACGCGCGCGTGAGCCCGACTCAGCTGCGGAGCCAGAGCCGGCGTCGCTCCTTCTTGCGCCGGCCCGGTTCGGTCTCCAGCGGGTCGGGTATCGGCAGCGGGTCGGGCAGCGTCGACTCCTCGGGCACGGTGGGCCGGCGCGCGAAGTCCTCCTCCGTGCCTTCCTGGGCGATCAGGTGGAGCGTGATGAAGTACCTGGCCTCCCGGTCACCGGTCACCGACTCCAGCTCGACGTGGCCGTCCTCGACCAGGAAGCTGAACGCGTCGAGCCCCGGCAGCCGCAGCGTCGTCACCCAGATCGCCTCGAGGAAGCTGGCCACCTGCCGGGCCGGGGTGCCGGGCCGGTACTTCAGCATCGAGATGAGCAGCTGGTCCTCGTCCTCGGTGGCCTCGACCTCCACGTCGGCGAACATCGCGCTCGCCTGGAGCCGGTTGCGCAACCGGGTCGCCGCCGACTCGAGGATCTCCCCCCGGGCGGCGGGCAGGTTGATGATCAGCCCCGCCCGGAGCCGCCGGAATTCCCTGAAGTCCACGGGTGAACAGTCTGCCCGACAAGTGCCCCTGCCGTGGCCAGACCGCGCCGACGAGTCACCGATCACACGTCGGCGCCCACCCGCCCGGCAGCGAGCCGCGGGTCTCGCGGCCGCCCTGGCATGATCGCGGCATGAGCGTCATCAAGATCAACGCGATCACGGTCCCTGCCGACAGCGGCGACGAGCTCGCCCGCCGGTTCGCCGCTCGAGCCGGCGCCGTGGACGACCAGGACGGCTTCGAAGGGTTCGAGCTGCTGAAGCCGACCGACGACCGCACCACCTGGCTGGTGATCACGCGCTGGCGCGACGAGGCCGCGTTCGACGCGTGGGTGAGCTCGCCGTCGTTCGCTCACGGTCACCGCGCGGACGACAGCCCGGAGGCGGCCCACGGCCACGGACACTCGGAAGCGGCCGGCGCGTCCGACGCCGAGGCCTCCCGGAAGCCGGTCGGGCTGCACAGCGAGCTGTGGTCCTACGAGGTGGCTGGCGGCTCCGAGCCGCGCTAGGTCCGCCGCGGTGGCGGGCGGTGCCGGCACGCGGTAGACACCGAGGAGGCGTTCCATTCACCGGAACGCCGACGTGGTCAGGGGGCGACGTGCCCGTCCACGCTGGGTCCGCAACCCCGACACCAGAGGACCCCATGACAGCCCCCACCGACATCTCCCGCGAGACCGTGGTCGCCGAGGCCGCGGCCCGGCTCGAGACCGCGACCCGCGACAGCGCCCCGTGCCCGCCGGTCCGCGACCTGCTCGGCGAGACCGACATCGACCTTGCCTACGCCGTGCAGCAGCGGCTCACCGAACGCCGGATCGCCGACGGCGCCCGGATCGTCGGCCGCAAGATCGGGCTGACCTCACCGGCGGTGCAGCAGCAGATCGGCGTCGACCGGCCGGACTTCGGCGTGCTCTTCGAGGACATGGACGTCTCGGGGCTGCCCGAGGTGCCCAGTCACCGGCTGCTGCAGCCCAAGGCCGAGGCGGAGGTCGCGTTCGTGCTCGGCGCCGACCTCGACGGGGACGACCTCGACATCCCCGGCGTGCGTGCCGCGGTCGACCACGCGGTCGCCGCGCTGGAGATCGTCGACAGCCGGGTCGCCGGCTGGGACATCCGGATCACCGACACGGTCGCCGACAACGCCTCCAGCGGCCTCTACGTGCTCGGCGACCGCAAGGTGCCGCTGAGCGAGTTCGAGCCGGTCGACGTCGCCATGCGGATGTACGTCGACGACGAGCTCGTCTCCGAGGGCAACGGCGCGGCCTGCCTCGGCGACCCGCTTGAGGCCCTGCTGTGGCTGGCGCGCACCGCACGCGAGTTCGGCGAGCCGCTGCGCGCCGGGCAGGTCGTGCTCTCCGGCGCCCTCGGGCCCATGGTGGCCGCTCCCCCCGGTGTCACCGTCCGCGCCGAGATCTCCTCGCTCGGCTCGGTGACCGCAACCTTCTCCGACAAGGACCAGTGATGACGAAGACCAAAGTCGCCGTGATCGGCTCCGGCAACATCGGCACCGACCTGATGATCAAGGTGCTCCGGCTCTCCGACACCCTCGAGATGGGTGCGATGGTGGGCATCGACCCGGACTCCGACGGCCTCGCCCGCGCCGCCCGGCTGAAGGTGCCGACCACCCACGAGGGGGTCGACGGCCTGATCGCCATGGACGGTTTCGAGGACATCGACATCGTCTTCGACGCCACCTCCGCCAAGGCCCACCTGGTGAACGCCGCGAAGCTGGCGCCGTACGGCAAGAGGCTCGTCGACCTCACCCCGGCGGCGATCGGCCCGTACGTCGTACCCCCGGTCAACCTGGACGAGCACCTCGACTCCGGCGCCGACAACGTCAACATGGTGACCTGCGGCGGCCAGGCGACGATCCCGATGGTGCACGCGATCTCGCGGATCACCCCGGTGGCGTACGCCGAGATCGTCGCCTCGATCTCCTCCCGCTCGGCCGGCCCGGGCACGCGGGCCAACATCGACGAGTTCACCGAGACCACCGCGGCCGGCATCGAGAAGGTCGGCGGCGCCCAGCGCGGCAAGGCGGTGATCATCCTCAACCCCGCCGAGCCGCCGCTGATCATGCGTGACACGGTGTTCTGCCTGATCGGCGACGCCGACCACGACGCGATCCGCGACTCCATCGAGCAGATGGTCAAGGAGGTCGCCACCTACGTCCCCGGCTACCGCCTCAAGCAGGAGGTGCAGTTCACCCCGATCCCCGAGGGCGAGCCGGTGCACACGCTGCTGCCCGAGGGCGCCGCGCCGGTGACCACCCGGGTGAGCGTCTTCCTCGAGGTCGAGGGCGCCGCGCACTACCTGCCCGCGTACGCCGGCAACCTCGACATCATGACCTCCGCCGCCCTGCGCACCGCCGAGGCGATCGCCGAGCGCCTGCCGCGTGCGACCACCGACCAGTCCGACCGAGTCCCCGCCGAGGTGGCCCCGTGAACAGCCCCGACACCAACCCCGTCAACCTCTACGTCCAGGACGTCACCCTGCGCGACGGCATGCACGCGATCCGGCACCGGATCGAGCCGGCGGACGTCGCGCGGATCGTCGCCGCTCTCGACGCGGCCGGCGTCGACGCGATCGAGGTCGCGCACGGCGACGGCCTCGCCGGCGGGTCGCTGAACTACGGCCCCGGCTCCCACTCCGACTGGGAGTGGATCGAGGCGGCTGCCGAGAACATCAGCCAGGCGACGCTGACCACCCTGCTGCTGCCCGGTGTCGGCACGATCGCCGAGCTCGAGCACGCCTACTCCCTCGGTGTCCGCTCGGTGCGCGTGGCGACCCACTGCACCGAGGCCGACGTGTCCGCGCAGCACATCGCCAAGGCGCGCGAGCTCGGGATGGACGTCTCCGGCTTCCTGATGATGAGTCACATGGCTCCCGCTTCGAAGCTCGCCGAGCAGGCCAAGCTGATGGAGTCCTACGGCGCGCACTGCGTCTACGTCACCGACTCCGGCGGGCGGCTTACGATGAACGGCGTCCGCGAGCGGATCCGCGCCTACCGCGACGTGCTCGACCCGCAGACCCAGATCGGCATCCACGCCCACGAGAACCTCTCGCTGTCGGTGGCCAACTCGGTCGTCGCCGTCGAGGAGGGCGTCACCCGCGTCGACGCGTCGCTGGCCGGGCACGGCGCCGGGGCCGGCAACTGCCCGATCGAGCCGTTCATCGCGGTGGCCAACATCAACGACTGGAAGCACCGCTGCGACCTGTTCGCGCTCCAGGACGCGGCCGACGACATCGTCCGTCCGCTGCAGGACCGTCCGGTGCGGGTCGACCGGGAGACGCTGACGCTCGGGTACGCCGGCGTCTACTCCAGCTTCCTGCGGCACGCGGAGGCGGCGGCCCAGCGCTACGGCCTCGACGTCCGCACGATCCTGCTCGAGGTCGGCCGGCGCCAGCTCGTCGGCGGCCAGGAGGACATGATCGTCGACATCGCGCTCGACCTGCTGTCGGAGGCGAAGAAGCAGTCGGCCTGACAGGCTGCGTGGCCTCGCGAGGTCAGGGTCGCGACCAGCGGCCCAGCAGCGTGCCGTCGGCCTCCAGCAGCAGCCGGGGTCGCATCTCCTGGGAGACCTCCGCCCCGGCGAGGATCCGTGGGTGCGTCCCGCCCAGGACGTGGGGTACGACGGTCAGGCAGATCTCGTCCACGAGCCCGGCGCCCGTGAGGTCCCGGAGCAGGTGCGGGCCGCCCTCGGTGAGCAGCCGGGTCATGCCGAGTGCGTGCAGGTGCGCCACCATCGCCGGCAGATCCACGGTGTCGCCGTCGGCGACGAGCACCCGGTCATCTCCGAGCACGGCCCGGGCGGCGTCGAGAGCGCGGTCGCCGGCCGCCGTACACGTCACCAGGAACACCTCGCCCGAGCCGTCGTCCTCGGCGGGCAGGGTGAGCTTGGTGGGCAGGTTCGCCGAGCGGCTGACCACGACCAGGGCCGGCGCGGCGGGGCGGCCGGAGCGCAGCGAGGCCCGCACACCACGCACCGGACGTGGGCGACCGTAGCCCTCGACCCGGGCCGTGCCGGCACCGACGACGACAGCGTCGGCGAGCGCCCGCAGCAGCATGAACACCTGCCGGTCGGCGTCGTTGTTGATCGTGCCGGTCTTGCCGTCGGGGCCGGTCGCGGCGCCGTCGAGGGTGCTGACCATGTTGGCCCGCAGCCAGGTGCGACCCTCGGGGTAGGCGTAGAGCCGGGCCAGGTCGGCGTCGTCCGGCTCCCGGCCGACGAGCTCGTCGTCGGTGTCGAGAACTACCCGCATGCCCACCCCTATGCCAGTCCGCGAACGGTGCGTGCCGGAGGACGGGTGCCCCGGATCGTGGAGACCATGTCCAGCACCTGCCGGGTCTCGGTGACCTGGTGGGCGCGGTAGACCCGTGCACCGTGCCACGCGCACACCGCGGTCGCGGCCAGGGTGCCGGTGAGCCGCTCGCCCACCGGCAGGCCGAGCGTCTCGCCGACGAAGTCCTTGTTGGACAGCGACACGAGCACCGGCCAGCCGGTGGCGGTCATCTCGTCGAGCCGCCGGGTGATCTCCAGGGAGTGCCAGGTGTTCTTGCCGAAGTCGTGCGCGGGGTCGATCAGCACGCTGCGTGGGTCGACCCCGAGGGACACCGCGCGCTCGGCGTAGGCGACGGTGTCGGCGACCGCTGCGGCCACCACGTCGTCGTAGGCCACGCGGTGCGGGCGGGTGCGCGGGGTGGCGCCGCCGGTGTGGGTGCACACGATCGCGGCGTCGTACTCCGCGGCGACCGCGGCCAGCTCGGGGTCGTAGCCGCCCCAGGCGTCGTTGAGCAGGTCCGCCCCCGCCTCGCACACCTGCCGGCCGACCTCGGCACGCCAGGTGTCGACGCTGATCACGACGTCGGGGAACTCCTGGCGTACGGCGGCCACGAAGTCGACGACGCGACGGGCCTCCTCGGCGGCGTCGATCTCAGCACCCGGCGCTGCCTTGATGCCGCCGATGTCGACGATCTCCGCGCCCTCGGCCACGACCTGCCGCACCCGGGCGAACGCGGCCTCGTCGGTCCAGGTCGCGCCCCTGTCGTAGAACGAGTCCGGGGTCCGGTTGACGATCGCCATCACGAGCAGCGCGTCGTCGTCGAACTCGTGCCCTCCGAGCTTCAGCACGCCGCCTCCTCGGGCCCGCCGGTGGCGTAGCCGGGCATGGACACCGCCGGCGGGCGCTGCTCGAGGTCCACCTCCTGGTCGATGGGCGCGACGCGGCCGTCGTCCCACACGAACTGTCGCAACCGCAGGCCCTCCGGGGCGACGCCGCTGAGCCGCCGCTCGGCCATCGCCATGATCTGCGCCGCCATCACGCCGAGGTCGCGCAGCTGCTGGTGGCCGTGCTTGCGCAGCCCGAGGTCGACCTGGGCGACGGCGTCGAGCCCGGAGCGCTCGTAGGCGTCGACGAGCACCGAGAGCTCCACGGCGTAGCCGGTGGGCACGTCGAGCTGCTCGAGCAGCCGGCGTCGAACCGCCCACTCCCCCGCCAGCGGCTGCACTACCCCGGCGAGCTCCGGCCAGTGCAGCGCGACCAACGGCCGCGCGACGAGCTCGGTGACCCGACCGCCTTCGGAGGCGAGCTCTCCGGACGCGCCCGCCCGGTCCAGCGGCCGGTCGTAGAACCCCTTGACCAGCTCGACCCGGTCGTCGGTCAGCAGCGGACCGAGCAGGCCGGTGACGAAGTGCGTGTCCCACTCGGTGAGGTCGGCGTCCATGAACGCGAGCACGTCGCCGCTGGTGACGAACAGCGCCTTCCACATTGCCTCGCCCTTGCCGAGGCGGCTGCCGAGGTCGGGCCGGATCTCCGCGGAGGCGTGCACGACGGCACCGGCGGCCCGTGCAACGGCAGCGGTGCCGTCGGTGGAGTCGGAGTCGATCACCACCACCTCGTCGACCAGACCGACCCGCTCGACGACGTTGGCCCTGACCCGGGCGACGATCTCACCCACGGTCGCTGCCTCGTTGCGGGCCGGCAGCACCAGGCTGACGGTCACCCCGCGGCGCTGCTTGGCGGCCACCAGCCCCTCGACCGTCCAGTCCTGCCAGCGGCAGGTGCGGGGCGAGGGGTCGGCGGTCACGGCCTTCACATTATCCGGGCCCTCCGACCGACCGGGCGGTGTCCCACGGCGACCCGGCGGCTCGACCGGTGCCGGTCAGGCGCGCGCCGCCCCGGCGTACATCGAGTCCAGCAGCTCCCGGTAGCGCTCCTCGATGATCTTGCGCTTGACCTTCAGGCTCGGGGTGAGGTCGCCGCCCTCGACCGTGAGGTCGTGCTCGAGAAGCCGGAAGTCCTTGATCGTCTCGCAGCGGTTGAGCCGGCCGTTGAGCTCGTCCACGCACTGCTGCACGTAGCCGTTGACGGCCGGCTCCGCCACCAGCCCGGCGTAGTCGTCCGCCGCCAGTCCCTCGGCCCGGCCCCACTGCGTCACCGCCTCGGCGTCCAGCGTGATCAGCGCGGTGGCGTAGTTGCGACCGTCGGCATGGACCACGATCTGGCTCACCAGCGGGCAGATCGCCCGGAAGAGGACCTCGATCGCCTGTGGGGCGATGTACTTCCCGCCGGAGGTCTTGATCAGGTCCTTCTTGCGGTCGGTGATCCGCAGCCGGCCGGCGGCGTCGAGCTCGCCGACGTCACCGGTGGCGAACCAGCCGTCCCCGCTCATGACCTCCGCGGTCGCCTCGGGCAGGTGGTGGTAGCCGTCCATCACGCCAGGACCACGGACCATTACCTCCCCGTCCTCGGCGACCTTGACCTCCGTGCCGAGCAGCGGCGGTCCGACCACACCGAACTGCGGGTCCTCGGGCCGCACGATGCACACGGCGGCGCTGGTCTCGGTCAGCCCGTAGCCCTCGAGGATCAGCAGGCCCGCGGCGTAGAACCAGCGGGCGACGTCCGGGGACAGCGCTGCGCTGCCCGAGACCAGGAACCGGATCCGGCCACCGAGCCGGGCCCGGATCTTGGCGAGCACCAGCCGGTCGGCGATCGCATGCTGTGCCAGCAGCAGCGGACCGGACCGGCGTCCCCGGAGCCGGTCCTCGGCGACCCGGTCGCCCACCGCGAAGGCCCAGTCGAACAGGCGCTTCTTGACCCCGCCCTCCTCCTCGATGTTCTGCACGACCTTGGCGTGCACCTTCTCGAAGATCCGGGGTGGGCCGGCCATGAACGTGGGGCGCACCACCGACAGGTTGTCGACGATCTTGTCCATGCGGCCGTCGACGGCGGTGGGGAAGCCGATCTGCAGCTGCACGGCCTCGAGCATCTTGCCGAAGGAGTGCGAGAGCGGGAGCCAGAGGTACTGCAGGTCGGCGGGCGAGAGGATGCCCAGGCTCTCCGCGGCGGCACCGATGTAGGTCCAGCAGCGGTGCGGCAGCTCCACGCCCTTGGGCCGCCCGGTGGTGCCCGAGGTGTACATCAGGGTGGCGAGGTGCTCGGGGTGAACCGCGGCCACCGCCTCGTCGACGGCGGTCGGGTTCTCCGAGAGGTGCCGGGCGCCGAGGGCCTCGAGGTCCTCGAGGCTGATCACCCACTCGCCGTCCGGCGAGCCGTCGAAGGTCACGACCCGGATCAGGTCGGGCAGGTGCTCGCGCTGGGCGCGCAGCTTCTCGACCTGGACGTCGTCCTCGGCGAAGCAGATCCGCGACCGGCTGTCGGAGAGGATGAAGGCGACGTCCGGTCTCTGCCCAGGTCACCGACTGCCAGCCGCCGTCGGTGGGGAACCGGAACGCCTCCACGTCCGCGCTCGCCGCGACCCGGTCGTAGAACATCCGCGCCACCGAGACCGCGGGTGTGGGATGGCTGCCTGTCTGTGCTCTGTCGATGGGTGTCGTGACCACGACTCCTCGATTCCCCCGCCGGACCTCCCCCTGGGACGGGCGGTCTGGTCGTGCCCGCCGTACGGCGTGCGTCCCCGTGCTGAGTCTTCAGCGTCACACTGTGATCGGCGCGACACCAGGGTCCTTCGTCCGTCGCCGGGGTTGCGCTGTCGGTGAACGTGGCTGGTGCCGCGGTCCCCGGTGCTCGACGATGGCGCCATGAGACTCCTGGTGCTCGGCGGCACGCACTTCGTCGGCCGCGCCCTGGTGGCGGAGGCGCTGCGCCGGGGTGACGAGGTCACGACGGTCACACGCGGGGTGAGCGGCGCTCCGGCCGACGGTGCCACGGCGGTGCACGCCGACCGCACCCGGCCGGGTTC
Source organism: Nocardioides pakistanensis (assembly GCF_054781215.1). Lineage (NCBI taxonomy): Bacteria > Bacillati > Actinomycetota > Actinomycetes > Propionibacteriales > Nocardioidaceae > Nocardioides > Nocardioides pakistanensis. The sequence goes on along the minus strand of NZ_BAAGUV010000005.1, from coordinate 3,664 downwards.
GCTGGCCGAGGCACTGGCTGGCGGCACGTGGGACGCCGTGGTCGACACCTGGTCCGGCGCTCCCGCGGTCGTCCGCGAGTCGGCGAGGCTGCTCGCCGACCGGGCCGCACACTACGGCTACGTCTCGAGCAGGTCGGTGTACCGCTGGCCGATCCCGCCCGGGGCCGACGAGTCCGCTCCGGTGGTCGATGCCGACGCCGGGTCCACGGACCCGAGCGACTACGCCGCGGCGAAGCGGGGTGGCGAGCTCGCGGTGCTCGAGACCTTCCCCGGACGGTCGCTGCTGGCCCGTGCCGGGCTGATCCTCGGGCCGCACGAGGACGTCGGCCGGCTGCCGTGGTGGCTGGACCGGATCAGCCGTGGCGGCCCGGTGGTCGCCCCCGGCCCGCGGGACCGTGGCCTGCAGTACGTCGATGCCCGCGACCTCGCGGCCTGGATGCTCGACGCGGCCGCACGGGCTCTCGACGGGACGTTCGACGCGGTCAGCCGTCCGGGCCACACGACGACCGCCGAGCTGCTCGAGACGTGCAACGAGGTGACCGGCGGCGGCGCCGAGCTGGTCTGGGTCGCCCCGGAGGTGGTCGAGGACGCCGGGGTGTCACCGTGGACCGACCTGCCGATCTGGGCGCCGCCGACCGGTGAGCTGGCCGGTCTGCACGAGGGCGACACCTCCGCCGCGCTCACGCATGGGCTGCGGTGCCGGCCCGTCCAGGAGACGGTGGCCGACACCTGGCGGTGGCTGCAGCAGGACGGCTTCCCGCCACCCAAGCCGGGCCGCCCGGAGCTGGGGCTGTCCGCGGACGCCGAGCGGCGACTGCTGGAGGCGGCGTCCTCCCCCTGACGAGTGGCGGCGTCAGTGGCCGGCGTCGAAGGAGGAGGACGCCATGGAGTACTCCCGCTCGACGGTCGCGACGCGCACCCGGTAGTCGTCGTACCAGCGCTCACGACCGAGGCGCTGCGCGCCGAGGTGGGCGGCGACCTGCTTCCAGCGTCGGGCGGCGTCCTGGTCGGTCCAGTACGACACCGTGATGCCGACCTCGCCGCCGGTGGACTCCATGCCGAGGTACCCGGGCTGCCGCGCGGCGAGCTCGGCCATCGCCAGCGCCATCTCCGGGTAGCCGGCGCCGTCACCGCTGCGGCGCGAGGTGAAGATCACCGCGACGTACGGCGGTTCGGGGGTCGCTGCGAAGATCTCGGACATGACCTCAGGATGCCCCAGGACGGGTCAGACGTCGGTGACCCGCAGCCCGGAGTGTGCCTTGTAGCGCCGGTTGATACTGATCAGGTTGCAGGTGAGCGCCTCGACCTGGTGGGCGTTGCGCAGCCGGCCGGCGTAGATCCCGCGCATGCCGGGGATCGTGTCGGCCAGCGCACGCACGACGTCGGTGGCCTCGCGGTCGTCGCCGAGGACCATCACGTCGGTGTCCATCGACTCCACGGCAGGATCCTCGAGCAGCACCGCGCTCACGTGGTGGAACGCCGCGACCACCCGGCTGCCGGGAAGGACGGCCTCGGCCTGCTGGGCCGCCGAACCCTCCTCGACCTCCAGCGCGTAGGCACCCTGCTTGTCGAAGCCCATCGGGTTCACGCAGTCGACCACGATCTTGCCCTCGAGCGCCGGGGCCAGCTCGACGAGCAGCTCCTTGTGGCCGTCCCACGGCACCGCGACGATCACGATGTCGCCCGTTGCTGCCGCCTCGGCGTTGGCGGCGCCGCTGATCGGTCCGCCCGTCGCCTCGGCCAGCTCCTTCGCCGTCGCTGCGGCCCGCTCGGCGCTGCGGCTGCCGATCACCACCGTCAGACCCGCGGCAGCGAACCGGCGTGCGAGGCCACGGCCCTGCGGCCCGGTGCCACCGAGCACGGCGATCGTCTGGTTCTCGAGCAGGTTCATCAGGGCGGTTCCTTCCGACGGGTCTTCTCGCGGCGGGTGCCATCCTCTCGTGACCGGCCGGGGCGTGCTCAGGGCGGTCACGCCTCGGACCCCTCCGGCGGTCGACGAGCCGAGCCCGCGAGGTGTCTCGAGTCCTCCGCAGCCGACCGGTCGGCCCGTCGAACATGCAGCCAGCCCTCCGGACAGCCCGACCAGGCGTACGACGTACGCCGGCATGTGCGAGCTGCATGTTCGACGGACCTCTGCCGATCGCGGCCCAGGGGGAGTCGACCAAGGCGAGAATGGGGCCGTGTGGACCGCCGCGACCGTGATGCTGCTCGCCCTCGGAGCGGGGACTGCAACCGCCGTGGCGGTCCGACGCCGGATGCGCGGCGCATCAGGCCGGCTGCGTGGTGTGGTGGCGGTCGTGGCGCTGCTGGCCGTGTCCATGGCGCTCATCGAGGTGTGGGCGCACCTGATGGTGAACCGTTCCGCGGTGGCGCGGGCCGTGGCCTGGCTGGAGGCCGACACCGGTGACCTGCGACGGTTCCCGGCGCGGCCGATCGCCGCAGGAGACCAGCCGCTGAGGCTGGGCGACTGTCCCGCGCCCGAACCCGTCGTGGACCGGCGCGTCGAGACCCGTGGGGAGAAGGTCAAGCTGGCCGAGCTCCTCGATCGCACGCGGACGACGTCGTTCCTGGTGCTCCGCGACGACTGCGTGCTGGCCGAGCACTACGGCGAGGGCTCCGGGCCGGACCGGCTGCAGACCTCGTTCTCGATGGCCAAGTCGATCCTGTCGACGCTGACGGGGATCGCGATCGACCGTGGCGAGATCAACAGCCTCGAGGAGCCGATCACCACCTACCTGCCCGAGCTCGCCGAGCGCGACGAGCGGTACTCACGCATCACGCTGCGTCACCTCGTGACGATGACGTCAGGGCTGCGCTACGAGGAGCACGGCCTCCCCTGGAGCGACGACTCGCTGACCTACTACTCCCCGGATCTCCGCCGGACCGCGCTGTCCGCGCATGTGGGTCGTCCACCGGGCGAGGTGTGGCACTACAACAACTACAACCCGCTGCTGATGGGGTTGATCCTCGAGCGGGCCACCGGCACCTCCGTGGCCGACTACATGGAGCGCCACCTGTGGCAGCCGATGGGCGCCGAGCACGACGCCTCCTGGAGCCTGGACAGCACCGAGAGCGGCTTCGAGAAGATGGAGAGCGGCGTCAACGCCACCGCCCGTGACTACGCCCGGTTCGGCTACCTGTTCGCGCACCAGGGCCGGGTCGCCGGACGCCAGGTGGTCCCGGCGGCGTGGGTGGCCGAGGCGACCGCCGTCGACGCCGACAGAGACCCGAACCCCGCCTACCAGCACTGGTGGTGGATCGACGACGCCCGGGAGGACCGGTTCTACGCCCGGGGCAACTTCGGCCAGTTCGTCTACGTCGACGCCGGCGCCGACCTGGTCGTGGTGCGCACCGGGACGGAGTACGGCATTCCGGACTGGCCCCTGGTGCTGCGTCAGATCGCCGACGAGCTGACGGCTCGCCCCGGCGCCTGATCGGGCTCGGGCTCAGGTGAAGCGCCTCCAGCAGCCAGCTGGGGTGGCCGCGCCGGCACTTCTTCGACGGCCGGAGATAGCGCGCTGGGCCGGGCACGCCGCCCGACGCAGACCGGGGCCGCCCGCCCGACGGACAACGCGAACCGCTCGCCGCGGCCATCCCAATATGTGAGACAGATCACAGAAAGTGTCGGTGCTGACCGGGAGCGTGGCAGGCATGACAGCAGTGC
>NZ_BAAGUV010000004.1:177815-294959 GCF_054781215.1 Nocardioides pakistanensis | reverse complement strand
ACTGAAAGGCACTTGTTGCGTTCACACCCCGACAACCTCGGGACTTACCTGCGGAACCGGGTCAGAAGCGTTCAACTGAACGGTTGTGACGTCGATTCGGCCGGATCGGGCGTCGCAACCGTTCACGTGAACGATTGCGACGCACCCGATGACCGGGGTCTCGAGACGCTCGCTTCTCGACCGTCGGAGCGGTCAGAACATCAGCGCGTGAGCCGGATCCTCGAGGATCGCGGCGACGTCGGCGAGGAAGCGTGAGCCCTTCTCGCCGTCCACGAGCCGGTGGTCGAACGACAGCGCCAGCGTGGTGACGTCGCGGACCTTGATCTTGTCGTTGTGCACCCACGGCTGCTTGCGCACCGCCCCGAACGCCAGGATCGCGGACTCACCGGGGTTGATGATCGGCGTACCGGCGTCCACCCCGAACACCCCGACGTTGGTGATCGTGAACGAGCCACCGCTCATCTCCGCCGGCTGCGTCCGGCCCTCGCGAGCGGTCGCCGCCAAGGCGTTGATCGCCTGCGCCAGCTCGACCATCGAGAGCTGGTCGGCGTCCTTGACGTTGGGTACGACGAGCCCGCGCGGCGTTGCGGCCGCGATGCCGAGGTTCACGTAGTTCTTGAACACCACCTCGCCGGCGGCGTCGTCCCAGGTGGCGTTGACCTCCGGGGTACGGCGAGCAGCGAGGATGCACGCGCGAGCCAAGATCAGCAGCGGCGAGACCTTCACGTCACGGAAGTCGCGGTGGCTCTTGAGCTTCTCGACGAACTTCATCGTGCGGGTGACGTCGACGGTGACCCACTCGGTGACGTGCGGCGCGGTGAACGCCGACTCCACCATCGCCTGGCCCATCATCTTGCGCACGCCCTTGATCGGCTCGCGGCGCTCACGCTCGCCGGCGTGCACGGGGGCCGTCGCAACGGGGGCGGCAGCCGGCGTGGCCGTGCCTCCGGTGAAGCCCTCCACGTCGGCGCGGGTGATCGTGCCGTTGGGGCCGGACGGGGTCACCGCGCGCAGGTCGACGCCGAGGTCCTTGGCCAGCTTGCGCACCGGCGGCTTGGCGAGCACGCGGACGTTCTCGCCGTTCCCGGCCGGCGTCGCCGAGCGCGCGGACTGCGCAGGGACCACCGGCTCGTCAGCCTCGACCACGGCCTGCGACTGCGCACCGCCGGGCGAGAACGCGCCCTGCAGCTGCATCTGGGTCGCGGCGCCGGCCTCGCTGCGCGGGGTCGCGCTGCCCTTGCGGGGGCGGCGCTTGGCCTCGACCGTGCGCGGGCCGTAGCCGACCAGCGTCTTCATCGGCTCTTCCTCGGCCGGGGTCTCGGCCTTGGTCTCGACCCCCGAGGCCGGCTCGACCCCCGAGGCCGGCTCGACCACCGAGGCCGGCTCGACCACCGAAGAGGGCTCGCCGATGGCGATGATCGGGGTGCCGACCTCGACCGTCTCCCCCTCCTGCACGAGGATCGCGGTGACCTCACCGGCGTACGGCGAGGGCAGCTCGACCAGCGACTTGGCGGTCTCGATCTCGACGACGATGTCGTTGATCTTCACGACATCGCCGACCTTGACCTTCCAGGCGACGATCTCGGCCTCGGTCAGACCCTCACCGGGGTCGGGAAGCTTGTACTCAGGCATGGTTCTCCTTGCATCACGAGCGGTCCCGACGAGCTCGACCAGCGCAGCTCGCCCGACCGGCGCAGTCTCAGTAGGCCAGCGAGCGGTCGACGGCGTCGAGCACCCGGTCGAGGTCGGGAAGCCACTCCTCCTCGATCCGGCTCGGCGGGTACGGCGTGTCGAAACCGCCCACCCGCATCACCGGGGCCTCGAGGTTGTAGAAGCACTCCTCGGTGATCCGGGCGGCGATCTCCGAGCCCATGCCGAGGTTGACGTGCGCCTCGTGCGCGACCACGGCGCGGCCGGTCTTGCGGACCGAGGCGAGCACCGGCTCCATGTCGAGCGGGGAGAGCGTGCGCAGGTCGATCACCTCGATGCTCTTGCCCTCGCCGGCGGCGGCCTCGGCACTCTGCATGCAGGTCTTCACCATCGGGCCGTAGGCGAGCAGGGTCAGGTCGCTGCCCTCGCGGATCACCCGCGAGCTGAACAGCGGGTCGGCGTCGGCGAGCGTCAGCGACTCGTCGAGCTCGGCCTTGTCGGCGTGGTACTGCCGCTTGGGCTCGAGGAACACGACCGGGTCGTCGCAGGCGATCGCCTGCTGGATCATGAAGTAGCCGTCGACCGGGTTGGAGCAGGCGACCACCTTCAGGCCGGGCGTGTGCGCGAACTGCGCCTCGGGGCTCTCGCTGTGGTGCTCGACCGCGCCGATGCCGCCACCGAACGGGATCCGGATCACGATCGGCATCTTGACCTTGCCCTGGCTGCGGAAGTGGATCTTCGCGACCTGGCTGACGATCTGGTCGTAGGCGGGGTAGACGAACCCGTCGAACTGGATTTCGCACACCGGCCGGTAGCCGCGCATCGCCAGCCCGACCGCCGTACCGAGGATGCCGGACTCGGCCAGCGGGCTGTCGATCACCCGGTCCTCGCCGAAGTCCTTCTGCAGGCCGTCGGTGATCCGGAAGACGCCGCCGAGCTTGCCGACGTCCTCGCCCATCACCACGACCTTGGGATCGTTCTCCATCGCGGCGCGCAGGCCGGCGTTGAGTCCCTTGGCAAGCGTGATCTTCATCAGTGCGCCCCCTCGAAGGAGTCGAGGTAGGCCGCGTAGGCCTCCCTCTGTGCGGCAAGCTCAGGGGTCTGCTCGACGTACACGTGGTCGAAGACGCTGAGCGGGTCGGGATCGGGGAGCGCCTTGCAGCCCTCGCGGAGGTGGTGTCCGAGCTGCTCGGCCTCGGCCTCGACGGAGTCGAAGAAGTCCTGGTCGGCGATGCCGTTGCGCGACAGGTAGACCTTCACCCGCGCGATCGGGTCCTTGAGCTTCCAGTGCTCGAGGTCGGAGGACAGCCGGTACCGGGTCGGGTCGTCGGTCGTGGTGTGCGCACCCATCCGGTAGGTGTAGGCCTCGACGAACGTCGGGCCGCTGCCCTCGTGGGCCCGCTGCAGCGCGGCCTTGGTGACCGCATAGCAGGCGAGCACGTCGTTGCCGTCGACGCGCACACCGGGGAAGCCGAAGCCCAGCGCGCGCTGGTAGAGCGGGATCCGGGTCTGGCGCTCGATCGGCTCGGAGATCGCCCACTGGTTGTTCTGGCAGAAGAACACCACCGGGGCGTTGTAGGAGGCGGCGAAGACGAACGACTCGTTGACGTCGCCCTGGCTGCTCGCGCCGTCGCCGAAGTACGCGACGACGGCGGCGTCGCGCGACGGGTCGCCGGTGCCGACCACGCCGTCGCGCTGCATGCCCATCGCGTAGCCGACCGCGTGCAGCGTCTGCGCGCCGATCACGATCGTGTAGAGCGCGAAGTTGTTGTCCTTGGGGTCCCAGCTGCCCTGGTCGACACCGCGGAACAGCCCGAGCAGCTTCAGCGGGTCGAGGTCGCGGCACCAGGCGACGCCGTGCTCGCGGTAGGTCGGGAAGACGAAGTCCTGCGGCGCGAGCGCGCGTCCGGAGCCGATCTGCGCGGCCTCCTGGCCCAGCAGCTGGGCCCAGATGCCGAGCTCGCCGTGGCGCTGCAGGGCGGTGGCCTCCACGTCGATGCGACGGGTCAGCACCATGTCGCGGTAGAAGCCCTTGATCTCGTCGTCGCCGAGGTCGAAGGAGAAGTCGGGGTGCTCGACGCGCTCGCCCTCGGGCGTCAGCAGCTGCACCAGCTCAGGGCCGCCGTCCGCGTGGGAGGGGCCGAAGACCTCACCGAGGCCGGGAAACTCACCCGTGGGTCCTGCGTTCTCTGTCACCTGCACTCCTTGGAGTTGACGGCGGACGGGGTCTCCGTCGCCGGCTCGCGAGTTCACGACCGTGCGCAAGGGGTGCGCGGGGGTGGTGCGCATCGGCTCGTGCTGGTCGTCGATCGGTTGTGCCGCGTGGTGCCTCCCTAGGGTGCTGCGCGGTCCGCCCAGCCGTCAGGAGCTGTGACCGGCGACACACCGGCCACATGCACATAACGTACCGATCTTCGAGCCGCCTGCCTAATCGCCCCGCGACCCCGTCGGACCGGCGTCGGCAGGTGGCGGGATCTTGCAGATAGCTGTCCGAAAACCGCGCGACTCCGCCGGCCCCGGCCGCCTAGGCTTCGTCAGGAGCACTACCTAGGGATGGTCATGACACAGACAGCCTCGAGCACCCCCGTCGCGAAGCCCGCGCCCGCCGTCGGGCTGGTCCTCGCCGCGCTCGGAGTCGTGTACGTCGTCTGGGGCTCGACCTACCTCGGGATCCGGATCATGGTCGAGGAGGCACCGCCCCTGGTCGCCGGCGGGCTGCGGTTCATGACCGCCGGTGTGCTGCTGGGTGCGCTGCTCGCGCTGAAGGGCGGCCCGCGGCGCCTCGCGGTCAGCCCGCGCCAGCTGCTCGGCGCCGGCTTCCTCGGCCTGATGCTGCCGATGATGGGCAACGGACTGGTCTCGGTCGGCGAGGACCTCGGTGCCCCGTCCGGCGTGACCGCGCTGCTGATCGCGGTGATCCCGCTGTGGATCGTGCTGTTCCGGGTGCTCAGCGGCGACCGTCCCGGCGGGCTGAGCCTGCTCGGCGTGCTGCTCGGCTTCGCCGGGCTGGCGTACCTGGTGTTTGCCGGTCAGGCCTCGGGCGACCGCGAGCTCACCCTGGTCGCCGCCGGGATCATCGTCTTCGCGTCAATGTGCTGGGCGCTCGGCTCGTTCGTGCAGCCGCGGCTGAGCCTGCCCGAGGACGTGTTCGTGACGACGGTCTACGAGATGCTCACCGGTGGCGCGATCATGGTGCTCGCCGGTCTCGCGCTCGGCGAGCGGTTCACCTTCGACTACTCCGCGAGCACCTGGCTGTCCTGGGGCTACCTCGTGGTGTTCGGGTCGATGCTGGCGTTCACCTCCTACGTCTGGCTGCTCGCGAACGCCCCGATCTCCCTGGTGGCGACCTACGCCTACGTGAACCCGGTCGTCGCGGTGTTCCTCGGCTGGCTGATCCTCAGCGAGCCGGTGACCCTGCCCGTGGTGGTCGGCGGCGGCATCGTGGTCATGGCCGTGGCGATCGTGATCACCGCCGAGCGGCCGCGCCGGAAGCCACTTCCGGAGACCCCGGCGCCCGAGAGCCTCGAGGCAGTACGTTCGGTCCATGCCGAGGCGCAGGGGCGGCCCGACGAGAGCGAGCGCGACATCGTCGCCTGACCGGCTCGCCGCCTTCGCTCCCGGCCTGAGGATCCTGCTGGGCTACCGCCCCGAGTGGCTGCGCGGCGACCTGCTCGCCGGGATCACCGTCGCCGCCTACCTGGTGCCGCAGGTGATGGCGTACGCCGAGATCGCCGGCCTCCCGCCCGTGGTCGGCCTGTGGGCCGTCGTCGGACCGCTGCTGGTCTACGCCTTCCTCGGCTCCTCACGACAGCTGTCCGTCGGCCCCGAGTCGACCACCGCGCTGATGACCGCAGCCGCGATCGGGGCGATGGGCGCCGGGGACCCGGACCGCTACGCCTCGCTCGCCGCAGCTCTCGCGCTCGCGGTCGGCGTGGTGTGCCTGCTCGGCTACCTGGGCCGGCTCGGCTTCCTCGCCGACCTCCTGTCCCGCCCGGTCCTCGTCGGCTACATGGCCGGCATCGCGGTGCTGATGGTGGCCAGCCAGCTCGGGAAGCTCAGCGGGATGGCGGTCGCCGGTGACACCCCGCTGGAACAGTCCTGGTTCACCCTCACCCATCTCGATCGGATCGAGCTGCCCACGCTGGGGCTGGCGACCGCCGTACTCGTCCTCCTGCTGCTCGGGCAACGGCTACGGCCGCGTTGGCCGAGCCCGCTGATCGTGATGCTGCTCGCCGCCGCCGTCGTGGCGCTGTTCGACCTCGGCGCGCACGGCATCGACGTCGTCGGCTCGGTCCCGGTGGGCCTGCCCGTGCCGGGTCTTCCGGACCTCGACCCCGAGGTGGTGCTCGAGCTCGCGGTCCCCGCGGTCGGCGTCGCCATCGTCGGCTACTCCGACAACGTGATCGAGGGGCGCGCCTTCGCCAGCCGCCGTCACGAGCGGATCGACGCCAACCAGGAGTTCCTCGCCCTGGGCGCCTCGAACCTCGCCTCCGGGCTGCTGCACGCCTTCCCGGTGAGCAGCAGCGGGAGCCGTACGGCGATCGGCGACGCGCTCGGCAGCCGCACCCAGCTGTACTCCCTCGTCACCCTCGGCACGGTTCTGGTCACGGTGTTCTTCCTCGGGCCGGTGCTCGCGGCCTTCCCGATGGCGGTGGAGGCCAACACCGAGATCGACCTCACCGGCGTCGACGCGCTCGACGAGGTACGCCGGGTGCTCACCGAGCGGGGCATCGTCTTCGCGCTCGCGCGGGTCAAGCAGGACGTCCGCGAGACGCTCGGCGCGGCCGGGCTGCTCGAGAAGGTCGGCGAGGACCGGATCTTCCTGACCCTGCCCACGGCGGTGGTGGCCTACGCCGCGGAGTACGAGCAGCGCCACGGCGAGCCGCCGCCCGGCGTACACATCCCCAAGCCGCCCGCCTGACCGCCTGAGTGGTCCCGGGGTTTCGAGACGCTCGCTCCGCTCGCTCCTCAACCACCGGGGGTTGAGGAGGAGCGAAGCGAGCTCGGTGGTTGAGGAGGAGCGAAGCGACGTCTCGAAACCACCGCCCACCGGGCTGGATACCCTTGCCGCCATGACCTCTCGGATCATCTCCGCCTCGACCACCGTCGACGCGCCGCCGTCGGTGGTGTTCGCGATCCTCACCGACCCGCGGCAGCACTCGCGCATCGACGGCTCCGGCTCGGTCGGCGCGGTGATCGACGCCCCCGGCCGGCTGGCCGCGAAGGGTGACACCTTCTCCGTGCACATGAAGATGTACGGCCTGCCGTACAAGATCACCAACAAGGTGGTCGAGTTCGAGCCCGACCGGCGGATCGCGTGGCGGCACTTCGGCGCGCACCGCTGGCGCTATGAGCTCGAGCCCACCGACGACGGGGGTACGACGGTCACCGAGACGTTCGACTACACCCGCTACAAGAACGTCCTGGCCAAGATCCTCGAACGGATCGGCGCTGTGGAGGGCAACCGGCGTGGGATCGAGCAGACGCTGGTGCGCCTGAAGGACGCCGCCGAGGCCGACGCCGCGCAGCTCGCCTGAGCACCCCCACGCGCAGCCGTCACGCCACCTCCGCCCACCCGCTCACCCGCTGTAACGCGGGGTTATGGACGCTGACCACGCGACAGGACGCTTGGTAACCGTCCACAACCCCGCACCAGCAGGGCGGGAGCGAGCGGGTCAGTAGGTGAACCGGCTGACCTGAGCCCGCAGCTCCGCCGACATCCGGCTGAGCTCCTCGATCGCGGCGCTGTTCTGGCTGAGCGCCTCGTTCGTCGTCGCCGCGAGTGAGGCGACCCCGGTGATCGTGGTGGCGATGTCGCCCGAACCGACTGCGGCTTCGGCGACGTTGCGGCTCATCTCGTTGGTGGTGGCGGTCTGCTCCTCCACCGCGGAGGCGATGGTCACCTGGTAGTCGTTGATCGAGGCGATGATCTCCGCGACCCGGGCGATCGCCTCGACCGCGCCGGAGGTGTCGTTCTGGATCGCCTCGACCCGGTGGGCGATGTCGTCGGTCGCCTTGGCCGTCTCCTGGGCGAGCTCCTTGACCTCACCGGCGACCACCGCGAACCCCTTGCCCGCCTCGCCGGCCCGCGCCGCTTCGATGGTGGCGTTGAGCGCCAGAAGGTTGGTCTGCTCGGCGATGGAGGTGATCACCTTGATCACGTTGCCGATCTCGGTCGACGAGGCCCCCAGCTTCGCAACGGTCTCGGTGGTTGACTCGACGACCTCCACCGCCTGCGAGGCGACGCGGGCGGCGTCCCCGGCGGACTGGGCGATCTCGCGGATCGAGGCGCCCATCTGCTCGGAGCCCGCAGCGACCGTCTGCACGTTGCGCGAGACCTGCTCGGCCGCGGCGGCCACCACCTCGGACTGGTCGCTGGACGCGGTCGCGCTGGCGGCGATGTGCTTGGAGTTCGCGGTCAGCTCCTCGCTCGAGGAGGCCACCAGGTCGGCCGAGTCGGCGACGGAGGTGACCACCGACCGCATCGCGTCCTGGGCCTCGACGAGGGCACCGGCCAGCTGACCGATCTCGTCGTCGCCGTCCACCTCGACCGGGACGGTGAGGTCGAAGCCGGCCAGCCCGATCAGGGAGCGGCGCACGGAGTCGACGGCCCTGAGGATCCGGCGCGCGACGCGCAGCGCGACGAACCCGACCAGCAGGGCCGCGACGACTACGGCGACGAGCACCTTGAGGAGCGCCGAGTCGGAGACGTTTCCTGCCTCGTCGGCGGCGGCGTCAGCTCGACCCAGCACCGAGTCGATGATCACCGCGGTCTCGTCCATGATGCCGCCGTAGGCGTCGCTGACGCCGCCGTTGATGATCCCGTCGGCCTTGGCCAGTGAGGCGGGGTCACCCTTCTGGTAGAACGCGACCGCCTGGTCGTCGAGGGCGAACAGCTCGTCCCAGTAGCCGAGCATCGACTCGAAGCTTGCCCGCTCGCCGTCGGTCATCAGCTCCGTCGGAACCTCCTCGAGCGCCTGCTCCAGCGAGGCCTTGGACTCGAGGAACCCGGCCCGGTTGTAGCCCTCCTCGCTGACCGCCTTCCGCGGCCCGATCACCCGCGTGTCCCAGGCGTAGCCGAGCTGCCAACCGGTCACGTCGGCGTTGTAGAAGTTGACGTTCTGCACCGCCACCGACAGGTTCTCCAGGTCGTGCATCTCCTCGGCGATGTCCCTCAGGTCCTTGATGCTGCCGACCGCGACCTGGCCGATCGCCACAGCGCTCAGCACGCCGATCGCGCCAACCAGAAGGATCTTGCCGCGAACACCGAGGCGGCGTCCGAGTCGCTTGGCGGACAGGTTCATCGCTGGCTCCCGTGCTCACAGGGCCCCGCCTCGTGAGCGGGCTTGGCAGCGACGGTCGAGTCGGCCGAGGCTGTATCCACAACATCGGTCCGGAATGTCCGGACTTGAGGGGTCCGCCCCGCCCGGCGTACGGCGCGCCCCCCGGTGCCGGAAGCGGCAAGGCGCCGGTGCCGGCTGGTTTAGAGACGGGCTCGTTCCTCGCCCTCCTCAACCACCGGTGGTGGGCTTCAGGTGCTTGTCGAAGAACTCGAGGATGATCTCCATCCGCTGCCGGCGGTGCACCGGCGTGCCGGAGCGGGACAGCTCGTGGCTCTCGCCGGTGAACCGGACCATCTCGACGTCCTTCTCGAGCATCCGCAGCGCCACGAACAGCTGGTCAGCCTGCTCGACCGGGCAGCGCAGGTCGCCCTCGGCGTGCATGATCAGCAGCGGGGTGTCGATGTCGCGCACGTAGGACACCGGCGAGTGCCGCAGGTACGCCTCGGGGTCGTCGAGGTGGCTGACCCCGAACCAGGTCCGGAACGCACCGGCGGCGTCGCTGGCCCACTCCAGGCTGAGCAGGTTGTTGGCGGCACGCTCGCTGCACGCCGCGGCGAACCGGTCGCTGTGGCTGACCGCCCACGAGGTCATGTAGCCGCCGTAGCTGCCGCCGAGGATCCCGACCCGGTCGGCGTCGATCCACGGGTTCGACTCGAGCGCGTGGTCGAGCACGGCCATCACGTCGTCGAAGTCCACGGTGCCCCAGCCGGAGCCGCCGATCGCGGGCCCCGAGATCGCGCGGCCGAAGTCCTCCTCGCGGCCCGAGCTGCCGCGTGGGTTGGACCAGAGCACGGCGTACCCGGCCCGCGCCTGCATCTGGACCTCGTCGAAGAACCGGTTGCCGTACTGCGTGAACGGCCCGCCGTGGACGTTGAGCAGCAGCGGGTAGGACGCGCCCTCCTCGAAGCCGTCGGGACGCAGCAGCCAGGCGTCGAGCTCGACGGTCCCGTCGGTCGACCGCACGACCATCCGTTCGGGTTCCCGGAGCTCGGCGGTCCGGGCGAAACCGGCGGTGATGTCGGTCAGCCGCCGGGCCTCTCCGGAAGCGTCGAACACGTGGAGCTCCCCGGGCCGGGTGGACGTCGAGAGCGTGAACGCGATCGTGCCGCCGGCCGCGTCGTACCCGGTCACGCAGCCGACCCCGTCCCACAGCGGCCGGGGCGCCTGGGAGCCGTCGGCACGCAGCTCGAACAGGTGCACGTTGCCGCGGTCCTCCGCAGAACCGAGGATCCGGTCGTCGTCGAGCCACACCGGCTCGCGCCCGTCGGGGTAGGGCGTGAACGTGCGGTCCAGCCCGTGCGAGACCCAGACGTGAGCCTCGTCGCCGTCGATCAGGCGCACCGCGACGTGGCCGTGCCGCGGGTAGGTGTCGGGGTCGTCGGTGCCGAGGAAGGCGACCCGCTGCCCGTCCGGGGAGACCGCGGGGCCGCCGAAGACCCCGGTGGTGCCGGTGACCCGCGTGATCTCCCCGGACGCGATGTCGACGGCGTGGATGTCGCTGCGCCGGTCGAGGTCCCAGGTGTCGTGGGTGGCGCCGCCGACCAGCAGCGCGGTGGAGTCCGGCGTCCACGACGGGCCGGAGAGCTCGTGGTCGCCGGAGGTCAGGTTGCGCGGTGGCGCGGACCCGTCGGCGCGTACGACGTACACGTGGGTGGGCCGGTCGGAGACGGGACCGACGTTGTCGAGCCGGGAGAACAGCTTGGTCATCCGCCGCGGCGGCCGCTTGCCCTCATCGTCCTCGGTGTAGCGCTCGTGCTGGGTGCGGGTGGTGAACGCGATGTGCTCGCCGTCCGGTGACCAGGTCAGCGACCCGACGCCCTCGGGGAACTTCGCCAGGGTCACCACCTCTCCGCCGATGGCCACCGGGGCGACCTGGAGCGAAGCCTTGGTCTTCTCGCCAGTGCCGCGGGTGGAGGTGAACGCCAGCCGGCCGCCGTCGGGCGACCAGGCCGGGTTGGCGTCCTTGTGCTCGCCGGAGGTGAACGGCAGCGGCGGGGTTCGTCCGTCGGCGTCGGCGAGCCAGATCTGGCTGCGGTACTCGTTCTCCTCGCCGTCGGCGCGGGTCACCACGAAGGCGATCCGGCTCCCGTCCGGCGAGACCGCCGGCTGGCCGAGGTTGATCAGGTGCTCGAGGTCGGTGGGCAGCATGGCGCCACGCTACGCCGTACGACGGTCACGCCCCCGTCAGGCCAGCGAGGCCAGCCACGCGTCGTGCAGGTCGGAGAACCGGCCCTCGCCGCCAGCGATCAGCTCCGCCGGCGAGCCGTCCTCGACGATCCGGCCGTGCTCGAGGACCAGCACCCGGTCGGCGATCTCCACCGTGGAGAGCCGGTGGGCGATGATCACCGCGGTGCGCTCGGCGAGGATCGTCTGCAGCGCGTGCTGCACCAGCCGCTCCGAGGGCACGTCGAGCGAGGAGGTGGCCTCGTCGAGGATCAGCACGTCGGGGTCGGCGAGGAACGCCCGCGCGAACGCGACGAGCTGCCTCTGTCCGGCCGACAGCCGGCCGCCCTTGTTGGCCACGTCGGTGTCGTAGCCGTCGGGCAGCGCGCTGATGAACTCGTGCGCACCGATCGCCTGCGCGGCCGCGACG
The DNA here is from genome assembly GCF_054781215.1 of Nocardioides pakistanensis. NCBI lineage: Bacteria > Bacillati > Actinomycetota > Actinomycetes > Propionibacteriales > Nocardioidaceae > Nocardioides > Nocardioides pakistanensis. The sequence goes on along the minus strand of NZ_BAAGUV010000004.1, from coordinate 283,373 downwards.
ACCTCCTCCATCGAGGCGCCGGGCCGGCCGAACCGGATGTTGTCGGCCACCGACCCGCTGAACATGTAGTTCTCCTGCGTCACCATCACGATCGAGCGGCGCAGCGTCGGCTCGTCGAGGTCGCGCAGGTCGACGCCGTCGAGGGTGACCCTCCCCGAGACCGGGTCGTAGAACCGCGAGAGGAGCTTGGCGATGGTGGTCTTCCCGGCGCCCGTCGTACCGACCAGCGCGACGGTCTGGCCCGCGGGGATGGTGAGGTCCAGCCCGGGCAGCACCGGGGTGCCGTCGACGTAGGAGAACCCGACGTGGTCGAAGCGCACCTCGCCGCGCACGTCACGCAGCGGCACCGGGGCGACCGGCTCGGGCACCCCGGGCTCCTCCTCGAGCACGCCGGACAGCTTCTCCAGCGCAGCCGAGGCGCTCTGGAAGGTGTTGTAGAACTGGCTGATCTCCTGCATCGGCTCGAAGAACTGGCGCAGGTACAGCAGGAACGCCGCGAGCACGCCGACGGTGACCTCGCCGTGGTAGGCCAGGTAGGCGCCGTACAGCAGGGTGACCGCGATCGTGACGTTGCCGATCAGCTTGATGCCGGGCATGAACCATGCGACGAGCCGGAACGCGCGCAGGTTGGCCAGCCGGTACTGGTCGTTGACGTCGTCGAAGATCTCCTGGTTGCGGGCCTCGCGACGGAACGCCTGCACCGCGCGGATGCCGCCCATCGACTCCACGAAGTGCACGATCACCAGCGCGACCTTCTCCCGGGTGACCCGGTAGGTCTTCGCCGACTCCTTGCGGAACCAGTTGGTCAGCCACATCAGGAACGGGAAGCACAGCAGCGCGACCAGGCCCAGCTTCACGTCGAGGACCAGCAGGAGTACGGCGGTCCCGAACATGGTGAGTACGGCGGTCACCAGGCTGTCGAACCCGGACTCGAGCATCTCGTAGATCGCGTCGACGTCGGAGGTCTGCCGTGAGATCACGCGGCCGGAGGTGTACTCGTCGTGGAAGGCCGGGCTGAGCTTCTGGAAGTGCCGGAACACCCGACGGCGGATCTCGAACAGCATGTCCTGCCCGATCCGACCCGACAGCACCAGGAACGTCTGCCGGGTGACCGCCTGGGTGATGATCGCGACCACCACGACCGCGACGATCGTGTAGAGCGTGCTGGTGTCGCCGTCCTCGCGGATCGGCGGGATGCCGCGGTCGATGCCCTCCTTGACCAGCCACGGGATCGAGAGACGGGCGGCGTTCTCGACGAGCACGATGCCGACCAGGATCCAGATCCAGCGGCGGTGCGGGCGGAGCAGCTCACCGAGCAGCCGACGGGAGCGGGTGCGCAGCATCCCGGAGACCGCGGCGCTGATCTCCTCCTCCTCGCGGCCGTCGGCGGCGACCCCGCGCCAGCTGGACTCGCGGTCCTCGTTGTCGGCGACGATGCGGGCCTCGTCCTCGAGCCGCTCGGTGTCGCTCGTGCCGCTCACGCGGGCACCTCCTCGGTGGCGTCCGCGGCGAGCAGCTCGCGGTAGGCGGGGACCGTGGCGAGCAGCTCGCTGTGGTCGCCGACGTGGGTGATGGTGCCGTCCTGCAGCAGCGCGACCTTGTCGGCGAGCAGCACGGTGGAGGCGCGGTGGGCGACGACGATGCCGGTGGCGTTCTCGAGCACCCGCCGCAGCGCGGCCTCGACGAGCTTCTCGGTGTGCACGTCGAGCGCGGACAGCGTGTCGTCGAGGACGAGGATCTTCGGCCGGGCGAGCACCGCACGGGCCAGCGCGAGTCGCTGCCGCTGACCGCCGGACAGCGACATGCCCTGCTCGCCGATCCGGGTGTCCAGGCCCCAGGGGAGGTCGTAGACGAACTGTGCCTGGGCGACCTCGATCGCGTCGTGGATCTCGTCCTCGGTGGCGTCGGCACGGCCGAGGGTGATGTTCTCCCGCGCGCTCATCGAGAACAGCGTCGGCTCCTCGAACGCGGTGGCCACGATCGTGCGCAGGTTGGGCAGGCTGAGTTCGCGGATGTCGACCCCGTCGATGGTGACCCGGCCGCCGGTGACGTCGTACAGCCTCGGCACCAGCGCGGTGAGCGTGGTCTTGCCGGACCCGGTGGCGCCGACGATCGCGACCGTCTCGCCGGGCTTGACGTCGAGGTTGACGTCGCGCAGCACGACCTCGCCGGGTCCCTCGGGGTCGTCGGCATCGGGGAACGCGAAGTCGACGTGCTCCAGGCGCAGATGGCCGCGCGGGTCCTCGAGCTCGCGGTCGCCGGAGACGATCGAGGGCCGGGTGTCGAAGATCTCCAGCACGCGGGCGGACGCGGTCATCGCCTCCTGCGCCATCGCGAGGATCACGCCGAGCGAGGCGACCGGCCACACCAGGGAGAGCAGCAGCAGGATGAACGCCACCAGCGTGCCGGCGGACAGGTCACCGCGACCCACCCCGAGCGCGCCGAGGAGGAGGACGACGACCACCGCGATGTTGGGGATCACCTCCAGGAACGACCAGAACTTCGCCGAGAGCCGGACCTTGTCCATCGAGGTGTCGTAGAGCGTGCGGGCCGCCTCGTCGTACCGCCGCGACATGTGCTCGGCGCGGCCGAAGGACTTGATCACCCGGATCCCGACGGCGCCCTCCTCGGCGAGCGTGGCGAGGTCGCCCTGCTCGTCCTGGACCCGGCGGGAGACGACCACGTAGGCCTTCTCGAACCGCATCGACAGCCAGATGATCGGCACCGCGGCGGCGGCGACGACCAGGCCGAGCGGCCAGTACATGTTGAGCAGCACGCCGGTGACCACGGTCAGCTGGGTGATGTTGATGATCAGGAACAGCAGGCCGAAGCCGGCGAACCGGCGGATGCTCGACAGGTCGGTGGTCACCCGCGACAGCAGCTGTCCGGACTGCCAGTAGCCGTGGAAGGCCATCGGCAGCTGCTGCAGCCGGTCGTAGAGGTCGTGCCGGATCTGGGTCTCCAGGCCGAGCACGGCGTTGGACTGCACCCACCGGCGCAGCCAGATCAGGAACGCCTCGACGATGCCGAGGCCCAGCGCGAGCAGGCCGAGCGGGAGGACCGGCCCGATCTCCCGGTCGGCGATCGGCCCGTCGATCATCGCCTTGGTGACCAGCGGGATCGCGAGGCTGACCCCGACGGTGGCCAGCGCGGCGACCAGCATCACGACCAGCGCGGTCAGGTGCGGGCGGAGGTAGCCCTTGAGCCGCCACAGCGAGTGCACGCCCGCAGGCGGGTGCTCGGTGGGCTTGGTGATCGTGCGGGCCGTGCCCGAGGGTGCTGGTGCGGCTGACGACATCTGGTCCCGGTGTCCCCCTGGATCGAGCCCGGGCAGCGTCGTACGGCTTGTGGTCACACGTCGGGGCGCCGGGGTTTGTGTGTAAGGCGCAGATTACCCCCTGCTCCTGACATCCCCCAACTCGTTTTCCGCGCCCCGCCCGCCCCAGTTTTCCCACGTTAACGTGGTAAACCGGTACTCAGCACGGCGTATTTGCCATGCTAAGTACCGGTTTCCCGTGCTAAGTGCGCCGCTCAGCTCTCCCGACGCCGCCGCGAGACCAGGATCCCGCCGCCGACCAGGAGCATCAGGGCGCCGACCATCCCGAGCTGCACCGCCATCCGGCCTGCACCGGTGTCGGGCAGGATCCCGAGGCCGGCTCCCGGACGGGGGGCCTCCGGACGGGTCGCCTCGGGCCGCTCGCCCTCGGGCCGCTCCTCCTCCTCGCCGAGCACCTCGTTGATCACCACAGACTGCTCGTCGTCGCCGACGGCCTCGGTGCCGTCGTCGTCGACCACGGTCGCGGTCACCACGTTGACGTGGAACCCGCCGCTGCCCTCGACGATCGCGGTGAACGTGCAGGTGTACGTCGCACCCGCTGCGATCGGCTCGCCGTCCTCGCACGTGCTCTTCACGGCCGCGCTGCCCGCGTCGAGCAGGTCACCGAACTTGTCGTCGACCAGCCCGGTGAGCGTGACCGCCTCGGCGCTGGTGTTCTCCACGGTCACCGTGTAGGTCACCTCGCCGCCCGGCGCGTCCACCGACTCGACGTTGGCGGTCTTGGTCACTTCGATGGTCGGCACGACGTCGGTGATCGAGATCGTCTCGTCGTCCTCGTCGGTCACCGTGGTGCCGTCGTCGTCACGGACGGTGCCGGTGATCACGTTGCGGTGGTCCTCACCCGGCTTGCCCGTCACCATTGCCTGGAACGTGCAGGTGTACGTCGTACCGGCGGCGATCGTCGCCTTCGCACACGTGCTGGACTCCACCGCGTCGTTGTCGGGGTCGAGCAGGTCGCCGTACACGTCGTCGACCAGCTTCGTGATGGTCACGGTCTCGACGCCGGTGTTGCGGATGGCGACCGTGAAGATGACCAGCTCACCGGTCTCCGCGACGCTGTCGACGTCGGCGTCCTTGGTCAGCTCGATCGCCGGCGGTACGTCGGTCACCCGCACCGTCGCGGTGTCGAAGTCACTGGCCCGGCTGCCGTCGTTGTCGACCGCGACCGCGGTGACGACGTTGACGTGCGCGCTCCCGGCACCGCCGCCGACGGTCGCGACGAAGGTGCAGGTGTACGTCGCACCGACCGCGATCGCCGTGCCGTCGACACAGGTGCTGCTGCGGATCGCGCCGTTGGCGGCTTCGTCGAGCAGGTCCCCGAACCGGTCGTCGACCAGGCTGACCAGGGTCACCGGCTCGGCGCTGAGGTTCTTCACGCCGACGGTGTAGGTCACCGCGGCACCGGTCTCCGGCACGCTCGCCCGGTCGGCGTCTTTGGTGACGTCGATGACCGGTGCCACGTCGGAGACGGTGACGGTCGCCTCGTCGTCGTCGGTCGCGGGGTTCTTCTCGTCGTCCTCCGCGGTCGCGGTGACCACGTTGGTGTGCTTGTACCCGGCGTCGCCGGTCACCTGGCCGATGAAGGTGCAGGTGTAGGTGTCCCCGACGCCGATCACTGTGTCGTCGACACAGGTGCTGTCGCTGACCTTGTCGTTGCCGGCGTCGTCGAGCAGGTCACCGAACTTGTCGTCGACCAGGCTGACCAGCGTCACCTGCTCGACGCTCTTGTTCTCCACGGTGACCGCGTAGGTGACCGGCCCGCCCGGCTCCCGGATCGTGCTGGGAGCGGTCTTGGTCACCTCGATCGTCGGCAGCACGTCGGTGCCCTCGACGGTCTCGTCGTCCTCACCGGTCGCGGTGGTCCCGTCATCGTCAGTCACCCTCGCGGTGACGGTGTTGTCGTGGGTGTCGCCGGCGTCGAGACCGGTCAGCATCGCGGTGAACGTGCACGTGTAGGTCTCGTCCGCCGCGAGGGTCTGGCCCGGCTGGCAGGTCGTCGCCTCGATCGCGTCGTTGTCGCCGTCGAGCAGGTCGCCGAACTTGTCGTCGGCCAGCGCGGTGAGCGTGATCTCCTCGGCGCTGGTGTTCTCCACCGTCACCGTGTAGGTCACCGCGGCACCCGGCTCGGGCACGCTCGCCTTGTCGGCGGTCTTGGTGACCTTCACCGTCGGCGGGGTGTCGACCACCGTGACCACGGCCGTGTCGCTTGCCTCTGCCTGGTTGCCGTCGTCGTCCTGGGCAACGGCGGAGACGGTGTTGGTGTGGGTGTCGCCCACGTTACCGGTCACCTTGCCGGCGAAGGTGCAGCCCACGCTGCCTCCGACCAGGATCTCGACGTCCTTCAGCACGCCGCAGGTGTTGTCGGGGTCGTCCCACTCGAGCAGGTCGCCGCCCTTGGCGCGGTCGCCGAAGCGGTCGTCGTCGAGGCTGGTCAAGGTCACCTCGCGGTCACCGTCGTTGCTGACGACCACGGTGTAGGTCACGTCTTCACCGGGCTCGTCCACGCTGTCGACAGACGCGGTCTTCGTGACCGTGATAGCCGGCGGGTTCGGCGCCGGCACGTCCTTCACGTTGTAGACGGTGCACTCGACGCTGTCCCCGAGCCCGAGGCCACCGAGCTCGAAGGTGTCGCCGCTGAGCGCGGCAGCACCAGCCGGGCCGCCGTTGACCGAGCACAGCACCCGGTCCAGTGTCCAGCCCGCCTGCGGGGTCTCGGCCACGGAGACCGTCGCCGCGTCGTCGGTCGGGTTGGTGAACTCGATATCGAAGGCGGTCCTGCCGTCGACGCCGGTGGTCAGGGCGTCACCGGGGACGATCGTGCCGTCGCCGGCCGACCTCGTGGCGGTGAACTCCCAGCCCGCAGCCGCCGTGCCGGGGGCCGCGCCGGAGGTCTCGACCTGCCGCTTCTCGATGGCCACGGTGGCCTTGCAGGAAACGCCGTCGGCGATCTCACCCAGGAGCGCCTGAAGCTCGGCCCAGCTCGACTGGAAGTAGTCGGCGTCACGAGCGGCGACCCCTGGGGCGTACGCAGTAGTGCCTGAGACTGCACGAAGGTTCGCCGGGTCGCCCGAGACGCCGTCGCCCACCCCGACGGCCAGGACGCGCGTGCCCTCGGCCTTGATGGCGTTGGCGGAGAAGATCGCCTCCTCCATCTCCTTGAACGAGGTGAAGCTGCCCGGGCCCTTCGACGGCGGGCCACCGTAGTAGGTGGGGTTGCCGTCGGTGACCACGATGGCGAGGTCGTAGGCCGTCGCGTCGGCGGCCACCTGCCACAGACCACGGTCCCAGTTGGTGCCGCCGTCCGCCTGGTAGCCGTCGATCCGGCTCTTGATCGTCGCCAGGTTCGTCCCTGCGTCGATCTCCATCAGGTCGTAGTTGGCGCCGCTCGGGCCGGTGTTGCGCGGCGCCTCACCGGCGAACGTGTAGAGCGCGACCGCCGAACCGGTGCCGTGGAGGCCGTCGACGAAGCCCTTGGCGGCCTGCCGAAGGTCGTCGACCGCGCCGGCGTCCGAGACCGAGCCGGAGAGGTCCAGCACGAGGGCGACGTCGAGGCCGGCCTGGCAGCTCTGCTGCAGTGCCGGGTTGCCCAGCGAGTTCTGCCAGCGGCCGTTCGACGCGCTGCGTGCCTGCGAGTGCGAGCCGTTGTCCGAGGCCCACATGAAGTGGTCAACGGTGGTGTCCCAGGTCGTGTACGTGCTTCCCGGGCGCAGCTCACCGGTGCGGAACCGGTAGCCGCGGACCGCGAGCGGGGAGTGAGTGGTGTTGCCGCCGGTGACCAGCTGCGGGTTGGCGTACCAGCCCGCTGGCGCCGCGTCTTGGACCACCCAGAACCGTCCGTCGGTGGCCGCGGCGGCTTCGTCACCGGGGACCGTGAAGGTGCAGAGTCCCGAGCCGTCCGAGGTGCACGACGCCCAGGTCTCGCCGATCGCTGCGCCGGGGCCCGAGCTGTCCCCGCTCCACAGCCGCAGCTGCACGCCGGCGAGGTCGCTCACCGTGTCGGCCGAGACCCGGGTCCCCCCGGCCCTCACCTTGAGGACCACAGGCTTAAGGCTGCTCGACACCGACATCCGCCCTTCGTCGGCGGGCCCGGCGGGCTCGGTGGGCTCGGGCGTCTCGCCGGTGTCTGAGTCGTCGCCCGACTCGGTCGCGGAGTCGTCGACGACCTCGGTGCTCAGCGACGAGTCGCTGCCCGTCGTACCGGCATCCTCGGCAGTGGCGCTCCCGCCGGACCCCGGCAGCACGAGAAGCGCGAGAAGCAGCGCGAGTGCGATGCGCAGGTAGTTGCGGACGACCGCGCGCTCGAGCCCCGACGCGCGGTGCGCGGGCCCGGCCCAACGGTGAAGCGGACGACGTGCGTGCTGGCTGGCCATGAGATCCCCCCAAGGATCGGTCTGGTCAGCTACCTGGCCGTCGAGCTGGTGAATCCGCAAGCCAGGGCACGGCGACACTCACGCGTCACAGTGCCGAAGGCGTGCTCGTTTCCCCCCACCTTGGCCCCCCAGGTGGCTAACCCCAAACGAGTACGTTTCGGTTGCCGCGACCCTGACCAAAGTCCCCACCCCGGTCCGGGGCCGCATGCCCATCTTGGCCCGGAAACGAGCTGAAAACCCTGCTACGCAAGCAAAATCCCGGTCTGTCCGAATGATTCGACCGATCGACCGAACGAGGATCACCCGAACGGCGGAGCTTGGTTCTGGGGCATAGCCCGGTCGGGCCATGCCGGTACGACGTTCAGGCGAGCCGTGCTGCGACGGAGAGGAACACGTCGTTGCCCGCGGGCTCCCCGATGCTCACCCGCACACCCTCGCCCGCGAACGGGCGCACCATGATCCCCGCCTCCTCGGCGGCGGCCGCGAACTCCGCGGTGCGCTCGCCGAGCGGCAGCCACACGAAGTTCCCCTGCGCCTCCGGCACGCTCCAGCCCTGCGTGCGCAGCTCGGCGACAACCCGCTCGCGTTCGGCGACGATGGCGTCGACCCGCTCCAGCAGCTCCTTCTCGGCGGCCAGCGAGGCGACGGCCGCGGCCTGGGCGACCGAGGAGACGCCGAACGGCAGGGCGCAGGCGCGGACGGCGGTCGCGATCGCGGCCGGTGCGATCACGTAGCCGACCCGGAAGCCCGCGAGCCCGTAGGCCTTGGCGAAGGTCCGCATCACCACGACGTTGGGGCGACCGTCGTACAGCCTCACCCCGTCGACCGGGTCCTCGCTGCGGACGAACTCGCGATAGGCCTCGTCGACGACCACCACCACGTGCGGGGGCACCCGGTCGATGAACGCCTCGAGGTCGGCGTGGCCGACGGCGGGACCGGTCGGGTTGTTCGGGGTGCAGACGATGACCACCTTGGTGCGGTCGGTGATCGCGGCGAGCATCGCGTCGAGGTCGTGCGTCGCCCCCTCACCGAGCGGCACCTGCACCGAGACGGCGCCGGTAACGGCGACCGCGATCGGGTACGCCTCGAACGACCGCCACGCGTAGACGACCTCGTCGCCGTCCTGGCAGAACGCCTGGAGCAGGTGGTACAGCACCGCGACCGAGCCGGTGCCCGCGGCGAGGTGGTCCGCGGGGACGCTGAGGTGCTCGCTCAGTGCGCCGTACAGACCGGTGCAGCCCATGTCGGGGTAGCGGTTCATCTGCGCGGCCGCCTCGGAAGCGGCCTCGAGGACGCCCGGCAGCGGCGGGTACGGGTTCTCGTTGGAGGACAGCTTGTAGGTCTGCACGCCCTCGCGCGGCGTCGGCGGCTTGCCGGGCACGTAGGCAGGGATGTCGGCGATGGCCGGTCGGATCCGGGGGCCCTCAGCGGCGGGGGTGTGCGTCATGCCGCTCAGCCTAGTGAGAGGTTGCGACGCGGTCGGCGCAAGCGTGGGATGACAGGGGCAATCGGGTCATGCACCTCTTACACTCATCCGGTGCTGCCCCGGAACCCCGCCCTCGGTCTCGCGCTCGTCCTGCTCGGCGCGAGCCTCTTCGTCGTCAACGCCGGCGTGTCCCGGGTGGCCCTGCGCGCCGGTGTCGACCCGGCCACGCTCACGACGATCCGGGTGACCGGCACGTTCGTGGTGCTCGCGCTGTTCGCGGCCGCCTTCCGGCGCAGCGCGCTGCGGCCGCCGACCGGCCGGCTGCGCTGGCTGGTCGCCCTGCACGGGCTCGTCGGCGTCGCCGCGCTCCAGTGGACCTACTTCATCGCGATCGACCGGCTGCCGGTGGGGATGGCGCTGCTGCTGGAGTACCAGGCACCGATCCTGGTCGCGGTGTGGGCGCGCGTCGTGCAGAAGGAGGCGGTGCGCCCGCGCGCCTGGCTCGGCCTCGCGCTCGCCGTCGTCGGGCTGGGCGCCGTGACCGGGGTGGGTCAGGGGTTGGAGTTCGACACCGTCGGGATCGTGGCCGCGCTCGGGGCCGCGGTGTGCCTGGCGGCGTACTTCCTGATCGGCGAGCACGGCGTCGCCACGCTCGACCCGCTACGGGTGATCCTGTGGTCGTTCCTCGTTGCGGCGATCGCCCTCAACGTGGTCTCACCGATCACCGCGTTCGACACCGGGCTGCTCGACGAGCAGGTCACGCTGCTCGGCAACCTCTCGGCGTACGACGCCCCCGTGTGGCTCGCGCTGGTGTGGATCGTGGTGCTCGGCACGGTGGTGCCGTTCGCCGCGGAGCTGGCCGCCCTGCGACACCTGAGCGCGACCGCGGTGACCATGGTCGGCATGCTCGAGCCCGTCGGGGTGAGCGCGCTGGGCTGGATGTGGTTCGACGAGCGGCTCGGGACGATCGGCGTGATCGGCGGCCTGGTCGTGATCGCCGGGATCGCGCTCGCGCAGACCGCGCGACCACCGCACCCGCAGGTGGAGCCGGCGATCGTCACGTGAGACGTCCGGTGGTTCAGGAGCGAGCGAAGCGACCGTCTCGAAACCACCGCACGGCACGCAGAGTCTCCGGTGATCTCGGCTCCTCGACCACCGGGGCTAGGCGGAGGCGGGGGCCTCGGCCTCGTCGACGACCTGGTCGTCGGCCAGCACGCGCTCAGGTCTCGGCGCGGGACCGATCAGCATCGCCACGAACGCCAGCACCGCCCACCACACGGCGAGCGTCACCAGGAACCGGGTCAGCGCGACGTCGGTGCTGGTGGTGCCCAGGACGAAGGCGCGGTAGAGCGCGGGCGAGCTGAGCAGTGCCGCACCGCCCAGGACGGGCCAGGAAAGCGGACTCACTTCACTTCCTCCTTCGTACGACGGTCAGGTCGCTCATGCGCAGCAAAGCAGATCCGGGTCAGCTTGTGACGGCGACAGGCTGGGCCGCCACGACACCGACGGAGTTGATCTGGATCGGGCCACTGAGCTCGGTGTAGGACACAACGGGCAAACGGGGCAAGGACGGGTTCGTCATCCGCCGTACCGCCGGACGCAGCTGCGGCGCGCAGGCCAGCACCGGCGTCATGTTGAGGTTCTCCGCCTGCGCGGCGAGGTGCGCCATGTTGGTGAGCACGCCCTGCGCGAGGTCGACGTCGAGGGCGAGGAACGAGCCGTCGTCGCCGGCGCGCAACCCCTCGAGCAGCCGCTGCTCCAGCGCCGGCTCGAAGCTGAGCACCGGCAGCGCGCCGTCGACGAGGTAGGGCGCGATGATCGCGGGGCCGAGCACCTGGCGGGCGGCCTCGACGAGCCCGTCGAGGTCCTTGCCGACCCGGGCCCGCATCGACAGGGCCTCGAAGATCCGGACCAGGTCACGGACCGAGACGTGCTCCTCGAGCAACGCCTGGAGCACCCGCTGGATCTCGCCGAGGCTGAGCTGGGCCGGGGTGAGCTCCTCGACCACGGCCGGGTGGCTGCGCTTGACCGAGTCGACCAGCGCCCGGACGTCCTCGCGGCTGAGCAGACGCGAGGCGTGGCTGCGCACGATCTCGGCCAGGTGGGTGGTGACCACCGAGGACCGGTCGACGACGGTGGCGCCGGCGAGCTCGGCCTGGCTGCGCAGCTCGACGGGGACCCACACCGCGGCGAGTCCGAACACCGGCTCCTGCGTGCGCTGGCCGGGGATGTTGTCGAGGTTGTCGCCGATCGCGAGCACGGTGCCCGGGGGCGCCTCGCCGCGGGCGACCTCGATGCCGAACAGCTTGATCGCGTAGGTGCGCAGCGGCAGGTCGAGGTTGTCGCGGGTGCGGACCGGCGGCACGATCACGCCGAGGTCGGTGGCGACCTTGCGACGCAGGGCGCGCACCCGGTCGAGCAGGTCGCCGCCGGAGGTGGTGTCGACCAGGTCGATGATGTCGGCGGAGAGCTCCAGCTCGAGCGGGTCGACCCGGATCTCCTCGACGAGCGCCTCGAGCGAGTCGGGGTGCGGGGCGTTGCCGGCCTCGAGCGCCTGCGCGGCCTCGGCGGCCTCCAGCGCGGCGGCCTCCTCGTCGAGCGGCTTCGGCGCCCGCAGCGACAGCCAGAACACCGCACCGCCGGCGATCAGGAACGGCAGCTTCGGCATGCCCGGGATCAGCAGCAGGACGACCGCGGCACCGGCAGCGAGCCGCAGCGGCATCCGGTTGCGGGTCATCTGCGCCATCACGTCAGAGCCGATGTCGCCGTCGCTGGCGGACCGGGTGACGATGATGCCGGTGGCGACCGAGAGCAGCAGCGCGGGGATCTGGGAGACCAGGCCGTCGCCGATGGTCAGCAGGCTGTAGGTGTGCACGGCGTCGGAGAAGGTCATCCCCTTCTGCAGCACGCCGACGGTGAACCCGCCGAGCAGGTTCACCAGGGTGATGATGATCGCCGCGATCGCGTCGCCCTTGACGAACTTCGACGCACCGTCCATCGCGCCGTAGAAGTCCGCCTCGGCGGCGACCTCCGCACGGCGGCGGCGGGCCTCGTCGTCGTCGATCAGGCCGGCGTTGAGGTCGGCGTCGATCGCCATCTGCTTGCCGGGCATCGCGTCGAGGGTGAACCGGGCGCCGACCTCGGCGACCCGGCCGGCACCGTTGGTGATGACCACGAACTGAATGACCACGAGGATCGCGAAGACGATGATTCCGACGATCAGCGAGCCGCCGATCACGAAGTGGCCGAAGGTGTCGATCACCTTGCCGGCGTAGCCGTCGAGCAGCACCAGTCTCGTCGCGCTGACGTTGAGCGCGAGCCGGAACAGCGTGGCGACCAGGATGATCGCCGGGAACACCGCGAAGTCCAGCGGCTTGTTGACGAACATCGCCGTCATCAGGATCAGCAGCGCGACGGTGATGTTCATCGCGATGAGCATGTCGAGCACCAGTGCCGGCAGCGGCACCACGAGCATGACGACGACGGCCACGACCGCGATCGGGACACCGATCTGGGCCATACGCTTCTGCACTAGGACTGCCTTTCACGCGCACGCGCGGGTCACGGTGCACCGTCCGTGGTGCGTCGAGGCTGCCGTCCTGGCACCTGGGTTATCGGCGGTCCGGGGTCGGACTTGAGCGGTCTGCCCGTTTTGCTCGGGCCGGCTGCCCGTCGTACCGGCTCGCGGGGGGTCGGGACGCCGGCGCCGGCGCATCGGCGCTGACTTGCAACGTTCCGCACCGATCTCGCAGCGAGAATGGTGCAGAACGTTGCAAGTGCGGTGCTCGCTGCCCAGAGCGGCCGTTCGCCGGGGCGGTCAGCCGGCCGGAGCGGCAGGGGTACGGCGGCCACGCCCCCGCGCGACGTCGGGCACGGACGTGTCCGTGCGCGGCGTACGGTGCCGTCCGGCCGCCTGGCCCTTGGCCTTGCGGCTGAGGATGAACGCCAGCACCTGCGCGACGGCGTGGTACAGCTCAGCCGGGATCTCCTGGCCGACCTCGCAGCTGGCGTGCAGGGCGCGGGCGAGCGGGATGTCCTCGACCATCGGCACCCGGTTCTCCTCCGCGACCGCGCGGATCCGGGCAGCCACCGCACCGGCACCCTTCGCGACGACCCGGGGGGTGCCCTTCGACGCCTCGTACTTCAGCGCGACCGCGACGTGCACCGGGTTGACCAGCACGACGTCGGCGGTCGGCACGTCGGCCATCATCCGGTTGCGGGCCGCGGCGAGCTGACGCGAACGGATCGCGCTCTTCACGAGCGGATCGCCCTCGGTCATCTTGCTCTCGTCGCGGACCTCCTTCTTGGTCATCCGCGTCTGCTTGCCCATCTTGCGGCGCTGGAAGCCGTAGTCGAGCGCGGCGGCGATGACGCCGGCGATCGCGATGTCGCGCATCAGCCCGAGCGCGGTGTCACCGGCGAGGTCGAGCGCGACGTCGAAGGGCACCAGTCCGCCGAGCAGCGGCATGAAGCTCACGATCGCCCGCCACACCAGGAACGCCACGATCGTGCTCTTGAACAGGGTCTGTCCGCCCTGCCACAGCGCCTGCAGACCGAAGATCCGCTTGGCGCCCTGGAGCAGGCTCAGCTTGGACAGCTTGGGCTTCATCGACTTCGTCGCCAGGTGCAGACCGCCCTGGCTGACACCGGCGGCCACCGACAGCACCATCACCATCGAGCCGAGCACGACGAGGATCAGCAGCCCGAGGACCGTGCCCTCGTGCAGCATGCTCGTCACCTTGGCCGGATCCGGGTCCTTGATCAGCGCCAGCGAGCGCAGCATCAGCTCGCGGAGCTTGCCGAAGGCGATGTTCACCAGCCACGGCATGATCAGCGCGATCACGAACAGCGACCCCCAACCACCCAGGTCCTGGGTCCGCGGGATCTTGCCTTCCTTGCGGTTCTCCTTGACCTTCTTCGGAGTCGGTTTCTCGGTCTTCTCCTCACCGCTGCTGCTCACACCCTCACCTCCCTGCGAGCACCAGGGGTACGACGGACGCAGGCCGGCGTCGCAGGCGGCGTCATCCGATCGCTCCGACGGCGTCGCTGACCGCCTCGAGCAGACGCTCGATCGCGTTCGGGAGCACCGGCAGCGACAGCCCGATCAGGAACAGGGTCAGCATGATCTTGGCCGGGAACATCACCATGATCGCGTTGAGCTGCGGGGCCACCTTGGTGAGCAGCGCGAGCCCGAGGTCGGTGATGAACAGGACGCCGATCATCGGCAGCGCGATCTGCACCGCGGAGACGAAGAACACCGTGAACGCCTGCACCAGCACCTGGCCGATGTCGGCGACCTGCCACAGCGTGCCGACCGGCATCCGCTCGAAGGTCTTCAGCAAGCCCCCCACCAGCAGCAGGTGCGCGTCGGTGGCGAACAGCAGCATCAGCGCGAGCATCTGGTAGAGCTTGCCGAAGGCGGCGTTCTGGTTGAACGACAGCGGGTCGAAGCCCATCGCGAGGCTGAAGCCGCCGAAGACGTCGATCAGGTCACCGGCGGCCTGGACCGCGGCGAAGATCATGTAGGTGACGAAGCCCAGGGTGGCGCCGATCAGCGCCTCCTGCACGGCGTAGCTGCCGAGCGTCCAGGCGTCGGTGGGGATCTCGGTCATCGTCAGCGTCGGCGCCATCGCCAGCGCGAGCCCGAACGCCAGCAGCGACTTCGCCATCGCCGGGACCGCCTTGAACGAGAACGGCGGCACCAGCATGATCCAGGCGAGCACCCGGATGGCGGCGAGCACGTAGGCGATGAAGGGCTCCCCCTGCAGGGTGATCGTCATCGCTCAGCCCAGCATGCTCGGGATGCGCTCGAAGAGGTCCTGGGTGAAGGCGATCAGGGTGTGCAGCATCCAGTTGCCGGAGACCAGCACGGCGAGGCCGACGCCGATCAGCTTCGGCACGAACGCCAGCGTGAACTCCTGGATCTGGGTCATCGACTGGATCAGCGAGATCCCGAAGCCGATCACCAGCGCCGGCAGCAGGATCGGCACGGAGAGCTTGAACGCCACCAGCATGGTCTGCAGCGCGATGTCGAGAACGGTGCTGTCGGTCATCGGAGCATCAGCCTCCGCCGTAGCTGGACACGAGGGATCTGATGATCAGGCCGTAGCCGTCGACCATCACGAACAGCAGGATCTTGAACGGCAGCGACACCATCACCGGCGGCATCATCATCATGCCGAGGCTCATCAGCGCTCCGGCGACGACCATGTCGATCACCAGGAACGGGATGAAGATGACGAAGCCGATGATGAACGCCTGCTTGAGCTCGCTGAGGATGAACGCCGGCACCAGCGTGGTCATCCCGACGTCCTCGCGGGTCTCGGGGCGTTCCCGGCCGGCCACGTCGGTGAGCAGGCCGAGCTCGGCATCACCCGTCTGGTCGAGCATGAACTCGCGCAGCGGCTCGATGCCGTCGTTCCACGCCACGGTCTGGCTCTTGGTGCCGTCGAGGTAGGGCTGGAGACCGACGTCGTTCATCTCCGAGAGCACCGGCGACATGATGAACAGGCTCAGGAACAGCGCCAGGCCGGCGAGCACCTGGTTCGGCGGGATCTGCTGCAGGCCCATCGCGTTGCGGGTCAGGCCGAGCACGATCAGGATCTTGGTGAAGCTGGTGGTGGTCAGCAGGATCGCCGGGATCAGGCTGAGCAGCGTGAGGCCGAGCAGCACGAGCACCGGGGTGCTCGGCTTGTCGGTCAGGTCGTCGAACTGCACGGTGACGTCGCCGCCGGTGCCGTTCGGACCGCGCGGGCCCTGCGGGCCGGGGGCGGCGAGGACGACCTCGCCGGTGAGCTCGTCGGCGCCGGACAGGGCCGCGCCGGTGAGGGCGACGCCCTGCGTGGTGTTCGGCGGGGTGACGCCGGTCTGGGCGTCGAGCGTGGCGGGCGCCGCGGTCACGGCGCTGGTCGTGTGCGCGGCGGCCGGCGCGGCGACCGCGGCCGCCGTACCGGCGAAGGAGGCGAGGCCGACCAGCACCGCGACGCCGGCGACCAGGGTCGCGAGGCGGCGGAGCACGCGTCGGGACTCCGACGGACGTCCCGAGCCCGTCTCGTGGAGCTTGTCAGTCACTGGCGATGCCGTTCGATCTGGTGGCGGCCGCCCATGCCTGTCGCCAGGTCTGGGCGGAGAGGACCGAGCCGCTGAGTGCGGACTGGCCCTGCGGGCGGGTGAGGACGGCGGTGCTGGTGCCGCCGGTCACGGCAGCGGCGGCGAGTCCGGTGACTCGCACCGGCGGGCGCCGGCGGGCGGGCGCGGAGACCTCTGAGGCAGCGGCCTCGGTGGCAGCGGTCCCGGCGGCGGGCGCCAGGTCGGCGCCGGCCTCGTCGGCGTCCTGAACCACGTCGGCAGCGACGGGCTCGACCGTGCCGGGAGCCCCGGCGCGGCGGGCGAGCAGCGACCGGGCAGCGCGTACGACGGAGCCGGCGACCGGCGCGGACTGCGGGGTCGAGGCGACCGTCTCCGGGACGACCGGCGCGGGCAGCTCGTCGGGGTCCATCTCGGTGAGCAGGTTGACGCCGTGCTCGCTGACCCCGACGACCAGCACCCGGTCGCCGACCTCGACGACCGCGAGCGAGGCGCTGCGGGCGAGCGGCTGCCGGGCGACCACCCGGACGGCGGACCGGGCGGTGCCGCCGAACTTGCGCGAGCTGGTCCGGGCGATGAACCAGAGCAGGCCGAGGATGACGGCCAGCGAGAAGACGACCCTGATCGCGAGCTCGAACACGTCAGCTCGCTGCGGAGTTCGAGACGATCTCGGTGATCCGGAGGGCGAAGTTCTCGTCGACGACGACCACCTCGCCGCGGGCGATCAGGCGGCCGTTGACGAGCAGGTCGGCCGGGCTGCCGGCGGCACGGTCGAGCTCGATCACGTCACCGGGCGTGAGCGCGAGCAGCTCGCGGACCGAGAGCCGGGTGCGGCCGAGCTCGACGGTGACGTCCATCGCGACACCGTGCAGCAGCTCGATGCCGGGGCGGGCGGTGGTGCCGGTCGCGGCGGCCGGGGCGGCGGCGGGCTTCTCCGGCGCCGGCGGCGGGGCCGGGTTGGTCAGCACGAGCACGGCGGCGGTGACGTCACCGGCGACGAGGGGTACGGCGATCGAGGCACCGGCGAGCAGCTCGGCGACACCGTCGGCGTCGAGGGACTCACCGGCCCCGGCCGTCGTACCCAGCGCCGTGGCGGCGGCGTCGAGCGAGGGCTGCACGGCCGCACCGAGCTCGAGCGGACCCATCGGGGACTCCTCGAGGGCGGTGACCAGGTCGGCGCCGACCAGGACGCTGACCGAGCCGTCCTTGGCGTTGCCGAGGCTGGCGCAGGCACCGCCGCCCCACTCGGCGGCGTTCACCAGCGCCGCGGGCTGCGGGGCGCCGGGGACCAGCTCGCTGGTCGCGGGAAGCAGGGTGACGATCGCCTCGGCGGCGAGCCGGGCGCTCTCCTCGAGCCCCTCGGCCGGAGCGGCGGTGGCGGTCTTCTTGGCTGCGCGAGGCATCAGGACTCCTGGGGGGTGGCAACGATGAGGCAGGCCAGGCGTTCACCGTGGCTGCCGGGGGTGGCGTGGGCGAAGACGACGTCGTCGGTGGCGACCTCGAGCGGGGCCTCGGCAGGGTGCCGCAGCTTGATCAGGTCGCCGACGGTGAGACCGGAGAGCTCGACCGGATCAGCGACGATGCCGCGGAACCGGACGCCGACCTCGACGGGCACCTCCTGGAAGCCGGCGGCGAGGCGCGCCGAGGCGGCCTCGCGCTCGCGCAGCTCCCGCTCCGACGGCGTGCCGGAGGTGGAGGCGGTCAGGTGCGGCAGCAGCCCGTTGAACGAGAAGCACATGGTGACCTCGTGCTCACCGTTCTCCTGGGTCAGCGAGAACCGCGCGGTGATCATCGCGTCGGACGCGGCGGCCACCTGGGCCAGCTGCGGGCTGTACTCGACCCCGGTCACGGCCGGGTGCAGATCGGCGATCGAGGCGAACGCGTAGCGGACCTCCGACACCAGCCGGTCGAACAGGCCGCGGACGACCACGCTCTCCAGCTCGGTCAGCGGCCGCTCGGGCTGCTCCGCGGAGCCGGGTCCGCCGAGCAGGCGGTCGACGGTGGTCATCGTGGCCAGCAGCGGCATCTGGAGCACGGCCGGCTGCTGGATCGGCTCGAGGGAGAAGACGGTGAGGTACGTCGGGTCGTCGAGCGTCTCGACGTACTCGTGGTAGGTCTGCTGCTCGACCTGCAGCAACGTGAAGTTGCTGAGGGAGCGCAGTGCCGACGTCATGATCGTGGACGCCTGGCGGGCGTAGGTCTCGAAGACGATCTCGAGGGTGCGCATGTGCTCGCGGCTGAGCTTGACCGGCCGCCGGAAGTCGTACGGGACCGGCTCGTTGCCCGCCCGCCGGCCACGGCGGGACGGCGCGATCACGCGCGAAGATCGAGCTGCGGAGGAGGATGCCACGAAGGAGGTATCGGCTCACGCGGGCACGACTTGAGCAGGAACGAGAACTTTCTTTACTTTGTGTCGCTCGTCCCTGAGCTGTGGTGTCTTGACGGAGCCGGCTCAGCCGGCCCCGGACCCGGTCACCCCCGGGTCTGGGTGCTGCGTCACTGGGTCACGAAGTCAGTGAAGTACACCTCCATGATCTCGCCGTGGTACCGGTGGTCGAGCTCCTCGAGCAGGTGCGTCTTGAGCTTCTCCCGCTCCTCGGCGTCGGCCAGCTCCTCCACCGACCGGCCGCTGAACAGCTCGATGGTGGCGTCGAGCGCCTTGCTGCCCTCGACCTCGTGGGCCCCCTCGATCGCCTGGAGCGCCACGCCGATCTTCAGGTAGTGGCCGCCGGCGAGGTTGATCTGGATCGGCTCGAGCTGCATGACCTCCCCCGGCTTCGGTGCGGCCTCCTCGGCACCGGCGGGGCGGATCATGAACCACCAGACGGCAGCGGCCGCGACCAGCACCGCGACGGCGATGATCAGCAGCTTCTTCTTGCCACCCTTGCCGCCTTCCTCGGTCTCGTCGGTCTTCGCGGCAGCTTCCTTGACACTCATCTCGTCTCTCCTTCTACGCCCTGCTCAGGTCCCGCAGGACGTCGTCGAACAGGGCCCGGGTGGCTTCGTCGGCACCGGAGATGACGACGACGTCCACACGCTTGTTCAGCATCTGGCTCAGCTTGTGCTTGGGGTCGATCAGTGGCTTCTCGTGGCCGAAGGCGCGGGCCGACAGCCGCCGGCCGGGGATGCCCTTGCGCTCGTTGAGGTAGCGCAGCACGGTCACCGCGCGGGCCGAGGACAGGTCCCAGTCGGTGTCGTAGTACTTCGGCTTCACCTTCACCTGGTTGGTGTGGCCGTCGACGTCGATGTACTCCGGGATCTCCCGCAGCACCGGGGCGAGTACGTCGAGCACCCGCCTGCCGCGCCGGGTCAGGTCGGCGACGTCGTTCTGGAACACGATGTGCCGCGAGACCAGGCTGATCGTCAGGCCGCGGCTGTCGATCTTCATCTGCACGTCGCCGGCGAGACCGCGTCGGCGGAGCACCTCTTGGATCCGCTTCTGCAGCTCCTGCAGTCGCGCGACCTCGGCGGATGCCGCGGCGTACCGCTTCTTGCGCTCCTCCTCGGCCAGCGAGCGGGACACCTGCTCGGTGGTCGAGGGGTCCACGCCGTCCAGCGACGGGGAGATCGGCGCGATCGCCTGGCTGCCGGGGTCCTGGTTGCCGGAGGTGGCGCCCTGGAACGGTGAGGAGGTGTTGCCGAAGCCGGCGGCCATGCCCTCCTTGAGGGCGTTGAACTTGGCCACGTCGACCTGGCTGATCGCGTAGAGCACGATGAACATGACCATCAGCAGGGTGACCATGTCGGCGTAGGACACCATCCACCGCTCGTGGTTCTCGTGCTCCTCCTCAGGGGCACGGCGCTTGCGCGACGCAGCCATGGTCAGGCCGCCTGCTCGAGGTCGCGCTCGTTGGCGGGCAGGAGCGAGCGCAGGCGCTGGGCCACGACGCGCGGGTTGCTGCCGGCCTGGATCGCCATGACGCCCTCGATCACGAGCTCCATGCGCGACGCCTCGAGCTCGCCGATCCGGGTCAGCCGGGCCGAGATCGGCAGCCACAGCACGTTGGCGGACAGGATGCCCCACAGGGTCGCGAGGAACGCCGCGGCGATCGAGTGACCAAGCTTCTCCGGCTCCGAGAGGGCCTCGAGCACGTGGATCAGGCCCATCACGGTGCCGATGATGCCGATCGTCGGCGCGTAGCCGCCCATGGCGGTGAAGAACTTCGCGGAGTGCTTGTCGTCGATGCGCTTGGCGTACAGCTCGGCCTCGAGGATCTCCCGCAGCTCCTCGGGGTCGGTGCCGTCCACGGCCAGCGCGACACCGCGCTTGAGGAAGTCGTCGTCGACCTCGCGGACCGCCTCCTCGAGCATCAGCAGACCCTCGCGGCGGGCCTTGTCGGCCAGCTTCACGACGATCGGCACGAGCTCGCCGGGGGCCTGCTGCTTCCAGGTGACCGCGCGCTTGAGCGAGGTGATCGCATGCTTGGCATCGGCCAGCGTGCCGCCGGCGATCGCGGCACCGAGCGTGCCGCCGAACACCAGCAGCATCGGCGGCAGCATGAGCAGCGCCATCGGCGAACCGCCCTCGAGGACGTTCGAGCCGATGATCGCGGCGAAGGCCAGGCCGACGCCGAAGATCGTTGCGCGATCCATCAGCTCTCCTCGCTGGCGCCGTGCTCGTCCTCGGGGGCCGGGACGGCGGCAAGGCGGTGGCGGCGGGCCGCGCGCTCGGCGGCGTCGAGGTTCTTCGGGGAGTCCATCGCGCCGGCGGCTGCGAGCAGGCGGGCGCGGTACTCCATCACCAGCGCGACGACCTCGGCCAGGGACTCCTTGACCAGGTACTTCGTGCCGTCGACCAGCGTGATGACCGTGTCGGGTGTCTCGTCCACCCTCTCGATCAGGTCGGGATTGAGGGCGAACGGTACCCCTGAGAAACGCGTGAGCGTCACCATGTGCGCACCATCCTTGGTTGTCGAGCAGGGCCGTCCGTGGCCCATCAATGTGTCCATCGGCCGGGGGCCGAAAGACCTGAGCCGTTGTGACCCGGGTCGCCGAGCATTTTCGATCCCCGGCGTGTCGCCGGGGTCGTTGGGACCCGGGTTTGGGCAGAAACGACAACTGCACCCGAGGAATGGGCAAATACGACAGCCTCCGCGCTCGGAACGTGTCGTTCGTGCCCACTCTCGGCGGCTGGTTGCCGTTCCTGCCCAAACTCGCCGGCGGCTGCCGGGTATCAGCACAGCCGCCAGCCGGAAGTCAGCTGGACTGGGCAGAACCAGCAAGCGCGCTCCCGAAGTGGGCAATGACTGCAAGGTTCTGGCCTCGGGAGCTGACCCGGGTTTGGGCAGAAACGACAGCTGCCCCCGAGGAATGGGCAAATACGACAGCCTCCGCGCTCGGAACGTGTCGTTCGTGCCCACTCTCGGCGGCTGGTTGCCGTTCGTGCCCAAACTCGCCGGCGGCTGCCGGGTATCAGCACAGCCGCCAGCCGGAAGTCAGCTGGACTGGGCACGACCAGCAAGCGCGCTCCCGAAGTGGGCAATGACTGCAAGGTTCTGGCCTCGAGAGCTGCAACCCTTGCCCACTTCGCGCAGCCGATCGCTGTTCGCGCCCGAGTCACGCAGCGGCTCACGCCGCCGATCACAGCTTCTGCCGGAGTCAGGCGGCGGGTGGGGGCGCGAGTACGCCGACCCGCCCGCCGCCTGTCAGAGCGCCCGGATCAGCGCTTGATGTTGACGAGCTCCTCGAGCACGGAGTCCGAGGTGGTGATCACGCGCGAGGTGGCCTGGAAGCCGCGCTGGGCGATGATCAGGTTGGTGAACTCCTGGGCGAGGTCGACGTTCGACATCTCCAGCGTCCCGGCCATGATGCTGCCGTTGCCGCCCGCACCAGGGGCCCCGGTCACCACGGTGCCCGAGTTGGCGCCCGCACGGAAGGCGGTGTCGCCGGCACGCTCGAGGCCCTCGGGGTTGGTGAAGTTCGCGATGGCGATCTGTCCGAGCACCTGCTTGGCCCCGGCGACGACGCCCGTGATGATGCCGTCGCTGCCGATGCTGTACGAGTCGACACCGAGAGTCTCGAAGTCGATGTTGATATCGGTCTGCGTGCCGTCGGCCGCAGTGACGGCCGGCGGGGTGCCTGCGGCCATCCAGCCCTGGACGATGTCGCCGTCGAGGGTGACCAGGTTGCCGTCGGAGTCGAAGTTGAAGGCACCCGCACGTGTGTACATGTCGGCGCCGTCACGGTTCACCACGAAGAAGCCGTCACCCTGGATCATCAGGTCGGTCTGGCGACCGGTGACCTGCGCCGAGCCCTGACCGAAGTTGGTCGTCGTACCACCGACGGAGACACCGAGGCCGACCTGGACCGGGTTGGTTCCACCCTGTGCCGGCGGCGGAGTGCCCCCCGCGCCGCCGGCGACCGGCGTGCTGCCGGCGGTAAGCATCTGGCTCAGCGTGTCCTGGAAGATCACGTTCGAGCTCTTGAAGCCGGTGGTGTTGGCGTTGGCGATGTTGTTGCCGACCACGTCGAGCATGGTCTGGTTCGAGCGGAGGCCGCTGATGCCGGCGAAGAGGGAGCGAAGCATGTTTGATTTCCTTTCGGGGCGGGCCCTGTGGGGACCCGGGTCTGTGGGTGGCGGGGTGGCTCAGGCCTTGACGGTGACGACCTGGTCCATGGCGACCTCGGCGTCGTCGACACCGAGCACCGGACCGGTCGGCCCGAACTTCACCGACGAGACCGTGCCGGTGAGCTCGTTGCCGTCGGCGTCGGTGTAGGTGACGGTGCGGCCGACGAGGCCGCTGGCACCGAAGGCCATCTGAGCCGCGTACGCCTGCTCGGTCTGGCTGGCGACCTGCTCGAGCTTCTCGAGCGAGGTGAACTGTGCGGTCTGGGCGAGGAACTCCGAGGAGTCCTGTGGGTTCATCGGATCCTGGTTCTTGAGCTGGGTGACCATCAGCTTGAGGAACATGTCCTTGTCGACCTCGGTCGAGGAGGTCGCGCCCGCCGTCGCGGTCTGGGCGGTGGCGCCCATGGCGGCGGTGATCGGGTTGATCGTCATCGAGACTCCTTAGAGGTCGAGGTCGAGGTTGGACGTGGAGGTGCGGGCGGTCCCGCCGGTGGTGTCGCCGGCGGTGGATCCGGTACGGCGGTCGCCCGGCCCGGCACCGGCGTCGACATCGAGACCGTCCGAGCCGGCGGCCGTGCCGCCCTGGCCGGCGCCGTCGGAGGTGCCACCCGCCGAACCGCCGAGGTCGAGGCCTGCCTGACCGTTCTGCGCGGCCTGCTGCTGGTTGCCCTGCTGACCGTTCTGGCCGGCCTGCTGACCGAGCTGCTGGCCGGACTGCGTGGAGGCGGCGCCCGTCACGAGGTCGCGGACCACGAGCTGGCCGGCGGTGGCGCCGGTGAGCTCGAGCAACGAGCGCAGCTGCGGCGAACCCTCGTGCAGGGCGGCGCGCGCCGCGGCGCTGGCGTGCAGCGTCACGTCGACGACACCGTCCTTGACGGTCATGACCACCTTCACCTCACCAAGATCGGCAGGGTGGAGGCGCAACATGAGGCGGTGGGTGCCGTCGCCGCGGCTGACCATCCGGGTGACCTGGGAGAAGACCTGGTCGGTGACCATGCTCGATCGGGTGGTCCCGTCGGGAGCCGCGGTCGCGTCCGCGCCGGCCGCACCCGCAGCACCAGAGCCAGCCGTGACGGCCGCCGAACCCGTGACGCTGTTCGCGGCCGAGTCGCCTGCCGAACCGCCGACGACCTGCATCCCCTCGAGAGACACCTGCCCGGCGGCGTTGGGATGCGCCGCACCGGACGCCGAAGCGCCTGCGGTGCCGTTGCCGGTCGCGCCGGCGCCGGTGTCCGAGCCGTCGTGCAGCGCCTGCGCTGCCTCCCCCGAGCCAGTGGTCCCAGAAGCGTCCGCAGTCCCGGCACCCGCGCCGGCGACGGCGCCGGACAGAGCGGAACCAGCGGCCGCGCCATCGGGTCCCGCGACACCAGCCCCGGCACCCGACAGCGCACCAGCCGCACTCTCGCCGCCGGCGTTGTGCGCCGCAGCCAGCTGGGCAGCAGCGGTCGCGGCGGCGTTGGCCGCCAGGACACCGACCGACGCGCCCTTCAGGGAGTGGGCGGTCGCGGCGGCCTGGAGCGAGGGGTCGCCCTCGGCCACGACATCGGCGTCAGCAGGCACGGCACCAGCCGCGCCCGCCGTACCGGCTGCTGCCTGCACCGCAGCGGCACCGAGCAGCCCGGCGAGCATGGACGCGACGCCCTCGGACATCGCCTCACCGGAGTGGGACGCGGCCTCGAGCAGCGCGGCCTTCTCCTCCCCGGACAGGGCCGAGCCGGCGGGGTCGTCGAGGTGCTGTTGGACGAGGGCGGCGAAGTCGCCGGCCGCGGCGGCGCCGGAACCGGTGCCGGAGCCCGAGCCGGCCGGTGGGACCGCTGACGCGGCCACAGGTGTGATCGTCATGCGCGCTCCAGGTTTGCCTTGTGCGCCAGCACTGCCGGCACGTAGTTCTGGGTCTCGGGGTAGGGCGGGATGCCGCCGTAGCGCTTCACCGCACCGGGGCCTGCGTTGTACGCCGCGAGCGCGAGGTCCACGCGGCCGAACTCCGAGAGCAGGTCCTTCATCAACCGGGCCGCGCCATCGACGGCCTGGGCAGGTTCGAACGAGTTGTTGACACCGAGGCCGGCCGCGGTGGCCGGCATCAGCTGCATGAGGCCCTGCGCGCCGGCGGGGCTGACCGCGCGCGGGTTGTAGCCGGACTCCTGCTTGGCGATCGCCGCGAGCAGGGTCGGGTCGACGCCGTGGCGGGCGCCGGCGGCCTGGAAGAGGGAGGCGTACGGCGTGGCGCCGGGCAGCGACGAGCCGCCGGGCATGCGGGCGGCGGCGACCGGGGCCGCGGCCTGCTCGGGCAGCACGCGACGGATCGCGGTCGGTGTCTCGTAGACGTCGACGATCCGGACGTCGAGCCCCGTGCGCGGCGCCTCGAGCATCTTGCCGTTGCCGATGTAGATCGCGACGTGGTTGACCGGGCTGTTGAACGCGAGCAGGTCGCCAGGCTTGGCCTGGTCGAGGCTGGCGACCGGCTTGCCGGCGGTGGCCTGCTGGTAGGAGACCCTCGGCAGGTCGACGCCGAACTTCTTGTAGACCAGCTGGGTCAGGCCGGAGCAGTCGAGGCCCTTGCTCGGGTCGGTGCCGCCCCAGAGGTAGGGCACGCCGAGGTACTTCTTCGCCTCGTCGACGACCGCCTGACCGTTGACCAGCTCGCCGGACCCGCCGGAGGCGCCGGCGACCGCGCGAGCGAAGGTGGCCGACGACGTCCCCTGCGCGCCGCCGGAAGAGAGGGTGCCCTCGAGCAGGCCGGCCTCGGCCGCGCCGAGGACGCTGGAGAACGCCGGGACGCCGGCCGGCCGGACGGTCGCGGCGGGGGCGAGCTGCTTCAGGGCGGCCTGGATCTCGCTGATCCGGCCGGTGACCTCTGCGACGCTCATGCTGTTGCCTCCGAGATGGCGGGTACGACGTTCAGGTGGTTGCGGTGCCATGCCTGCGAGGCGAGCTCGTCGAGGTCGGCGGCCTCCTGCCGTGCCCGAGCGGCACGGCGCTCCTCGACCCGGCGCTCGAGCAGCAGCTCGACGGTGCGCACGGCCTGGCGGTCCAGACCCCAACGCCGGTTGGCCTCCTCGGCGACGGTGCGGCTGGTGCGGAGCAGCTCCTCCTTCACCGCAACTGCCTCGGCGAGCGCCTGGACGAGCTGTGTGTACTGGTGGAACTCGGCCGTGTCGCCGGTCTCGAACGGGGGGGTGGTCTCGAAGCGCTCACGGGCTGCCTCGGCCTCGGCCTCGCGCTGGCGGGTCGCCGCGAGGGCCTGCACGAGACCGATCCGGCTGTCCCGCTCGCGGGCCTCGCGGACCCGGCGTACCGCCTTCAGCCCGCGGTCCTGGTTCGCGCTCATGACGTGCTCACGATCTGGTGGAGTGCGGTCCACGTGTCGGCGGTCGGCGTGGGCGCGTCGACCGGCTGGCGCAGGAACTCGTTGATGCGCGGCATGATCGCCAGCGCCATGTCGGCATCGGGGTCCGAGCCGCGCACGTAGGCGCCGATCTCGACCAGCTCGCGCACGTCGCGGTGCGCGGCGAGCAGCCGGCGCAGCGTGACCGCGTCGGTCATCTGCTCGCGCGTGGTGATCGCCGGGGCGACCCGGGAGATCGACTCGAGCACGTCGATGCTCGGGAAGTGGCCGCTGGTGGCGAGTCGGCGCGAGAGCACGACGTGGCCGTCGAGGATCGACCGGACGGTGTCGCCGATCGGGTCCTGCAGGTCGTCGCCCTCGACGAGCACGGTGTAGAGGCCGGTGATCGAGCCGACCGGGGCGGGGCCGGTGCGCTCGAGCAGCTTGGGCATCAGGCCGAACACGCTGGGCGGGTAGCCGCGGGTGGTCGGCGGCTCGCCGGCGGACAGGCCGACCTCGCGCTGCGCCATCGCGACGCGGGTGAGGGAGTCCATCATCAGCAGGACGTCCTGGCCGCCGTCGCGGAAGTGCTCGGCGATCCGGGTGGCGACGAACGCGGCGCGCAGTCGTACGACGGGCGGGGCGTCCGAGGTGGCCACGACGACCACCGAGCGGGCCAGCCCCTCGGGGCCGAGGTCGTTCTCGATGAACTCGCGGACCTCGCGGCCGCGCTCGCCGACCAGGCAGATCACCGACACAGCGGCGTCGGTGCCGCGGGCGATCATCGACAGCAGGGTGGACTTGCCGACGCCGGAGCCGGCCATGATGCTCATCCGCTGGCCGCGGCCGCACGGCACGAGCGCGTCGAGGGCGCGGACGCCGAGGCCGACCTGGCTGTCCACCCGCGCGCGCGACAGCGCCGCGGGGGCGTCGTTCTCGACCGAGACCATCGGCAGGCCGGTCAGCGCCGGGCCGCCGTCGATCGGGCGGCCGAGGCCGTCGAGAATCCGGCCGCGGAGCTCGTCGCCGACCGGGATCGACAGCGGGCCGCCGGTCGGGGCGACGGTGTCGCCGAGCCGGAGACCGGTGGTGGAGCCCAGCGGCATGCAGACGATGCCGGCCGGGGTGCTCGCGGCGACCTCGGCGGGCACGGGACCGTTGACGCCGCACACCTCGACGAGGTCGCCGACGGCGGCGTCGACTCCCTTGGCCAGCAGGTGCAGGCCCTTGAGCTCGACGAGCCGGCCGTGCCGCTTCGGGGCGGCAGCGGCGACGGCCTCGGCGAGCCGGTCGGTGAGCAGCGTGGCGGTCATCGTGTGAGCACCTCGCGGACCCGCTCCAGGGCGGCGGAGATGGTGGCGTCGACCAGGGTGTGGTCGGTCTCGGCGATCGCGTCGCCGCGGCCGACGGTCGGGTCGGGGACCACGGTGATGTTGTGGCCTTCGGTCGCGGCGCTGTCGAGCACCGCCACGTCGGCGGGGTTGAGCCGCACGGTGGTGGTGACCTGCGGGTCGACCAGGCCGATCACCCGGCGCAGCGCGTCGGCACCGGGGTCGGTGGCGGTGGCTACCTCGCGGCCCACGACTGCCTCGGCGAGCTCCAGGGCGACCTCGGTGGTGTGGCCGGCGAGCCGGTCGAGCGCCTCGGCGAGCCGGGTGCTCATCTGCGTGGTGGCCGTCTCCAGGGCAGCCATCGCCGCCCGGTGCTCGGCACGCATCTGCTCCAGCTCGTCGGCGGCGGCCCGTCGTACGGCGTCCGCGTCGGCCTGTGCCTTCTCGATCGCGACCCGGCGACCCTCCGCCCAGCCCTGGGCGTACCCCTGGGCGCGGGCGGCCTGGTGGGCGCGCTCGGCGATCCCGCTGAGGACGCCCTCGGTCACCTCGTCGCCGAGGTTGCCGCCGGAGCCCAGGCGGGTCCAGCTGCCCTTGCGCAGATCGGTGAAGTGGCTGATCGACTCCGCAGTCTCCTGGGGGAGGTCGCGGATGACCACGCCGTTACTCGACGTACTCATCCTCGGCGTTCCTCCTCAGCGTGATCTCGCCGGACTCCTCGAGGCGGCGGACGTTGCGGATGATCGAGGCCTGGGCCTCCTCGACCTGGCGGAGCAGGACGGGGCCGAGCATGTCGACCTCTTCGAGCAGGTTCTCCGAGGCACGCTGCGACATGTTGGCCATGATCTTGTCCTTGACCTCGCCGCTGACGCCCTTGAGCGCCATCGCCAGCTCGGCGATCTCGACCTGGCGGAGCACGAACTGCATGTCCTTGTTGTCGAGGTGGATCAGGTCCTCGAACATGAACATCCGGCTCTTGACCTCTTCGGCGAGCGCGGGGTCGCGCTTCTCCAGCGACTCGATGATCAGTCGCTCGGTGCCGCGGTCGGCGCGGTTCATCATCTCGATCAGCGGGTCGAGACCGCCGACAGTGGAGAAGTCCTGCGGCTGCAGCACCGAGGAGGTCTTGCGCTCCAGGGCGATCTCGAGCTCGCGGACGACCTCGGGCGAGGTGCGGTCCATGACCGCGATCCGGTGGGCGACCTCGGCCTGGCGCTCGGGCTCGAGGCCGGAGAGCACCAGGGTGGCGCGGTCGCTGGGCATGTGCGCGAGGATCACCGCGATCAGCTGCGGGTGCTCACCGGAGATGAACGACAGCAGCTGCCGTGCGTCGGCGCGGTGCAGGAACTGGAACGGCATCTGGCGCGCGGCCATGTGCAGCCGGTTCATGATCGAGTCGGCCTTCTCGCGGCCGAGCGACTCCTCGAGCATGGCGCGGGCGAAGTCCGGGCCGCCGTTGAGGATGTTGGCGCGGGCCGAGGTGATCTGGTGGAACTCGTGGATCACCGCGTCGGTCTCGTCGGCGCTGAGCATCTGCAGGTCGGCGATCTCGGCCGACAGCAGCTCGACCTCGCGCTCACGCAGGTGGCCGAGGATCTTCGCGGCCTTGTCCTGACCGAGCTGGACCAGGAGGATCGCGGCCTTGCGCAGGCCGTTGTCGTTCAGCGCAACGGTCACCGCTGGCTCACCCCGCTGTCCACGAGCCAGCCGCGGAGCAGGTTCGCGACCTCTTCAGGCTGCTTCTCGACCATCGCGGCGATCTCGTCCCGCGCGGCGGCGCGCAGGGCGTCGCGCTCGACGAACCTCGGGTCGACCTCGAGCTCGGCCATCGGCTCGGCCGCCGGCAGCGGCACGACCTGGGTGGCCTCGATCTCGTCGTCACGGCGGCGGATCTGCTCGACCATGTAGTTGGTCGCCTCGTCGCGGGCCTTGGCGCGCTTGCGGCTGCGCAGCATCGCGGCGATGAGGATGCCGGCGACGAGCAGCACCAGGGCGGCGGTCTTGATCAGGCCGATCAGCGCCTCGCGGTCCTCGGCCTTCTTCGCCGCGGCGAGCGCCTCTGCCGCGGCCTCCTCGGCGGTGCGGTCGAAGGCCATCGTGCTGACCGCGACGGTGTCGCCGCGCTGGGCGTCGATGCCCAGCGCCGAGCTGACCAGGGTCTCGATCTCGGCGACGTTCGCCGCGCCCGGAGCGTTCTGGTCCACGATCACGCCGACGTGCAGGCTCTCCACCCCACCGGGAGCGGCCTCGCGCTGCTCGACCTCCTCGCCGACCGCGTTGTCCGCGGTCCGCGACTCCTTGCGGTAGTTCGTGGCGTTGCCGGGCACGTTGTTGTTGGCCGCGTTGGGGTCGAGAGCGCCGTCGGGACCGACCACGCCGCCGTTGTCGAGGCCGCCGCCGGGAGCGGTGTAGGTCTCGGTGAGCGTGGTGTCGGACAGCGGCACCATCTCCGGGTCGGAGAAGTAGCGCTTGGTGTTGGTGACGGTCTTGTCGAAGTTCAGCTGCGCGGTGATCTGTACGGCGGTGTTGCCGGCGCCGAGCACCTTGTCGAGCATGCTCTGCACCTGGGTGGAGAGCTTCTCCTCGAACGACTTCACCTGCTGCGAGCGGGTGTCCGCGGCGGTGCCGAAGTCGTCGCCGGACGCGGAGAGCACGGCACCGGACGCGTCGGCGACGGTGACCTGCTTGGGGTCGAGGCCCTCGACGCTGGAGGCGACGAGGTGGACGACCGCCTGCACCTGCTGCGGCTCGAGGGTCTGGCCGGGCTTGGTCTCGACGAGCACCGACGCGGTGGTCGGCTGCTCCTCGCTGGCGAACAGCTCCTTCTGCGGGATCGCCAGGTGCACCACGGCGGTCTCGACGGGGTCGAGCGCCTCGATGGTCTGGGAGAGCTCGCCCTCCATCGCCCGCTTGTAGCCGGTCTGCTCCTGGAACTGTGAGGTCGACAGGTCCTGGGAGTCGAGGATCTCGTAGCCGGTGTCGCCGCCGCTGGGGAGGCCCTCGCCGGACAGTCGGATGCGGGCGTCGTACACCTCGGCGCGCGGGACCTTGATGGTCGCGCCGCCGTCGGCGAGCTCGTACGGCGTTCCCTCAGCCTCGAGCTGCTCGACGATCGCGGAGGCGTCCTCGGCGGCAAGGTTGCTGAACAGCGGGGAGTACGCCGGCGTCGAGGCCCAGCGGAACACGAAGAAGCCGGCGAACAGGATGACCACGAGACCCACACCCACGACGGCCTTCTGGCCGGTGGTGAACGTGTTGAACGTGCGCTGGAGGGTCTGGAAGCGCCCGGTGAGCTGGTCGCGCATCAGAGCTGGATCCTCATGATCTCCTGGAAGGCCTCGAGGGCCTTGTTACGGACAGCGGTGGTGAGCTGGGTGGACACAGCGGCCTCGGTCGCGGTGATCGTGTAGTCGTGGATCTGCGTGAGGTCACCGGTGGCGGCCTGCACCGCGAGGTTGTCGGCACGGTCGTGCAGGCCCTCGAGCCGCTCGATGCCGGTCGACAGCATCTGCGCGAAGTCGACCCCGCTGGACGCCTTGACCGGGGAGGTCGGCGTGGTTGGGGTGATCGTGGGCGGGGCGAAGGGGGCGAACCCCTCGATGCCGGGGATGCTCATGCGTTGCGTCCGATCGAGAGCGCGGAGGAGTAGACGTCCTGGGCGTTGCGGACGACGGCGGTCTGGGCCTGGAAGCCGCGCTGGGCCATGATCAGCTGGCTCATCTGGGCGCCCATGTCGATGTCGGGCATCCGGACGTAGCCGTTCTCGTCGGCCAGCGGGTGGTCGGGCTGGTGCACCATGCGGCCCTCGGGGTCACCGAAGGCGAGCCCGGTGACGGCGACGCCGCCGGTGGCCTGCGCCTCGGCCACGACGTACTGCGCCTGGAAGGCGGCCTCGTCGGTGCTGCGCGCGGTGTTGGCGTTGGCGATGTTGTGGCCCAGGGCGTCGAGCCAGGTCTGGTGGGTCGACAGGCTGCTGTGGGCGATGCCGAGAAGGTCGAAGGCACCCATGTCACATTCCTCCGATGGCGCTGGTGATGAGCGAGTACCGGTCACCGATGGCGCGGGTGAGCAACTGGTACTGGAAGGTCGACTGCATCGCGGTCATCGTCTCGGTGGCCAGGTCGACGTTGTTGCCGTTGGCACCGGCGGGCGCGGCGGAGACACCGAGGGTGGAGGACACCTCACCGGCGGCGACGTTGCCGTCCTCGATCGCCGCACGCAGCGAGCTCTCGAAGTCGACGGTGGCAGCCGCGAAACCGGGCGTGTCCATGTTCGCGATGTTGTCGGCGGCAACGCGCTGCCGCATGGAGAGACCGTCGAGCGCACCGCCGAGAGCGGCCGCGACGGCATCCGACGCAGAGACCAGCATGCTTGTGAAGTCCTCGTATACGCGAGTGTTTCGTGGGCTGCCGGTCCGTCGGCGAGAGTGGTGAGCGATCCCTGCTCACGTTGAGTTTCGGCTGCTGAATGTCCGACTTGAGGGTTTTGTTGAATCTCGGTGGTTGAGGAGGCGAGGCGCTAGCCGAGCCGTCTCGAAACCACCACGCGGTGGTTGAGGAGCGAGCGCAGCGAGCGTCTCGAAACCACCGGAAGGCTCAAGCAGTGATGTCCAGATAAACCGCAGACGGCTTCGACCGCGCCGTCGACATCCGCGACGTCAGCTCAGCCTGCCGCCGCAGCGCAACAGCCGCCTCGGCGGTGGCGCGAAGCACCTCCTGCTGCCGGTAGTGCAGCGCGAGCGCGCGAGTGCGCAGGTCGACCGGCATCGGACCCTGAAGGTTCGGCGGCGACCACGGCGTGACGACGGGCAGTGTCTCCTCGGGCAGCTCACCGCGGAGCAGGCGCTCGGCCTCGTCGAGGCTCAGCTCGAGCTCGTCGAGCGCAGCCACCCACTCCTCGGCCCAGCCGGCCTCGGTTTCCTGGGTGGTCGGGGACGCCATGGCGCGCCTCGTCAGCCTGCCGCGGCTGCGGCGACGGCCGCCTCGCGCCAGGTCTCGGCGAGAGGGGCGATGACTTTGAGGCAGTCCTCGGTGATAGTGACGTCCCGCTCGACGTTGGCACGGACGAGCTGGCCGTACAGCCAGTTGTAGAGGGCAGCCAGCTCCTGGGAACCGTCCCAGATGCCGTGCTTGAGGGACGACTGCAGCTCGAGGACGATCTCCTGGGCGTGGAGCAGCTGTTCACGAGCGGCGTCGTGGTCGACGGCCTGCTGGGCGGTGAGCGCCCGCTGCACGTCGAGCTCCAGCCGGTCGTAGAGCATGACCAGGAGCCGCTGTGGGTTCGCGGTGGTGACCATCTGCCCCATGTAGGCGGCGCGCGGGTTGTTCATGTCGGCCCTCCTGGCCTTACTCGTACTTAGGCAGGCCGGCGATCTGGCCCGCCAACCAGTTGCCCTGGCTCTGCAGCCGGCTCATGCTCGTTTCGAGCGCGGCGAACTGTCGCTCGAGCGTGGTGCGCCGGCTGGCCAGCCGGATGTCCCAGTCCGCGATGTCGTCCTGCCAGCCCTTGACCAACGTCTGCTGGCTGGTGACGGCCTGCGTCAGCGTGCCGGTGTACTTGTCGCTCAGCTGCGTGCCGAGCGTCTTCAGCTTGTCGGTGAAGCCGTCGGCGGTCGCGGTGCCGGCGAGGAGCGCAGTGGTGCCGGCCGCGTCGCTTGTGTAGGCCGCCTCGAACTTCTTCTCGTCGAACGTGATCTTGCCGTAGCGGTCGAGCTCGATCCCGACGCTGGCGAGGCTCTTGCCTCCAACGCCCTCTCCGACCAGCGTGAGCAGCTTGTTGCGGACGTCGCGGACGGTGGCGTCACCCTGGAGCGTGCCGGCCTTCTTGGTCGTGGCGTCGTACGACGTCGCTGTGCTGATCTCGCCCAGCAGGCCGTTGAGGGCGTCGACGAGCTCCTTGACCGAGGTCTTCATGCTCGCGACATCGCGGGTGACGGTGACCTGGGTGGTGTCCCCGACCGCGGCGCGGCTGATGTCGACGTCGACACCCTGCATCAGGCCCTTGAACGTGTTCGACTCCGAGGTGATCTGGTCGGCGCCGACGGTGATCTGAGCGTTTTGACCGGTCGTGACGGTCCCGACCATCGCGAGTTGGTTGCCGGAGCCGTCCTGCAGGGCGAAGTCAGAGCTGGTCCCGGTGGCCGTGGAGGTGACCTTGAGCCGGTAGTTCGTGCCGTCGACGTTGACCAGCGCGGCACTGAGGCCCTTGTCGCTGGCGTTGATCGCGGCGGCCAGGCCTTTGACGGTGCCGTCGCCCGTCTCGATCTCGACGAGGCCCGTGCCGTCCAGCTTGTCGAGGTAGACCTTGGTCGAGCCGTCCGTGGTCACCGCATCGGTGAGCGCGTGGAGCCCGAAGTCGATCGCGTGCGCGGTGGCCAGCCGATCCACGGTCAGCGACAGGGTCGAGGCTGCAGCACCTGCCGACGTGGTCACGGTGAACTTATCGCTGGTGGAAGCCCCGGAGGTGGGGCGCCAGGCCGAGCCCTCCGTAGCCAATGCCCCGGCCTTGGTGGTGATCGCGGCGAGCTTGGTGTTCAGACCCTGCAGCGCCGTGATCGCCTTCTCGGTCGTCGAGACCCGGCTCTTCAGCATCGTCTGCGAACGAGCCTCGAGCTGCATCAGCTGGCTGATGATGGTCGAGGTGTCCAGGCCGCTGGAGAGGCCATTGACGTTCATGCCTGCCAACTCGAGGTCCCTTCCTGGGGCTGGTGTGCTGGTTGCTCCTGAAGGAGCAGTAATGGGGGCGGGTGAAGGATCACCCGCCCCCATCAGGCTTGCTGGACGGTTTCTGTGGCCCGCGGGCCACCGACCCGGTCAGCGGTCACTCTGAAAGCGGTGCTCAGCGGAGCAGCTGGAGCACGCCCTGAGGGGCCTGGTTCGCCTGGGCGAGCATCGACGTACCGGCCTGCGACAGGATGTTCGCGCGGGTGAAGTTGACCATCTCCAGCGCCATGTCGGTGTCGCGGATCCGGCTCTCGGAAGCGGACAAGTTCTCGACAGCCACATTGAGGTTGTTGATGGTGTGCTCGAAACGGTTCTGCACCGCACCGAGCTCCGCACGCATGGTCGAGACGTTGGTGATGGCCGCCTGCACAGAGTTGCTGTCAGTGATAACAACAGCGCCGCCCGTCACCGCGACGCCCGTCTTGTCCGTGTAGTCCACGCCCGTGACCAGGTCGACAGTCTTGCTCAGGTCAACCTGGATCGTGTCGGCCGAGGAGTACCCCACCTGGAAGTCCAGCACACCGTCGTTCGCTGGGCCGCCGGTGTTGCCGAAGAGCGCCACGCCGTTGAACTTGGTGTTCTGCTGGATGCGACCGATCTCCTCGGCCAGAGCGTCGAACTCGCCCTGGAGGGCAGCCTGCGAATCCGTGTTCTGCGTGCCGCTGGCGTACTGCACGGACAGGTCGTTCATGCGCTGGAGCATGGAGTGGACCTCGGTGAGCGCACCCTCAGCGGTCTGCGCGACCGAGATGCCGTCCTGCGCGTTGCGGACGCCCATCTTCAGGCCACCCACCTGGGCGCGGAGGCCCTCGGAGATCGCGAGGCCGGCGGCGTCGTCGGCAGCGCGGTTGATCCGGAAGCCGGACGACAGCTTCTCGAGCGACTTCGACAGCTGACCCTGCGTGACCGACAGGTTGCGGTACGAGTTGAAGGCGTCGATGTTCTGGTTGATGCGAAGACCCATGATGATTTCCTCCCTGATTGGGTCGAGATGACGGTCCGTCCTTGGTCCGTCACGAGGTTGATCGGCCAGCAGGTCGGCGACCTGAGGATTTATGCGGTGCGAATTTCCATCGCCGGTGCGGTGAGGCGCGCGACGTAGGAACGGTGCGAGGCCACCTCGGCGAAGTAGGCCTCGCGGCGGCGTGCCGCGCACCCGTTGGGGCGTGCGGCCGTGGCCACCAGATCGGGGTCGAGCGCGGTGTTCAGCGCATCCTTGAGGAGAGCTACAGCCTCGGCGCGAAGCTGCGAGACGCGTGACTCGGTGACGCCGAGCTCGGCAGCGATCTCCGCCATCGGACGCTCAGCGAAGAAGTACCCCTCCACCACGGCGCGCAGACGCTCGGGGAGCGTGGCAACAGCATCGTGCAGGTAGGACATCCGCTCCCGGCGCTCGATGACCGCCTCGGGGGTGAGCGTGGTGGCGGGGAGCATGTCGTCGACGGCTCCGTCGTCGAAGCCCTGGAGCGACATCACCGATGCGCGAGACACGTCGTCCTGGTGCGCGGCGAGCTCCTCCATGGTCATCCCCAGATCGGAGGCGACCTCGGCGTCGCTCGGCATACGGCCCAGCTTCACCGCGAGGGTCTCGCGGACCTCGTCGATGCGACGGGCGCGACGACGCACCGAGCGGCTCGCCCAGTCCATCCCGCGCAGCTCGTCGATGACGGCGCCGCGGATCCGGGTGGCCGCGTAGGACAGGAAGCCGGCGCCCTTGCTGTCGTCGTACGCCTTGGCGGCCTGAGCAAGCGCGGCGAGGCCGGCGGACATCAGGTCGTCACGCGAAACGTGAGCGGGGACGCGGGTGAGGGTCTCGCGGACGATGTGGCTGACCAGCGGCATGCCCTGGTGGACCATCTGCTCGTACTCGTCGCGAGCCGGGGGAAGCATCGTGTGGGGGGTCACGTTGAGATTTCTCGCCCAAAACGGACACCGACTTGACCCGATCTGTCCGATATCCCCCGTGCAGTTCCCCGATATGGCCCACTCGGACTAGTCCGTACTCGTGGGCGTATAGCCCCGCCGGACCACGATGGCCCGGTCCCCCGGGTGGGTGGCCTCGACGAGGTCCCGCAGATTTCCGCTAAGGAGCTCCGCCTCGCCGCCGATACGACTATCGACCCACACACCCCCGCCGGAGGAGAGAAGCACCATGTCGATGGAGGACCTGTCCGCTGTCCTCTGGCGCGAGCGTGAGCTGCTGGAGACGCTGCTGTTCAAGCTCGAGGTCGAGCAGCTCGTGTTGGCCACGGGCCGCACCCGCTGGCTGTCGTCTGCCGCCCGCGAGATCGAGGAGGTGCTCGATGCGATCCGCGAGATCGAGCTCGTTCGCGCGGTCGAGGCCGATGCCCTCGCCGCGACCCTCGGGCTGCAGCCCAACCCGAGTCTCCGCGAGATCGCCGAGGCCTGCGACGAGCCGTGGCGCGGCATCTGGCTGGACCACCGCGAGAGCTTCACCACCGTCGCCGAGGAGATCCAGGCGATGGCGGAGAACAACCGCGAACTGCTGACGTCGGGCTACCAGGCCGCCAAGGCAACCCTGCTGTCCTTGTCCGACACCCCCAGCACCTACACCGCTGACGGTTCGACGGTCACCGAGCGCCGGCGCACCCTCGTGGATCGGAGCATCTGAATGAGCGGGACGTTCTCGTCCTTCGGTGGCGCCCTGTCCGCGCTGCGCCACAACCGGATCGCGATGGACGTCGCGAGCAGCAACATCGCCAACGCCAACACCGCCGGCTACAGCCGCCGGACCGCGCACGCTCAGGCGACGGGAGCCCCTGCAGTACAGGCGCTGTGGTCGACGTGGAGCGGTTCCGCCGGAGGCGTCGAGACCGCCCGGATCGACCGGATGGTCGACCCACTGCTGGACAAGCGTTCACGGCTGGAGAACTCGACCCTCTCCTACCTGGATGCACGCGCAGCGTCGCTGGTGCGCTTCGAGACCACGATCGGCGAGCCGGGTGAGAACGGCGTGGCCGCTGCCCTCTCCGCTTTCAAGCAGGGGTGGCACGACGTCGCCAACAATCCAGCCGACGAGGCGGCCCGCAATCAGCTCCTCGGCCGTGCGCAGACCCTGCAGGCGTCGGTCAAGGCGCAGGCCACGGCCGTCACCACCGAGTGGTCCGACCAGCGTGCCCGTCTCGACGCCGCGACCGAAGAGGCCAACACGATCGTGCGCGACCTCGCCGCCCTCAACGGCGCGCTCCAGTCCGCGCACATGGCCGGCAACGACGCGTCCACCTTGCTCGACCAGCGCGACCAGCTGGCCCTGCGCCTCTCCCAGCTGACCGGTGCGCAGGTCAGCAAGACCCACGAGACCACGATGTTCGACATCACGCTCAACGGTCAGCCGCTGATCGAGGGGACGACGTACAAGCAGATCGGCTTTAGCGCCCCGCCGGCGATGTCCGGAACGACGACCGACACCGTGATCATCTCTGTCGACGGCACGCCGATTCCAGCGACCGAACCGCTCGGCGGGGAGATGGGCGCCGCGCGGGACCTGATGAACGAGGACCTGCCGGCCTACCTCGCAAAGCTCGACACGTTCGTCGGTCAGCTGGTCGCGGACGTCAACGCCGTCCACGACGCTGCACTCGACCTTGACGGCGCCGTAGGCGGGGCCTTCTTCGACCCGGCGGGCACGACCGCCGAGTCGCTCCAACTCGTGGTCACGGATGCCCGCCGGGTGGCCGCGGCGGACGCCGGCAAGGGTCGCCTTGACGCCTCGGCTGCCGGCCGCCTCGCCGTGGTGGACGCCGGCGCAGCGACGTACCGCAGTCTGGTCACGAACTTCGGCGTGTCTGTCGCATCCGACCGGCGACTCGCCGACAACCAGCGCGTGCTCACCGCCCAGGTCGACGCGTCCCGCGAGTCACTCGCGGGGGTCAACATCGACGAGGAGATGGTGAACCTGCTCGCCGCCCAGCGTGCCTACGAAGGCGCTTCGCGGGTGATCACGGCACTCGACTCAGTGCTCGACACCCTCATCAACCGGACGGGGCTGACGCGCTGATGAGCTCGCTACGGATCACCCAGAGGCTGATGACCGAACGGTCCCTGGCCGGCATGCAGACCAGCTTCGGTCGGCTCGCCAAGGCTCAGGAGCAGATCTCGACCGGCCGCCAGATCAACCGGCCCTCCGACTCGCCCACCGGCACCAACACCGCGATGCGACTGCGTGAGCAGATGGCCGCCGACACCCAGTACGCCCGCAACGCCTCCGACGGACTGAGCTGGCTGGGCCGCACGGACAACACGTTGAGCTCGATGCTCGACCAGACCCGACGCTCCCGTGACCTCATGGTGCAGGCCACCAACGGGACTCAGGGCCCCGAGTCCCGCGAGGCGTTGGCGAAGGAGTTGGAGCAGCTGCGCGAGTCGCTGCTGGCCGCGGCCAACACACAGCACATGGGCCGTCCACTGTTCGGCGG
This sequence comes from Nocardioides pakistanensis, assembly GCF_054781215.1. Lineage (NCBI taxonomy): Bacteria > Bacillati > Actinomycetota > Actinomycetes > Propionibacteriales > Nocardioidaceae > Nocardioides > Nocardioides pakistanensis. Next base: position 244,772 of record NZ_BAAGUV010000004.1, on the reverse strand, counting down.
CACCACCGGCCTGCCCCGGGCCTACGACCCGGCCACCGGTGCCTACCTCGGCCAGCCGGCTCCGTCGACGATCGAGCGCACCGTGGGTGACGGCGTCACCGTTGCGGTGAACACGGTCGGACCGGAGGCATTCTCCTCGGGCACGACCGACCTGTTCAAGGTCCTCGACGACGCGGTCACGGCGATCCGCTCTGGTGGCAGCCCCGGACCCCAGCTCGCCCAGCTCGACGGCGTGATGGACAAGATGATGACCGCGCTGGCCGACGTCGGCACCCGCTACGGTCGGGTCGAGCAGGCGCAGACCAAGGCCCAGAACGCCGAGCTCGACATGACCGCCATGCTTTCGGAGGTGGAGAACGTGGACATCGCCAAGGCGATCGTCGATCTTCAGATGCAGGAGGTCGCCTACCAGGCCGCGCTCGGTGCCACCGCCCGGGTGATCCAGCCGTCCCTCCTCGACTTCCTCCGCTAAGGACCCGCACCATGACCATCCTCACCACTGGTACCGGCTCGCAGGAGACCCCTCCCATGCAGAAGACCTCCACCGACCTGAGCTCCACGGACGCGGCGTCCACCGACATCCCGGTCCTCGACATGGTCGGGCCGATGCTCGGCTTCCCCGAGCTGCGCTCGTTCGCGCTGGCCCGCCACGACGAGGACGGTGCGATCTACGACCTGCGTTCGCTGGAGGACGAGACCGTCCGGTTCGTCGTCGTACCCCCGGTGCTGTTCTTCTCCGAGTACGCCCCCGAGATCCCCGACGCCGCCGCCGAGCTGCTCCAGGCCGAGACCGGCGAGGACCTGCTCGCACTGGTGATCGTGACGCTGGGCCAGGGGCTCGCCGACGCCACCGCGAACCTCGTCGCGCCGGTCGTGGTCAACCACAAGAAGCGGCTCGCCGCGCAGGTCGTCCTCGACGACCCTGCGCTGTCGGTGCGCACGCCGCTGGTCCCCGACCACGCGCCGGAGGCGTAAAGCAGGCAGACTGTGACCCTGCAGGTCCATCACCTCGACAGGGAGTAGTCCATGCTCGTGCTCAGCCGGCGCGTCGGCGACAGCGTCGTCATCGGTGACGACGTGGTGATCACGGTCCTCGAGATCCGTGGCGACGTCGTGCGCATCGGTGTCGACGCACCCCGCGAGGTCGCCGTACGACGCAAGGAGCTCCTCGTCGAGCTCGCCGACTCCAACCGCGAGGCCGCCTCCCCGAGCGAGGCCGCGATCACCGACCTCAGCGAGCTGCTCAGCCGCCGCAGGAACCCCAAGAGCGACTCCTGACCACACCCGTCCCAGCAACGAGTTCGTGCCCGGTCCAGACAGGAGCAACCGGGACGAGCGGGACACCGGCCCCAGAGTCGGACGATCGGTCCGACCCCAGTAGTCCTAGTGGGTCACGACCCTGGGGTATGGGGACGTCATTGATGACGAGATCGGGGCAGATCGGCCCTTTTGGCTTCTCATTCCGTCGTCGAAGGCCCCAAGATAGACGCAGGCGGACCGGAACGAGGGGGGTCTTGAACCGGATCGCCACACCAAGGCGGTATTCGAGCCGGCTACCTGATGGGGGTCATCGAACTGTCTCGCCGGGGTGGCAGCGCGTGGCGTCGAGAACGCCGGCGCAGCAGTCCCGGAGCCGCCTGGTGGAGGTGGGGGGACCACCGTGCCGGTCCCGGCGGAGCGTCAAGCACCGTCGGGGCCGGACGCGCCCTCCGGCACGTCTTGGCCGGCTTGTGTGAGCCTCCGGGCTTCCTCCCAACACAGGCCGGCCACGAAGCAGACGACCCGCGCTGAAGCAGTTCGGCGCGGGTCGTTGCTTCTTCCCAGGGCGTTGCCCGGCTGGGTCAGGGCAGGACGACCGCCCCGCCGCGCACGACCGGCAGGTCGCGGCCGGCCACCACGTCGATCGGGTTGGTCAGGCAGCGGACCGAGCCGCCGCCCTTGTGGAACTCGCTGACGTCGACCAGCACGGTCTCGAAGCCCCAGTCGGCGAGCTGGTCGACCACCCGCGGGGCCGAGGTGGTCGGCATGATCACGGTGTTGTCGACGACGATCGAGTTGGCGGCGAAGGTCAGCGCCTCCTCCTCGGAGAGCACCAGCGGCTCGGGCACCATCGCCAGCGCGGCCGCGGCGGACTCCTCGTCGAACGCCGACGGCGCGACCATCGCGCGGGTCGTGTCGAGCGGGCAGAACGCCAGGTCGAGGTGGTACATCCCTGGGTGCGTGATCCGCAGGCCCCTCACGCGCAGGTCCATCCCGACCGCGAGGTACTTCAGGCCCAGGTGCTCGGTGCGCGGGCCGTAGCCCACGACCAGCGCGTCGTCCCACGCGAAGGCGTCGCCGGCCTCGAAGTGCGCACCGATCCCGTCGCGACCGACGTACGACGTCGCGAAGCCGGCCTGCTCGAACCAGGGCGCCGCGGTGAGCGTCTCCATCCGGCGCTCGGCGTAGCGCATGTGCGAGAGCATCACGCGCTGGCGCTCGGGGTTGTTGACGACCAGGCCGAGGTTCATCGCGTAGACCATGTCCGGGGCGTCGGGGCGCTGCTCGAGCACCTCGACCTCGCCGCCGGCGGCCTCGATCGCGGCGATCAGGTCCAGCCACTGCTCGCGTGCGCGCACGTGGTCGGGCTGGTCGTGGACGTCCATGAACGGGTTGATCGCGTAGTCCACGCGGAAGTGGTTGGGCTCCACCATCAGGTACCGGCGGCCCCACTGCAGTTGCTGTCCCATCTCGCCTCCCTCTCTGCCTCTCGGGTCGTCTCTCGTGAAGACGGAGCGTCACGGGCCTGTTCGGTCCGTGACGCTGCTCTTGGCTTCTTCGTTGCCTGATTGTCGGACAATCGGGCGATCTCAGTGTGGGGCCGGGGTGGCCTCGGCGTCAACTTTTGTCGGACAATGTCGTTTCGGGGTGTCGCGGGGTCTTGCTCAGGCGGTGCCGGCGGGTGCGACGAGAGGGCAGGCGATGGCTGACGGACCGGGCTCCGACGGGCCCTTCGGGACGCTCAGCCTCGAGCACTCCTCCACCGTCGACCGGGTCGCCGAGGAGCTGCGGCGGGCGCTGTTCGACGGTGAGGTGGGGCCGGGTACGCCGCTGCGGGAGACCGCGCTCGCCGAGGCGATGGGGGTGTCGCGCTCCACGATCCGGGAGGCGCTCGGCGTGCTCGTCGCCGAGGGGCTGGCCACCCGCGAGCCCAACCGCGGCGTGTTCGTCACCGAGCTCGATCCCTCGGCGGTGCACGACGTCGGCCGGGCGCGCGCCGTGCTCGAGGTGGCCGGGGTGCGCCGGTGGGCTGCTGCGTCGGAGGAGGCGCGGGACGCCGTACGGCAGGCGCTCGCGGCGTTTTCCGCACTGGCGGGGTCGTCGGCGTCGCCGAGTGAGCTGACCGCCGCCCACCTGGCGATCCACCGCGCGCTGGCCGGGCTCACCGAGTCGCCGCGGCTGGTCGCGCTGGCCGACGCGTTGTACGCCGAGATCCGGCTCGGCCTGGCCAAGGTGGACCGAATCCGCCGCAACGCGCCCGAGCAGGTGCACTCCCACGGCGCGCTGCTGGAGCTGCTCGAGGCCGGCGACGTCGACGCCGCCGCTGCCGAGCTCGAGGAGCACCTCGCTCACGCCGAGACGTCGATGCTCGACGCGTTGCACCTGACCGAGGAGTGAGCTGGGGGCCCGGGCCCGTGGCTGATTCTCAAGTTAACGTGGGAATCAGCCACTCGGCATGGCGCGCAACCCGTGCCCAGTGCCAGTTCGTCGTGCCAAGTCGGCCGGCTGTCACGCCCCGCGCGCCCGACCCCGCCCGCGGCGGCGCCGGCGTCTGGCAGTATCGAGGCGTGAGGTTCCTGATCTGGGTCGTCGTCAACGCACTCGCGCTCGCTGCCGCGGCATGGCTGATCGACGGCATCCGCATCACCGAGGCCACCACCGAGGACAAGGTCATCACCATGGTCCTGGTGGCGCTGATCTTCGGTGTCATCAACGCCGTCATCGCGCCGATCCTCAAGGTGCTCTCGATCCCGTTCATCATCCTGACGCTGGGTCTGTTCCTGCTGGTGATCAACGCCGGCATGCTGATGCTGACCGGCTGGATCGCCGAGGAGGTCGGGCTCGGGTTCGAGGTCGACGGGTTCTGGACCGCCGTACTCGGCGCGATCGTGATCACCATCGCCTCGTGGATCCTGGAGGCCGTGCTCCCCCGTGACTGAGGCCCTCGACCTGCTGCCCCCGAAGCGACGCGCCGACGGCTCGCCGTACCGGATCGCCGTGGTCTGCCTGGGCAACATCTGCCGTTCCCCGATGGCCCACGTGGTGCTCGAGGAGAAGCTCGCGCGGGCCGGGCTCGACGACCGGGTCGAGGTGGTCAGCGCCGGCACCGGCGACTGGCACGTCGGCGGACCGATGGACCGGCGCGCGGCGGCGGCGCTGGCGTCGGCGGGGTACGACGGCTCGCAGCACCGTGCTTCCCAGTTCGAGTCGCACTGGCACGACGAGGCCGACCTGGTGCTGGCCATGGACGGCTCCAACCACGCCGACCTGAGCGCGATCGGCGAGCCCGAGCCGGAGCGGCTGCGGATGTTCCGCGACTTCGACCCGCGAGCGCGCGGGGGCGACCGGGACGTGCCCGACCCGTACTACGGCGGCGACGACGGGTTCACCCACGTGCTCGCGACCGTCGAGCGCACCGCCGACGCGCTGGTCGCGGCGCTGGAGCGGGTCCTCGAGCCGCAGAGCGAACGGCACCTCGGGGGCGCCTGAGGTGGCACGGATGGGCACGATCGCGAACCGGGCGGAGGAGCTGCTCGGCACGGCGGTCGTGGCCACCACGCCGGTCGCCGGCGGCGACATCTGCACCGCGACCCGGCTCCGGCTCTCCGACGGCTCCTCGGCGCTGGTGAAGACCAAGCCGCACGCGCCGGCCGACTTCTTCCCGGCCGAGGCACGCGGGCTGACCTGGCTCGGCTCGGTCTCCGACGGGCCGGGGGTGCCGACGGTGCTGGCCGCCGAGCCGGACTGCCTGATCCTGTCCTGGGTGGAGACCGGCCGGCCCAGCCTCGAGGCGGCCGAGGCGTTCGGTCGCGGGCTCGCCGCGCTGCACGCTGCGGGAGCGGCCGCCTTCGGAGCCGAGGAGGACGGCTACATCGGCACCCTGCCGCTGCCGAACCGCGCGGCGCCGACCTGGCCGGAGTTCTTCGCGACCCGGCGGATCCTGCCCTACCTCAAGCTCGCCCGCGACCGGGATGCGATCAGCGACGTCGATGCCGGGTCGGTCGAGGAGGTCGTGCACCGGATCGTCGACCTCGCCGGCCCGCCCGAGCCGCCGGCCCGGCTGCACGGCGACCTGTGGTCGGGCAACGTGCTGTGGGGGTACGACGGCCGCGGCTGGCTGGTCGACCCGGCGGCGTACGGCGGTCACCGGGAGACCGACCTCGCGATGCTGGCGCTGTTCGGGCTGCCGAACCTGCAGCGAGTGCTCGACGCGTACGACGAGGCGCACCCGCTCGCCGAGGGCTGGCAGGACCGGGTCGCGCTGCACCAGCTGTTCCCGCTGCTCGTGCACGCCGCGCTGTTCGGCGGTGGGTACGGCGCTCGTGCCGGGGAGGCGGCCCGCTCGCTGCTGTGAGGGGCCCCTGAGTTTTCCCAAGTTGACGTGGGAAAACCCCACCTAGCACGGCAAATTTGCCGTGCCACGTACCGGTTTACCTAGCCAACATGGGAAAACTCGGACCGGGCGCCCAGCCTCAGGCGATGCCGCCGGCCTCACCGAGCGCGAGGGCGCGTGCCTCGTCGGCGCTCATCGGCAGCCCGAGGAAGTAGCCCTGCGCGACGTCGGCGCCGAGGCTGCACAGCAGCTTCCAGGTCTCCTCGTCCTCGACGCCCTCGGCGACGGTGCGCAGGTCGAGGCTCTGGCCGAGGTCGATCACCGACTTCACCATCGCCTGCGCGTCGCGACGGGAGGCCAGCGAGGAGACGAAGGACCGGTCGACCTTGATCTCGGAGAACGGCAGCCGGGCCAGCATCGCCATCGTCGAGTGGCCGGTGCCGTAGTCGTCCAGCGACAGGCAGAACCCGGCCAGCCGGAGCCGGGTGAGCTGGGCGAGCACGTCGATGTCGTCCTCGAGCGCGACGGTCTCGGTGAGCTCGAGCACGACGCGCTCGGCGTCCACGCCGTGGCTGGCGCAGCACTTCTTCAGCGACTCGGCGAACCCGCGCTGCCCGATCGTCACCGCCGACACGTTGATCGCCAGGGTCAGCCGCTCCGACGGCAGGCTCGCCAGCCAGGACCCGGCCTCGTCGAGCACCCGGGTGGTCAGGTCGCCGATCAGGCCGTACCGCTCGGCGAGCGGCACGAAGACCGTCGGCGACACCGGCCCTCGCCGCGGGTGGGTCCACCGGGCCAGCGCCTCGAAGCCGACCAGCCCGCCGGTCGGCGAGCAGGCGAACTTCGGCTGGTAGACGACGTGGATCTGGTCCCGCTTCAGCGCCAGCTCCAGGTCGGTGGAGGTGACCGGCACCGGCTGTGGGTCGGCGGCCGCCCAGGTCGCCGGCCGGGCAGGAGGCTGCGGAGGCGGCTGCTCGAGCAGGTCGGTCAGCGCGGAGGCGCGGTACGGCTTGCGCAGCACGCCGGCGATCGAGAGGCCCTGCACCGCCGCGAAGCGCTGCGCGGCCGCGAGCACCTCGTTGCCCATCCCGCTGGAGATGATGATCTGGCACTGGCAGTCGCGCTCGGCCATCGCCGCGAGCACCTCGAGCCCGTCGGTGTCGGGCATCACCAGGTCGATCGCGACGTGCGTGGGCCGCCACGAGTCGAGCAGGTCGAGGAACTCCGCCGGGTTCGTCGTGAACGCGGCGTGGTGCCCGGCCGCCTCGGCGATCACCTGCAGCGTCTGCGCGACGGTGTCCTCGTCGTCGAGGACCAGCAGCCGGGCCCGCTCCGGCGGGACCGAGCGGAGCGTGCTCATCGGCCACGCCCGGTGGGAGCCCCGAGCGCGTCCGCCACGGCGTCGGCGAGCGCGGTGGTGCTGTAGGGCTTGGCGAGGACGGGTACGACGGAGCCGGGCCGGCCCAGCGACAGCGCCTCGTCGGTGTAGCCGGAGGTGAACAGCACCGGCAGCCCCGGACGGAGCTCCTCGGCCTGCTCGGCGAGCTGCGGACCGTTGATCCCGCCGGCGAGCATCACGTCGGTCAGCAGCAGGTCGACGGGCTCCTCGGTCGCCAGCACGGTCAGCGCCTCGTGTCCCGCGGCGGCGACCTGGACGTCGTACCCGAGGGACTGGAGCCGCCGCGCCACGCTGTGCCGCACCTCCGCGTCGTCCTCGACCAGCAGCACGGTCCCGGTCCTGCCCTCCACGGCCGGCCCGGCAGACCGGTGTCGTCCGCCAGGAGCCCCGGCCGCGGGCGCGTCCGACGGGCCCAGCACGCCGGAGCACTCGGTCCCGGCAGCCGCCGCCCCGGTGCCGAGGCCGGAACCGGCACCGGCGGACTCCCCGGCACCGGCCAGCGGAAGGTGCAGAGCCACCGAGGTACCGACCCCGACCGTGGACTCGATCGCCAGGTGCCCCCGCGACTGCTGGACGAACCCGTGCACCCGCGGCAGGCCCAGACCCGAGCCCTTGCCGAACGGCTTGGTGGAGAAGAACGGCTCCAACACCCGGTCGAGGTCGCGCGCGGCGATCCCGTGGCCGGTGTCGGAAACGGTCACCCGCACGTAGGACCCGGGGACGGCGGAGGGGTGCGCGACGGCGTACCGCTCGTCGAGGTCGACCAGCTCCGTGGCGATCTCGAGCCGGCCGCCCGCGGTCATCGCGTCGCGGGAGTTGATGCACAGGTTCAGGATCGCGCTCTCCAGCTCGGCGGCGTCGGCCATGCACCGGGGCAGGTCCGCGCCGAGCGCGAGGACCACCTCGACGGTCTCGCCGACGGTCCGCCGCAGCACCGGCTCCATCCCGGCGACCAGCGCGGTGACGTCCACCGGGGCCGGTTCGAGCGGCTGCCGGCGCGCGAACGCGAGCAGGTTGTGAGTCAGGTCCGCGCCGCGCTCGGCGCAGTCGACGATCATCGTCGCCAGCTCGTGCCGCGGGTCCTCCGGCTCGAGCTGCATCGCGAGCGCCTCCGCGTTGCCGAGTACGACGGTCAGCAGGTTGTTGAAGTCATGGGCCACGCCGCCGGTGAGCTGGCCGAGCGAGTCCATCCGCTGCGCCTGCGCGGCCCGCTCGGCGAGCACGCGCTGCTCGGTGGTGTCGCGGAAGAACATCGTGACGCCGCCGTCGTGGGGGTAGGAGTTGATCTGGTACCAGGCCCGGAGCGGGCCGTAGTACGCCTCGAACCGGACCGTGCGCCGTTCGGCCACCGCACGCCGGTGGGACTCCTCGAACACCGTCCCCAGCGTCTCGGGGTAGACCTCCCAGAAGACCTTACCCAGCAGCTCCTCGCTCGGCCCAAGCATCCGCTCGGCGTTGCTGTTGAGGAAGGTGAACCGCCACTCGCTGTCGACGGTGAGCACCCCGTCGGCGATGCTCTCCAGGGTCCCGGCGAGCCGGTCGGCGAGCTCGCGGGACTCCGCCTCGAGCCGCCGGTGCTCGTCGATGTCGGCCGCCGAGCCCCACCAGCCGACGATCTCGTCGTCGCTGCCGCGCTCGGGCAGCGCCATCACCAGGTGCCAGCGGTGCACCCCGTCGCGGCCGCGCACCCGGAACTCCGTCTCGTACGGTGCCCCGGTGGTGACCGAGTGCCGCCACTCGTGTACGACCCGATCCCGGTCGTCGGGGTGCAGCAGCTCCAGCCACGCGGAGCCGGCCATCGAGCGGCGGTCCCGGCCGGTGTAGTCCTCGAACGGCTCGTTGAAGTAGTCCAGCTCGCCGGTCGGGTCGGCCCCCCACACGATCAGGGGCATCGAGTCGGCCATCACCTCCAGCCGGCGCCGGCTGCTCTCGGCGACCTCCTCGGCGGCCTTGAGCGAGGAGATGTCCTGGAAGGAGCCCTCCAGCCGCACCACCTCGCCGGCCGCGTCGCGCACCGCTCGCCCGGAGGTGGCGACCCACTTCGCCGGCCGGTCGCCGCGCGCCTCCAGCCGCAGCTCCAGGTCGTAGGGCTCGCCGGTGGCGATGCACCGGTCGGCGGCGGCGAGCAGGCGGGCCCGCTCCTCCGGGGAGTACTGCGCGGCGAGCTGGTCCAGCGACGGCGTGGAGCCCGGCTCCTCGCCGAAGACCGCGGCGACCGCGTCGGACCAGGCGACCTCACCGGTGGCGAGGTCGAGCGTCCACCCACCGAAGCTGCCCATCTCACCGGCCAGCGCCAGCAGCCGGTGGCTCTCCTCGCCGGCCGCCTTCTCGCAGCGCAGCGCCTCCGCGGTCTCGACCAGCGCCAGCCGGCCGAGGACCATCCGCTCGGCGAGGACACCGCACACCGCGATGGCCAGCAGGCTCATCGACCGGTCCAGCGCGATCAGGTTGCCGTCGCCGGCGGAGCTGGCCAGGTAGGTCAGTCCGCCGCCGACGATGGTGGCCAGCACCGCCGCGAGCATCGCGAACCGGAGCAGCTGGACCCCGCCGATCAGCGCGGCCACCAGCACGAGCGGGACGTAGACGGTGCCGTGCGGGAACCACGGCGGCGTCAGCGCGTCGGTGGCGAAGACCGCGAAGCCGGCGACGGCCAGCCACAGCGGGGCCAACGAGGCGCGGAAGAGCGCGGGATCGCTCGGAGTGCGCAAGGCATCCCCCCGTCAGGCGGCTCTGGTTCCCCGTGTCCTGTTTGATGCTATTCAGGCAGGCCTGCTCGGGCATGCAAACGCGCAAAAAGGTAAAGCCGAGGGGTGACAGCGGGCGCAGGTCAGCAGGCCAGGTGCAGTCGCTCCGACGGCAGCCGGAGCGTGGCCCGCAGGCCCGTCGGCAGGTTGGGCGCGAGGTGCAGGTGGCCGCCGTGCGCGGCGGCGACCGCGTTGCAGATCGCCAGACCCAGTCCCCGGCCGTGCATCTGCTCCGGCGAGCACTCCGGGCCGGCGAACGGCGCGAGCACCCGCTCCAGGTGCTGCTCGGCGATGCCCGGGCCCTGGTCGACCACGCTCAGCGCGACGCACTCGCGGCCCGGTGACACCTCCAGGTCCACCGGGGTGCCGGCGGGGGCGTGCTCCAGGGCGTTGCGCACCAGGGCGACCAGCGCCCGTCGTACCTTCTGCCGGTCCACCGTCGCGACCGCCTCGATGGTCGGTTCCAGGACGCGGAGGGTGATCCCGGCGTGGCCGGCCCGTACGGCGTACGCGCCGGCCACCTCACACGCGAGCGCGATCAGGTCGGTGCGCGTCCGCGACAGCGATGCCGTGACCGCGTCGAGCTCGACGAGGTCGGAGACCGTGGACGCCAGGTCGGTCAGCTGCTCACCGGCGCGGACGATCGCCGCGACCGAGCGGCGGGCCGGCTCCGGCAGGTCGAGCTCCTGGAGCAGCTCGAGGTGGCCGACCAGCGTGGTCAGCGGCGTGCGCAGCTCGTGGTTGACCACGCCGACCAGCTGCCAGCGCAGGTGGTCGTGCGGGTCGGTCAGCGTTGCGAGGTCCATCCGGCATCCCCTGTGTCGGCCCTGCCCCCGAGTTTTGTCACTCGGGTATCGGAGTGTGTCCCGCGCCACTTGAGGGGCAAAACGGACAAATCACCGGCTGTCGCGGTTGCGGCCGAGCGAGAGGGAGGAGAGGCGGTGGGGGGCGGCTCGGGGGGTGGGAGCCGCCCCCACCTGACACCCGCGGCCGGCTCTGGGAGTACACGCGTCGGGGGGGATGACGGGTGTGCCGGCGCTGCGGGGCTACCAGGCACTCTAGGGGCACGAATCGGACACATCGAGCGATATCCGCAGGATTTGACCTTCGGTGGTGTGCAGCGTTCCCTCAGCCGGGCCTCAGGTACAGGTGGCAGGCTGGGACCCGTGAGCGCCGCACCCGACCCGAGCCCCCAGCACCGCGTCCTCGTCGTCGACGACGACCAGTCCGTGCGCGACTCGCTGCGCCGCTCGCTGGAGTTCAACGGCTACAGCGTCGCCCTGGCCCACGACGGCGCCGAGGCCCTGGCCGCGATCGGCCAGGCCGCCCCCGACGCGCTGGTGATCGACGTGATGATGCCGCGACTCGACGGCCTGGAGACCACCCGCGCCCTGCGCGCGGCCGGCAACGACCTCCCGATCCTGGTGCTCACCGCACGCGACTCCGTCGGCGACCGGGTCGAGGGTCTCGACGCGGGTGCCGACGACTACCTCACCAAGCCGTTCGCGCTCGAGGAGCTGCTCGCCCGGCTGCGCGCGCTGCTCCGCCGGGTCCCCGCCACGCCGGCCGACGCGGACGACACCGACTCCGAGACGCTCACCTTCGCCGACCTCTCGCTCAACCCCGTGACCCGGGAGGTACGACGGGCAGGGCGCGCGATCGACCTCACCCGCACGGAGTTCAGCCTGCTGGAGATGTTCCTGCGCCGGCCGCGCCGGGTGCTGGACCGCTCGTTCATCCTCGAGGAGGTCTGGGGCTACGACTTCCCCACCACGGCGAACTCGCTGGAGGTCTACGTCGGCTACCTGCGCCGCAAGACCGAGGCCGACGGCGAGCCGCGCCTGATCCAGACCGTGCGCGGGGTGGGCTACGTGCTGAAGGAAGCCTGATGTGCCCCCGGTGAACTCGCTGCACTACCGCCGTTCGCTGGCCAGCCGGGTCACCCTGCTGGCCGGGATGGCCGTCGGCCTGTCGGTGGCGATCGTCGCGCTGGCCGGCTTCGCGACGGTGCGGATGCAGATGTACAGCTCGCTGGACCAGTCGCTGCTCGACCGGGCCTCGGCCGCCGCGCAGGTGGACAACCTGAGCGCGCTGACCCGCGAGCGGGTGCCCGCCTGGACGCTCGGCGCGGCCGACGTGCGGATCGCCTTCCTCAGCGCCGAGGGCCAGATCACCTCGCTGGACCGGGTCACCGCGCTGTCGCTGGGGCAGCCCGAGCTCGACGTCGCGCAGGGACGCAGCGGGTACTCCGTGCGCACGGTCACCACCGACGCGGGACGGTTCCGCCAGGTCGCCGTACCCACCCGCGACGGCGGCGCGGCACTCGTCCTCGCCCAGTCCCTGCTGCCCACCGAGGAGACCCTCGAACGGCTCGGCATCGTGCTCACGATCTTCGGGCTGCTCGGCGTGCTCGGCGCGACGTTCGCCGGCTGGGCGGTGGCCCGCAACGGGCTGCGGCCGGTCCGACGGCTGACCGAGGCGGCCGAGGACATCGCCCGCACCGAGAAGCTCGACCCGATCGAGGTGGAGGGCAACGACGAGATCTCCCGGCTCGCCTCGGCGTTCAACGCGATGCTCGCCGCACTGTCGGCCTCCCGCGACCGGCAGCGCCAGCTGGTGGCGGACGCCGGCCACGAGCTGCGCACACCGCTGACCTCGCTGCGCACGAACCTCGACCTGCTGGTCCAGGCCGACCATCGTGGCGGGCTGTCGGAGTCCGCGCGTGCCGAGCTGCTGGCCGACGTGAAGTTCCAGATCGAGGAGCTCACCACGCTGATCGGCGACCTCACCGAGCTGGCTCGCGACGAGCCGCTCCGGGTCACCGTGGAGCCGGTCGACCTCGTCGAGATCGTCGACCACGCCGTGGAACGAGTACGCCGGCGCGCACCCGGCCTGGAGTTCGACGTACGCACCTCGCCGTGGTGGGTCACCGGTGAGTCCGCCGCCCTGGAGCGCGCCGTCACCAACCTCCTCGACAACGCCGCCAAGTGGAGCCCGCCGCTGGGCAAGGTCACCGTCGAGCTCCGCGACGGCACGCTGCTGGTCGCCGACGAGGGCGAGGGCATCGCCGAGGAGGACCTGCCGCACGTGTTCGACCGGTTCTACCGGGCCGCCGAGTCGCGGACCATGCCCGGCTCCGGGCTCGGCCTGGCGATCGTGCGCCAGGTGGCCGAACGCCACGGCGGCTCGGTGCGCGCGGGGCGTTCGGAGGCCGGTGGCGCAGCATTCTGGTTCAGCATGCCCGGTGCAGCAGAGCCCGCGGTCTCGTCGGTCGACACCCCGCGCCCGACGTCCGGCGAACCCGACACGGTAGAACAGTCCGCATGGAGATTCCCCAGGGGCAGCACGGCCGAGCAGCCGGACACCTCCCCGCGCCGCTGACCCGCAGCGAGCGCCTCGACCGGCTGCCGTTCACCGCGCAGCACCGCAAGCTCGTGGTCGGGTCGGGCACCGGCTGGGCGCTCGACGCGATGGACGTCGGGCTGATCAGCTTCGTGATGGCCGCGCTCAGCGCTCAGTGGAAGCTGAGCACCACCGAGCTGTCGTGGATCGCCTCGGTCGGGTTCATCGGGATGGCGATCGGCGCCAGCGTCGGCGGGCTGCTCGCCGACCGGATCGGCCGCCGCCAGGTCTTCGCGCTGACCCTGCTGGTGTACGGCATCGCGACCGGCGCCGCCGCGCTGTCCTGGTCGGTCGGTGCACTGCTGGTCTTCCGGTTCCTGATCGGGATCGGCCTCGGCGCGGAGCTTCCGGTCGCGGCGACGCTGGTCAGCGAGTTCGCGCCCGCCCGGATCCGCGGCCGCGTCGTCGTCCTGCTCGAGTCGTTCTGGGCCGTCGGCTGGCTGATCGCCGCGCTGATCGGCTACTTCGTGGTGCCCGCCTCCGACGACGGCTGGCGCTGGGCGCTGGCCATCGGCGCGGTGCCGGCGGTGTACGCGGTGGTCGTCCGCTACGGCCTGCCCGAGTCGGTGCGCTTCCTGGAGCGGCGGGGCCGGTACGCCGAGGCGGAGACCGTCGTACGCCGCTTCGAGGACTCCGCCGGACTCGTCGTCACCGACACCCCACCCTCTCCTTCTGCCGGCGAGCCCGTGGCCGGCGAGACGCCCGGCCCCGGCGCGCTGTGGGCCCCCGGCCTGCGCGGGCGTACGGCGTCGCTGTGGGTGGTGTGGTTCGGGGTGAACTTCTCCTACTACGGCGCGTTCATCTGGATCCCCACCCTGCTCGCGGCGTCGGGCATGGACCTGGTGAAGTCGTTCGGCTACACGCTGATCATCACGATCGCGCAGCTGCCCGGGTACGCCGCCGCGGCGCTGCTCGTCGAGCTCTGGGGCCGCCGCCCGACGCTGTCGCTGTTCCTCGCCGGCTCGGCCGGGTCAGCGCTGTTCTTCGGCAACGCCGAGAGCGCGACCGCGATCATCGTCTCGGGCATGGCGTTGTCGTTCTTCAACCTCGGCGCGTGGGGCGCCCTGTACGCCCTCAGCCCCGAGGTCTACCCCACCTCGCTGCGCGGCACCGGCTCCGGCTGGGCGGCGGGCTTCGGCCGGATCGCGTCCGTGCTCGCGCCCCTGTCGGTGCCGTGGCTGCTCGACCTCGGCGGCGGCGAGGAGGCCCTGCTGTTCGCGGTGTTCGCCGGGTTCTTCCTGATCGCCGCGGCCGCGACCTTCGGGCTGCCCGAGCGGCGCGGCGAGGCGCTCCAGGAGACGCTCGCCTGATCTCCGCGCGCGCCGGCGAGTCCCGCGCGGTCGCGCCCGGCGCCGTTCTGGCCGGTCGCGCTCGCGCCCCCACCTGCCCGCGGCCCACTCGCAACGTAATGCACCACTTCGGAGCCTGAACTGGTGCAGAACGTTGCAAGTGGCGCGACCGACGGGGGCAGGGAGCTCACAAGCAGGTCCTGGCTGGCTCTCAGAGTCGTCTCAGGAGGGCTGGGCACAGTGGAGACATGAACGAGTTCGACCGCCAGCATGACGACACCCGCCCCTTCCCCTCGGCCGGTGCCGGCTCGACCGGCACCCCCGGCGCCGCCCCCTCCGCCGCCTCCGCCGCTGGTTCCGGCGCGACCCCCTCAGGAGCCGACCCCTCCCGCTCCGGCGCGGCTCCCTCCGGCACCGGCTGGCCGGGCGGCGCACAGCCCGGCCGGCCAGGTGCAGCCGGCGGGCAGGCCGGTGCGAGCCGGCCCGAGGCCGCCGGCGGGATGCCGGGTGAGAACCACCCCGGCCCGGCTTCCGCGTCCGGACCGGCCGGTCCGGTCTCCTCGTCTCCCGAGCGCCCCGGCACCCCCACCGGCGGGCCCGCCGGTCACGAGGGCCCGGGGCACCAGCACCGCTACCAGCCGGCGCACGACACCGCCCGGTACGACACGAGCAGCTGGGGCAACGGCGGGTCCTCGTTCTTCGGGGGCCCGACCGGGCCGGAGCAGCCGTCGAGCTCCCGGGGCCGGTCCGGCCGCAACGGGGGCCTGACCGCCGCCGTGCTGATCGGCGCCCTGGTCGTCGGCGGGCTGGCCGGTCTCGGCGGAGCAGCCACCTACGACCTCGTCGACCAGGAGTCGTCGGGCTCCTCCTCCGGCAACGCCAACACCGCCACGTCCGTGGTGGAGCGCAACGACACCCCCGCTCCGGCCGGGTCGGTCGAGGACGTGGCCAACTCCGTGCTGCCCTCGGTGGTGAAGATCAACGTCCGCGGCATGCAGGGCGCCGGCTCCGGCTCGGGGGTGATCCTCAGCGAGGACGGAGAGATCCTCACCAACTACCACGTCGTGGAGGTCGCCGAGCAGGGCGGCGGCACCGTCTCGGTGGGGTTCAACGACGGCTCCACCGCGCCGGCGGAGGTCATCGGCACCGACCCGCTGACCGACCTCGCCGTGATCAAGGCCCAGGACGTCTCCGGGCTGACCCCCGCCAAGCTCGGCCAGTCCGGCAACCTCGACGTCGGCGAGCAGGTCGTCGCGATCGGGTCGCCGTTCGGCCTGGACGCCACGGTCACCAGCGGCATCGTCTCGGCGCTGCACCGGCCGGTGTCGGTCAGCGGCCAGGGCAGCGCCATGAACACCGCCTATCCCGCGATCCAGACCGATGCCGCGATCAACCCGGGCAACTCCGGTGGCCCGCTGGTGAACATGAACGGCGAGGTCGTCGGCATCAACTCCTCGATCCGCACCTCCAGCTCCGCCGGCGAGGGCGGCTCGATCGGGCTCGGTTTCGCGATCCCGCTCGACGAGGTGGTCCCGATCGTCGACCAGCTCCGCAACGGCGAGGCGCCCACCCACGCCCGGCTGGGTGTCTCGGTGACCGACGCCTCGAGCCAGGACGGTCTCCTCAGCGGCGCCGGGATCAGCGACGTCAGCCCCGGTTCGGCCGCCGACGAGGCAGGCCTGGAGCCCGGTGACGTGGTGACAGCAGTCGACGACCAGCCGATCACGGACGCGACCTCCCTCGTCGCGACGATCCGCGGGCACCGTCCCGGAGACACGGTCACCCTGACCGTCGTACGCGACGACAAGGAGCGCACGCTCGAGGCGACCCTGGACAGTGACGAGGGCGACCCCGCCTCCTGACGCTTCCCCCTCACAGCGCCGGCCCGCGGCCCCCCTCTCCGCGGGCCGGCGCAGTCACGCGTGAAAGCCCAGCAACGCGGGGTTATGGACGCTCCACACGCGGCATACGCCTAGGGACGCGTCCACAGCGCTGGGGATGTTGCGCGCGTTGGGGCCGGTCAGGCGCCCGCGCGCACGTTCACGTGATCCGCTCCAGCGCGGCGAGCAGGCGGGCGACCTTCCAGCGGGTCTCGTCCCACTCGCTCGCCGGGTCCGACCGCACGGTGATCCCGCCGCCGGTGCCCCAGGTGTAGCGGCCGTCGTGATGCACGAGCGTGCGGATCACGACGCCGAGGTCGGCCCGGCCGTCGCCGCTGATCCAGCCCAGGGCACCGGCGTACACACCCCGCGGACTGGTCTCGACGTCGGCGATCACCTGCATGGTGCGCAGCTTCGGGGCGCCGGTCATCGAGCCGGCCGGGAACAGCGCGCGCAGCGCCTCGACCGTCCCGATCCCGTCGCGCAGCCGACCGCGCACGGTCGAGACGAGCTGGTGCACCGACGGGTAGGACTCGACGTCCATCAGCACCGGGACGCTGACCGTGCCCGGCTCGCAGACCATCGAGAGGTCGTTGCGCAGCAGGTCGACGATCATCAGGTTCTCGGCGCGGTAACGCGGGTCGCTGCGCAACGAGTCGGCCTGTGCCTCGTCGTCCTCGGCCGTCGCGCCGCGAGGCGTGGTGCCCTTGATCGGCTTGGTCTCGACCCAGCGTCTGCGGTCGATCGTGGCAAACCGTTCCGGGCTCGCGCTCAGCACGTGGGTGTCGTGGTGCCGGAGGTAGGCGGCGTACGGCGCGGGGTTGATGTCGCGCAGCCGCAGGTAGGTTTCGACCGGGTCGGCGCTGCTCGCGAGGGTCTCCCGGTAGGTCAGGTTCACCTCGTAGGTGTTGCCGAGATGCAGCTGCTCCTGCACGCGCGCGAACCAGCGGTCGTAGGCCTCCCGGCTCACCCCCGCTCCGGTCGTGTGGTTCACCGTGCGCTCTGGCGCCCGCTCAGCCACACGACCGGGGCTCGGGGGATGCTCGAAGACCAGCTGCCGCGGGAAGCGCATCCACACCGCGTCCGGTACGGCGGTCACCGGCTCGTGCGCCGGGGCAACCTGCGCCGGCAGGTCGGGCCGGCAGGCGTAGCCGAACCAGCCGACCCAGCTCACCGACGCGTCGCCCCCGTCGCGCGCGACCTCCTCGGCGAGCACGGCGAAGATGTCGTCGCCGACCAGGGTGCGCCCCCCGTGGGACACCCGCCACACCTCGCGACGGGCCGCGTCGTAGGTCAGCGAGACGTCCTCGGGCTCGAGCCAGCCGAGGATCGAGCGGTGTCCCGACCACGGACGTGACCCACCGCCGTCGAGCCAGAACATCCGCTCGTGCCGCCGGGCCATGTCGCGGAAGGCCGCAACCGGGTCGGTCCAGGTCACGACAGCTCCAAGAAGTTCGCGACCATCTGCTCACCGTGCTCGGTGAGGATCGACTCGGGGTGGAACTGCACGCCCCACAAGGGTTTCTCGCGGTGCGCGACCCCCATCACGACCGGTCCGGCGTTGGTGTCGCACCAGGCAGCGGCGCTCAGCGTCGGGGGCAGGGCGACTGCGGCGAGGGAGTGGTACCGCACCGCGTCGAACGGGCTCGGCACCCCGGCGAAGATCCCGGTGCCGTCGTGCCGCACGGCAGCCACCTCGCCGTGCGCCGGTGCGATCTGGCGGACCTGACCGCCGTACACGCTGACCAGGCCCTGCATGCCCAGGCACACGCCGAGCACCGGCACGGTGGCCTCACGGAGCACCACCCGGCCGACCGAGAAGTCGCGCTCGTCGTCGGGGTTGCCCGGCCCGGGCGACAGCACGATGTGGCTGAATCCCCTTGCCAGCAAGGCGTCTGCGTCGACCTCGTCGTGCTCGACGACCTCGGGCAGACTGCCGCTGACGACCGCGATGAGATGGACGAGGTTGTAGGTGTAGGAGTCGTGGTGGTCGACCACCACAACCCGCGGCGTCATCTCAGGTGGTCCCCGCGACGGGCCGGCTGAGCAGCTCCAGCACCAGGTCGTGGATCAGCTCGTAGCCGTGCTCGGTGAGGATCGACTCGGCGTGGAACTGCACCCCGCGGTAGTGCGGGCCGGAGACCATGTGGATGTCCCCGCTCTCGCGGTCGGCGACCACGTCGACCCCATCGGGTGCAGCGGACGAGCCGAGCCGGCCGACGAAGGTGTTGTAGAAGCCGACGTTCTCCTCGCGCCCTGGCAGTGCGACCCGCGACTGCGTCCCCTGGAAGACGATGTCCTTGTAGGCAAGGGGGATCCCGAGCCGGCTGCACAGCACCTGGTGCCCCAGGCACACCGAGAGAAACGGCTGCTGCGAGGCGAGCAGCTCGTCGACCGCCGCGCGGAACGCCTGGATCTTCGGATGCTCCCCGTCGCGCGGGTCACCGGGTCCGGGGCCGACGATGACCAGGTCGAAGCCGTCGAGCGCGCCGGGCCGGTAGTCGTCGTAGCGCACGACCTCGCTGGTCATGCCCATCACCGCGAGCACGTGGCGCAGCATGTTCACGAAGTCGTCCTCGCCGTCGAGGATGACCGCGCTGCGGCCCTTCAGCGACGGGTCCGGCGGGGAGCCGCCCTGGTCGGTGAGCCAGAACTTGCTGAGCCGCTGGTTGCGGGAGTTCAGCGCGATCAGCACGTCCTCGTCCTGGGTCAGCTCCTGCACTCCCTCGGGGGCGCTCGTGCTGCCCTCGACCAGGCCGAACGCGGTGAGGATCCCGCCGGCCTTGGCGTGGGTCTCGGCGACCTCGTAGGCCGCGACCGAGTCGCGCACCAGCGTGGCGCCAGCGGTGACCTTGAGCTGTCCGTCGGGGGTGACGTCGGCGGTGCGGATCACGATCGGTGAGTCGGCGGTGGGCTGCCCCTGCCGGTCGCGGCCGAGCAGGGCGAGTGCGGCGCCGTAGTAGCCGCGACCTTCGGTCTCGTAGGTCTTGATCAGCCGGCAGGCGTTCTCCACCGGCGAGCCGGTGACGGTGGCGGCGTACATCGTGTCGCGCAGCACCTCGCGCACGTCGCGGGTGCTGCGGCCGGCGAGGAGGTACTCGGTGTGCACCAGGTGCGTCATCGGCTTGAGGAACGGCCCGAGCACCTGGCCGCCCTCGTTGCACACGTCGCACATCATCTTCAGCTCTTCGTCTACGACCATGAAGAGCTCGTAGATCTCCTTCTCGTCGGCGAGGAACTCCAGCAGCGCCCGCTTCCGCTCGGCCGGGTCGTCGTGACCCTTGAGCCGGAAGGTGCCGCTGATCGGGTTCATCCGCACGTCCCCGCCGTGCACGCTGACGTGCCGCTCGGGGCTCGCCCCGACCAGGTAGCGGTCGCCGGTGAAGAAGCAGTAGGTCCAGTAGGCGCCGCGCTCCTTCTCCAGCAGCCGGCGGAACACCGTCAGCGCCTTCGCCGGTCCCCAGCCGGCGACCTTCGCGCGGTAGTGCCGGCCGATCACGAGGTTCGCGCCCTCGCCGTTGCCGATCTCGTCGTTGATGATCCGGTCCACCACGGCGCCGTACTCGTCGTCGCTGGTCTCGAACCCGCCGCGGTCCTCGAACTCGATCGGCTCGTCGGGCAGCGCCGCGAGCAGGTCGGCCAGCGGCACCTCGGTCTCGGTGTCGAGGTGTACGACGGTCAGCGGGGTGCCGTCGTCATGGGCCTCGAACCCGCGCTCGGCGACCTGGCGGAACGGCACCGCGACCAGCCGGTCGAACCGCCTGCCCTCGGGGGCGGGGCCCTGCTCGAGCGGGATGTCCATGAGGCTGTCGACCTCGCTGCGCGTGCCGCCGACCAGGGTGACCGTCGCGGAGTCGCGGAGCCGGATCGCCGCCCACGCCTCGTGCCGCACCAGTGCGTCGAGCGCCTGCGCTGCCGAGGGTGAGGTGGGAGTGCTCATGGTGCCGCAACGCTACAACGCGTGGCCCCTGCAGATCCGGGTGTCCTGCCGGGTGGACCCGGCGACGTCGAACCTGTCCCGTCTCACTCCGATCGCCCTAGCCTGGGGTGATGACGCCGTTGGGGCCCGACGAGAGCCAGGACGTGCTGGCGTACGGCGGTGACCGGCCGCCCCGCCGTACCCCTCCCCTGCTCGTCGGCGGTCTGGTCGGCCTCGCCGCCGGCATCGCACTCGGGCTGTCCCTCGACGCGCGGAACGACCCCGACGACAGCCCGGCCTCCTCGCCAGGCCCCACCGACGAGTCCGCGCCCGCAGTCGCCGAGGTGGCGGTGGGTGCCATCACGAAGCTGGGACCGCACGCCGACAGCGCCTTCCTGCTCGCGGTCTACAACGGGGGCGACGAGGAGCTCACCGCGACCGTCGCCGCGCTGCCGGGCTGGATGCCGCCGCTCGGACACGTCACCCCCACCGCCGTCCGACCGCACAGCTGGGCCCATGTCGTGTTCGAGGCGCAGCCCGACTGCGCGATCCGACCCGGGACCGTGCGCAGTGTCCGGCTGCAGGTGCGCACCGCCGACGGGTTGACCGACCGGGTCGCACTCCTGCCGCAGCAGACCGAGGCGCTCAACGAGCACCACGAGGCGGTCTGCGGCGCGGACTAGACCCCCACCGGCGTGGTCGCGTAGGACCCGTGCGCGAGGTCCTCGACGAGTGGCGGCTCGGTCGGCTTCCATCCGAGCTCGGCCCTCGCCTTCTCGCCGAAGGCACGCTGGTCCTGGACGAACGGATCGGCCAGCCACCCGAACAGCGCTTCGGCCTCCTCCCCGACGCTCGGACGCACGCCTCCCGGTCCTCCGGCTCCGAGATCGGCGGCGATGCCGATCTCCCGCACGGTCGGGTTGTCGCCGCTGACCCCGAGGTAGTAGGCCGCCGGTGCCGCCTGCTCGAGGGCCGCCACGTAGAGGCGCCCGAGGTCGGCGGTGTGCACGGTCGTCCAGCGCTGCTCGCCGCTGCCGGGGATGCACAGCGCACCGTCGTCGGCTCGCGGGCCGGAACGCAGCAGAGCCGGGAGGCCGCCGCCGGTGCCGTAGACGATGCCGGGTGCGATCACCACACCGCGGACGCCGTCGGCCGCCGATGCTCGCACCCGAGCGTCGAGCGGGAGCCGCCAGGAGGTCGGTCCGGACCAGGCGAACGGGCTCTGCTCGTCGAGCACCCCGCTGCCGTAGGTCAGATGCCGCTGGTGTGCACGAACGCCTTCCCGGAGCCGGCGAGCACGCGCAGGACCGTCTCGACGACGTCCTGGTCGACCTGGGCGTTGGTGTGGTCACCCGGCAGGGCGGTGTGGATGACCGCGTCAGCGGACCGGGCCCCTGCGGCGAGGATGCCGAGGTCGACGAGGTCGCCGCGCACGACACGGGCGCCGGCGGCTGCGAGCGCGGCGGCGGAGGATTCGCTGCGGGCGAGCGCCGAGACGCTGTGCCCTCGGGCGAGGAGCGCGGCGAGCACCCCGGAGCCGATCAGCCCGGTGCCGCCGGTCAGGAAGACGTGCATGGTGGTTCTCCTTCGATGCGTGGGTTGGGTGCGCGTTTCGGTCCGCGCGCGACGGGCTCAGCAGGCGGTGGCGGCCTCGGGCAGCTCGCGGGCGGCTGGTCCGGGTCGGGTGACCGGAGTCGGCCGGCGAGTCGGCAGCTGGGCGAGCACGAGGCTCCCGAGAGCGAGGAACATCCCGACGAGCTGCCAGCCGGTCAGGCCCTGCTCGAGCGCCACCCAGCCGGCGACGGTGGCGACCACCGGGCTCATCAGGCCGAGGAACGAGACGTTCGTGGCCGGCAGCCGCTCGATCCCGCGCAGCCACACGGCATAGCCAAGGCCGGTGGTGATCACCGCCAGGTACCCGAAGCCGACGAGGTTGCGCCCGGTGACGGTCGGAGGCAGACCTTCCACCAGCAGCGCGAGCGGCAGCAGGAGCAGCCCGCCTGAGGCGAGCAGCCAGCCGGTGAACGCGAACAGCGGCACCGGTCGGCCCCACCGCTTGGTGAGCACCACCCCGCCGGCCATCGACGCGGTGGCCGCGACACCGGCGAGGATTCCGGGTACGTCGAGGGCGGCGTCGCCGCGCAGCACCAGCAGGCCGACGCCCAGCACTCCGGCAACGCCGAACAGCAGCGTCCTGCCGGTCAGGCGCTGCCCGAGCAGGGGCACGGCCAACGCGGCGACGATCAGCGGCTGCACCGCCCCGAGCGTCGCCGCGACTCCCCCGGGCAGGCGATAGGCGGCCACGAACAGCAGTGCGAAGAACGCGCCGATGTTCAGCGCACCGAGCGTGGACGCCTTCCACCACCACGACCCGCGTGGCAGCTGCCGGCCCAGCGCGACCATCAGAAGGCCGATCGGCAGAGCGCGGATCGTCGCCGCCAGCAGGGGCCTGTTCGGTGGGAGCAGCTCGGTCGCGACGAGGTAGGTGGTGCCCCATGCGGCCGGTGCGAGGGCGGTGAAGGCAGTGAGGCGCAGCCGGTTGTCACTCATGGGCCATCCCTCTCATGGATCGAGAGCGCCCGGACCGCACTCGAGTTGTCTTAGTAGTAAGATACTTAGCACTAAGAAAAATGCAAGATGGTCACTCATGAGAGACTGGAGGCATGGCACGTGACGGTGTGGACCGGATCCTCGAGCAGTGGGCACGCGAGCGGCCCGACCTGGAGACAGAGGCGATGGGAGTCGTGGGACGGCTCTACCGGGTCGCCAAGGCGGCCGGTGACCTGGCCACGGAGGCCTACGCCAGGTTCGGGATCACCCGAGCCGACTTCGACGTGCTCGCGACGTTGAGGCGTGCGGGGGCGCCGTACCAACTCTCACCCTCCGCGCTCACCGCGAGCCTGATGCTCACCTCCGGCGGGGTCACCGGCCGGATCGACCGGCTCGAGAAGGCCGGGCTCGTGCGCCGTTCCCCCGACCCGTCCGACCGGCGAGGTCAGCTCGTCTCCCTCACTGACAAGGGCCGTGAGCTCATCGACGAGGCGGTCGGCGCGGGGCTCGCCACCCAGGACGAGTTGCTCTCACCGCTCTCGCCGGCCAAGCGCCGGCAGCTCGACTCCCTGCTGCGCCAGCTGCTCGCCGGGCCGCAGGCATGACGCGGGTCGCGATCCTCGACGACTACCAACGGGCGGCGCTCGAGGTCGCCGACTGGAGCCGTGTCCGGGAGCGGGCCCACGTCGAGGTGTTCACCGAGCACCTCGCCGCTCCGGACGAGCACGTGCAGCGCCTCGCCGGGTACGACGTCGTGGTCGCGATGCGCGAACGGACCCCCTTCCCGGGCTCGGTGCTCGAGTGCCTGCCTGATCTCCGGCTCCTCGTCACCACCGGCGGCCGCAACGCGGCCATCGACCTGTCGGCCGCCCAGCGGCTCGGCATCACCGTCTGCGGCACCCGCAGCAGCGCGAGCGCGACCGTCGAGCACACCTGGGCGCTGATCCTCGGTCTGTGCCGCAACCTCGAGGCCGAGGCAGCGAACATCCGCAGCGGCGGCTGGCAGACCACGCTCGGCACCGGCCTTGCCGGGAAGCGCCTCGGCGTCGTCGGACTGGGCCGGCTCGGGTCTGCCGTCGCGGGCATCGGCCGCGCCTTCGGGATGGAGATCGTCGCCTGGAGCGCCAACCTCACGTCCGAGCGAGCCGAGGCAGCAGGAGCGCGACTCCTGCCGTTCGACGAGCTCCTCAGCACCTCCGACGTCGTGACCGTGCACCTGGTCCTCAGCGAGCGGACCCGCCACCTGATCGGATCACGCGAGCTCGGCCTCATGAAGCGGTCCGCGTTGCTGGTCAACACCTCCCGGGGCCCGATCGTGGACACCTCCGCCCTGGTCGAGGCACTCGAGAGCGGGTCGATCGCCGGCGCCGCGGTCGACGTGTTCGACACGGAACCGCTGCCGCCGGACCACCCGTTGCGCTCGACGCCACGGAGCCTGGTGACCCCTCACCTGGGCTACGTGACGCGCGAGGGCTACCAGGTCTTCTACGGCGACGTCGTCGAGGACATCGTGGCCTTCCTCGACGGGCAGCCGCTCCGCGTGCTCACTTGAGGTCGCTCCTCAGGCCGTGGAGACGGTGACCATCCGCTGTGTGGCGCGGGTGAGCACGACGTACAGCGTCGCCCGGCCGGTGGCCGACTCCGCCTCGATCTCGCCTGGCTCGACCACGACGATCCCGTCGAACTCCAGGCCCTTGGTGTCCAGTCCGGTGAGCACCGCGATCCGGGCGTCTGCCCCGCCAGCACGGTCCTCGCCGAGCTCGTCCCAGCGGTCCAGCCAGCCCTGCACGGAGGTACGGCGAGCAGCAGGCACGACGATCCCGACGGTTCCCTCGACGGCCTGAGCCAGCTCGCCGACCGCCGTACGCACTCCCGACTCGAGATCGTCGACAGAGCGCTCCTCGGGCGCGACGCCGGTCGACCGCACTGCGTTGGGCAGGTCGGCGTCGAGCCCGACCCGCTCGGCGTAGGCCGCGGCGAAGTCGTAGATCTCCTTGCTGTTGCGGTAGTTCGTCGACAGGTGAAACTCGTGCCGCGGCTTGTCGCCGAACGCCTCGTCCCGAGCGCGGGACGCCTCCGCCGGCACCGGCCACGACGACTGCGCCGGATCGCCGACGACCGTCCAGCTCGCGGTGCGACCGCGTCGGCCGACCATCCGCCACTGCATCGGGGAGAGGTCCTGCGCCTCGTCGACCAGGACGTGGGCGTAGGTGTCGTCCTCGAGCCGGGTCGTGGTCCGAGCCTCCGTCGGCGACCAGCCGCGGTCGGCGACCGTGGTGACCTCGCGGGTGAGCTCGTCGGTGAGGTGGGCCAGCGGGTCCTCCTCGTCGTCCTCGCTCTTCTCCGGCAGGTCACCGAGGGCGTAGCGCAGCTCGTCGAGCAGCGGCACGTCCTCCACCGACCAGCCGGTGGCGCCGGAGGTCCACGACTTCGCCAGCAGTGCGGTGTCCTCCTGCGACAGCACGCCCTCGCCGACGCGGGTGAGCAGCTCGGGGTCGGCTGCCCAGCGCAGCACCTCGGTCGCGTCGAGCGGCGGCCACCAGGCCCGCACGAAGTCGAGGAAGGCACCGTTGTCGAGCATCTCGCGGTTGAAGTCGTCACGCCCGCGCTCGCGGCCCCGCTCGCCACGGACCTGCCGCCACATCACGTCGAGCAGCGCGTGGGGGACCTTGGGCAGCACGCGGTTCCGCTTGCCCTGCGACAGCAGCTGGCGTCGTACCCCTCCGAGCTCGCGAGAGCCGAGCACGATGTTCTCGTCGCGGTAGAAGATCCGGAACTCCCGCGGCGCACTCGGCACCGCCTGCCGGGCGAGCCGGCGCAGCAGCTCGGCCATCCGAGCGGTGCCCTTCACTTCCGCGACCGCCGGGTCGTCGTGGCGCACGGCCTTGACCCCGTCGACCACCTCGCCCAGCGAGCGCAGCGCCACGGCGGTCTCGCCGAGGGAGGGCAGCACCCGCTCGATGTAGCGCATGAAGACCCCGGACGGGCCGATGATCAGCACACCGCCGGTCTCGTAGCGGCGGCGGTCGCTGTAGAGCAGGTACGCCGCGCGGTGCAGCGCGACCACGGTCTTGCCCGTGCCGGGACCGCCGGTGATCAGCGTGACGCCCTTGCCCGGCGCGCGGATCGCCTTGTCCTGCTCGGCCTGGATCGTTGCGACGATCGAGTGCATCGAGCGGTCGCGCGCCCGCGAGAGCTGTGCCATCAGGGCGCCCTCGCCGACGATCGGCAGCTGCTCGGCGAGCGGGTGCTCGGCGTCGAGCAGGTCGTCCTCGATCGCGACCACCTTCTGACCCTGGCAGCGCAGCACCCGGCGCCGGACGACGCCCTGCGGGTCGGCGGCGGTGGCCTGGTAGAACACCGCGGCGGCCGGGGCGCGCCAGTCGATCAGCAGCGAGTCGCGGTTCTCGTCGCGCAGCCCGATCCGCCCGATGTAGCGGGGGTCCTCGCCCTCCGCGCCGAGGTCGAGCCGGCCGAACACCAGGCCCTCGTGCGCGGCGTTGAGCGTGGCCAGACGCTTCGCGGCCTGGAACACCATCGCGTCCCGCTCGACGAGACCGCCCTCGTGGCCGAGCCGGGCGCGGCCGTACCCCTCCTTGGCGAGCTCCTGGGCGTTCTTCGCGGACTGCTCGAGCTGGAGGTAGACGCGGTCCACGAACTCCTGCTCGTGTGCCTGCTCCTGCTCAGCGATGTCTGGGGACAACGTGGATCCACCGCTCCTCGACGTCGGGTGCGCTCGGTGTCGAAAAACCGAATCATCAACTCTACCCCGGTGGCCGCCGGTGGTCGGTCGGTTTTCGCAGCCCGGATCGAACCCTTCGCTCGCGCTGCCCTCACTCCTGTGCTCACCAAGTTGGCAACGGTTGCGCGTCCGCGCGGCCGAAAAGTGCAACCATTGCCCACTTCGCCGGTTGCTTTGCCGGATCTGCCGAGTTCTCCAGTCGGCGGTGGGCCTACGGGAAGGTTGCCCCGAGTGTCCTACTTCTTGCGGGACAGGAAAGCCAGCATCGCGTTCTTGGCCTCCTCGGACCCGAAGAGCCGCGCCGAGAGC
This sequence comes from Nocardioides pakistanensis, assembly GCF_054781215.1. Classification (NCBI taxonomy): domain Bacteria; kingdom Bacillati; phylum Actinomycetota; class Actinomycetes; order Propionibacteriales; family Nocardioidaceae; genus Nocardioides; species Nocardioides pakistanensis. The sequence goes on along the minus strand of NZ_BAAGUV010000004.1, from coordinate 217,945 downwards.
CGGGCCAGGTCCTCGCCGTGCCGGTCGATCCGCTCGACCAACGGCTGGGCGAGCAGCTGCTTGGTCTCCCGCAGGCCCTGCCGGTTGCCCTTGGCCAGCGCGGTGCACACGGCTGCGACCTCGGCGTCCAGCTGGTCCTCCGACACCGCCTTGGTCACCAGGCCCATCCCGGCGGCCGCCGTACCGTCGAAGACTTCGCCGGTCAGGAACGTCAGCGCCGCCGCGCGGTCGTTCATCCGCGGCAGCACGGTCAGCGAGATCGCCGCCGGAGTGAGCCCGAGGCGGACCTCGGTGAAGGCGTACGTCGCATCGGCGGCGCTGATCGCGACGTCGGAGGCCGCGACGATGCCGATCCCGCCCGCACGGACGTTGCCGTGCAGGCGGGTCACGACCGGCTTGGCCAGGGTGGCGATCCGGCGCTGCAGGTCCACGAGCACACCGGCCGCCTTCTCCATCCCCTCGCCGCTGGCCTCCGACAGGTCCGCGCCCGAGCAGAACGTCCGGCCCTCGGCGCGGATCAGCACCACCTTCACGTCCGGGTCGTCCTCAGCGCGCGCGAGCCGCTCGAACAGCTCGCCGACGAGCTGCTTGGACAGCGCGTTGCGGTTGTGCTGGGAGTCGAGGGTCAGCGTCGCGACCTCGTCGGCGACGGCGTAGTGGACCAGCTCGGCGGGCGCTTCGGACATCGGGGGACCTTCCTCCTCAGGGCTGTGGACGGTTCCCACGCGGTGTGACACGTGTTCAGCGTCCATAACCCCGCGTTACATGGGTTGGGGGGGCGGGCGGCGGGGTCAGTAGGACTTCGGCAGGCCGAGGCTGTGCGAGCCGACGAAGTTCAGGATCATCTCGCGCGACACCGGGGCGATCCGGGTGACCCGGGAGGCGACGAGCAGGCCGGCGACACCGTACTCGCTGGTGATCCCGTTGCCGCCGTGGGCCTGCACGGCCCGGTCGGCCGCGGCACAGGCCGCCTCACCCGCGGCGTACTTCGCCATGTTCGCCGCCTCACCGGCACCGAAGTCGTCCCCGGCGTCGTAGAGCGCGGCCGCCTTCTGGGTCATCAGCCGGGCGAGCTCGATCTCGATGTGGGTCTGCGCGAGCGGGTGGCTGATCGCCTGGTGAGTGGCGATCGGGCTGCCCCACACCTCACGGCCCTTGACGTACTCGGTCGCCTTGTCGAGCGCGAACCGCGCCATCCCCGTCGCGAACGCGGCGGCCATGATCCGTTCGGGGTTGAGCCCCGCGAACAGCTGCATGATCCCGGCGTTCTCGTCACCGACCAGCGCGTCGGCCGGCAGCCGCACGTCGTCGATGAACAGCGTGAACTGCTTCTCGGGGCTGACGATCTCCATGTCGATCGGCTGGTACTCGAAGCCCGGCGCGTCGGTCGGCACCACGAACAGCGCCGGCTTCAGCTTGCCGGTCTTGGCGTCCTCGGTGCGCGCGACGACCAGCACCGCGTCGGCCTCGTCGACGCCGGAGATGTAGATCTTGCGGCCCTTGAGGATCCACTCGTCGGTCCCTGAGCCCGTCGAAGGGTCGCGGCGGGCGGTGGTGGTGATGTTGTGGCTGTTCGACCCGGCGTCGGGCTCGGTGATCGCGAACGCCATGGTCAGCGTGCCGTCGGCGATCCCCGGCAGCCACCTCTGCTTCTGCTCCTCGGTGCCGAACCGGGCGATGATCGTGCCGCAGATCGCTGGGCTGACCACCATCATCAGCAGCGGGCAGCCCATCGCGGCGAGCTCCTCGCACACCGCAGCGAGGTCGCCGATCCCGCCGCCGCCCCCGCCGTACTCCTCGGGGACCGCGACGCCGAGGTAGCCGTGCTTGCCCATGTCGAGCCACAGGTCCTTGGTCTTGCCGCCGCCGCGGGCCTGCTTGACGAAGTACTCGCGCCCGTAGCCCGCCGCGAGCTTGGCGACCTCCTTGCGCAGGTCGAGCCGCTCGGTGGGCTCGGTGTAGGCGATCTCAGTCATTGCTGTCTCCTTCGGCGGTTGACTCCTGTACGACGGCCAGCACGGCCCCCGCTGCGACCTGCTCCCCGACGGACACCGGTACGTCGGACACGACCCCGTCGTGGGGTGCGGTCACGGTGTGCTGCATCTTCATCGCCTCGAGCACGAGGACGGCCTGGCCCGCGGACACCGCGTCCCCGGGTGCCACGGCCACGCTGATCACGCTGCCCGGCATCGGTGCGAGCAGCGAGCCGGTGGCGACCTGGTCGGCCGGGTCGGTGAACCGCGGCACCCGGGTGAGCGCCAGGTGGCCCAGCGGTGACTCGACGTCGACCCGGGCCCGGTCGGGCGGCCCGTCGACGAACACGTCGAACGGGTGGCTGACCCCGTCGTGCTCGACGACCACGCGGTAGCCACGCGCGGTGCGAGACACCGACAGGGCTCGCGCGTCCTGCACCTCGTCCTGCACGTCGGCGAGACGGTAGCCGTCGCGACCGCCGTACCAGCCGACCTGCACCTCGGTGCCGTCGTGCTCGAAGGCGGTGACCTGCGGTGCGGAGACCACGTTGCGCCAGCCGGTCGGGATGCCGCGCTGCACCGGACGTTGCTCGACGGCGCGCTCGGTGACCGCCACGGCGGCGGCGAAGAACATCAGCGCCTGGTCGGTCGCGGTGCCCGGCAGGCTGCGGTCCTCCATCGCGGGGAGCGGTCGCTCGTCGAGGAAGTGCGTGTGCACGTCGCCGCCGAGGAACGCGTCGTCGCGGAGCACCTCCACCAGCAGGTCGCGGTTGGTCCGCAGGCCGTGGATCCTCGATCGCCGCAGCGTGGCGGCGAGCCGGCGAGCGGCCTCGTCGCGCGTCGGCGCCCAGGCGACCACCTTGGCCAGCATCGCGTCGTAGTGGGTGCCCACGAGCGAGCCGGCCTCGAAGCCGGAGTCGAGGCGGATGCCGTACGACGTCGGGTTCGCGAACTCCGCGGCGACCCCGGGGAGGTCGAAGGTGGTGAGCATCCCGCTCTGTGGCTGCCAGCTCGCGGCCGGGTCCTCGGCGTAGAGCCGCACCTCGATCGCGTGGCCCTGCGGCTGGGGGACGTCGGTGGCGTCCAGCGGCCGCCCCTCGGCGACGGCGATCTGCATCGCGACCAGGTCGTGGCCGGTGACCAGCTCGGTGACCGGGTGCTCGACCTGGAGCCGGGTGTTCATCTCCAGGAAGAAGAACCGGTCGCCCGACAGCAGGAACTCCACGGTCCCGGCGCCGACGTAGCCGATCGCGTGCGCGGCCGCACGGGCGGCGTCGTGCATCGCGGTGCGGGTCTCCTTGGCCAGCCCGGGTGCCGGGGTCTCCTCGACCACCTTCTGGTGCCGGCGCTGGATCGAGCAGTCCCGCTCACCGAGGACGACGACGGTGCCGTGGGTGTCGCCGACGGCCTGCACCTCGACGTGCCGGCCGCGCTCGACGTAGGGCTCGCAGAACACCGTCGGGTCACCGAACGCCGAGGCGGCCTCGTTCGCCGCGAGCTCGACCTGGTCGGCCACCTGGTCGAGGCTGCGCACGACGCGCATCCCACGACCGCCGCCTCCGGCAGACGCCTTGACCAGCAACGGAAGGTCCGCCTCGGTGACCGAGCCCGGGTCGAGCTCGCCCAGCACCGGGACACCGGCTGCCTCCATCAGCTTCTTCGCCTCGACCTTGGACCCCATCGCGTCGATGGAGTCAGGGTGCGGCCCGACCCAGGTCAGCCCGGCGGCGATCACCTGGCGGGCGAAGTCGGCGTTCTCCGACAGGAACCCGTAGCCGGGGTGGATCGCATCGGCGCCGGCCTTGCGGGCGGCTTCGATGACCAGGTCGCCGCGCAGGTACGTCTCCGCCGGGGTGTTCCCGGGCAGCCGAACGGCGACGTCGGCCTCCCGGACGAACGGCAGGTCGGCGTCGGCGTCCGAGTGCACCGCGACCGTCTCGATCCCGAGGTCACGACAGGTCCGGAACACCCGGCGGGCGATCTCCCCCCGGTTCGCCACGAGCAATCTGTTGATGGTCATGCCGCCCCCTCGGTGGTTGAGGGGCGAGCCTGCGAGCGTCTCGAAACCACGTACATCCCTCATCACATCCTGAAGACGCCGAAGCGGTCGGTGCCCTCGTACGGGGCGTTGTCGATCACGGACAGGGCGATGCCGAGCACGGTGCGGGTGTCGCGCGGGTCGATCACGCCGTCGTCGTACAACATCCCGGACAGCACGTAGGGCAGCGACTCCTTCTCGATCTGCTCCTCGACGTAGGCCCGCAGTCCGGCATCGGCCTCCTCGTCGTACGGCTTGCCCTTCGCCTCCGCGGCCTGCCGCGCGACGATCGAGAGCACACCGGCGAGCTGCTGGGGGCCCATCACCGCGGACTTCGCCGACGGCCAGGTGAACAGGAACCGCGGGTCGTACGCCCGACCGGCCATGCCGTAGTTCCCAGCACCGTAGGACGCGCCCATGATCAGCGAGATGTGCGGGACCGTGGAGTTGCTGACCGCGTTGATCATCATCGAGCCGTGCTTGATGATCCCGCCCTGCTCGTACTCCTTGCCGACCATGTAGCCGGTGGTGTTGTGCAGGAACAGCAGGGGTACGTCGATCTGGTTGGCCAGCTGGATGAACTGCGCGGCCTTCTGCGACTCCTCGCTGAACAGCACCCCACGCGCGTTGGCGAGGATGCCGACCTGGCGGCCGTGGATCTTCGCCCAGCCGGTGACCAGCGAGGGGCCGTAGAGCGGCTTGAACTCGTCGAAGACGACCTTGTTGGTCTCGCTGACGCCGTCACAGACCCGCTCGATCACCTCGCGGGGGTCGAACGGCTCCTTCAGGTCGGTCGGGATCAGGTCGAGCAGCTCCTCGACGTCCTTCTCCGGCTCGGCGAACCCGGCCCCGCTGGTCGAGCCTGTCGAGACCCCGGTGGTCGAGCCCGCGCCGGTGGCCGAGCCCGTCGAGACCCCGGTGGTCGAGCCCGCGCCGGTGGTCGAGCCCACGCCGGTGGTCGAGCCTGTCGAGACCCCGGTGGTCGAGCCCGCGCCGGTGGTCGAGCCTGTCGAGACCCCGCCGAACGGCCTCGCCTTGCGCCAGTTCAGCCGCGCGACGATCCGCCGGCCGAGCCGGATCGCGTCGTACTCGTCGACCGCGAGGTAGTCGGCCAGGCCGGACTGGCGCGCGTGCATCTCCGCGCCGCCGAGCGACTCGTCGTCGGACTCCTCGCCGGTGGCCATCTTGACCAGCGGCGGCCCGGCGAGGAAGACCTTCGCGCCCTCCTTGACCATCACCACGTAGTCGCTCATGCCCGGCACGTAGGCACCGCCGGCGGTGGAGTTGCCGAAGACCAGCGCGATCGTCGGCGTCTTCGCAGCGCTCGCCTTGGTCAGCCCCCGGAACAGGTCGCCGCCGGGGATGAAGATCTCCTTCTGCGTCGGCAGGTCGGCGCCACCGGACTCGACGAGGTTGACCTGCGGCAGCCGGTTCTCCCGGGCGATCTGCGCTGCCCGGAACAGCTTCTTCAACGTCCACGGGTTGCTCGCGCCACCGCGCACCGTGGGGTCGTTGGCGGTGATCATGCACTCGACGCCCTCGATCACGCCGATGCCGGTGACCACGCTCGCACCGACCGTGAAGTCCGAGCCCCAGCCGGCCAGCGGGTTGAGCTCGAGGAACGCCGAGCCCTCGTCGAGCAGCAGCTCGACGCGTTCGCGGGCGGTCAGCTTGCCGCGTTCGCGGTGCCGGGCGACGTACTTCTCGCCCCCGCCCGCGACGGCCTTGGCGTGCTCGGCGTCCAGCGCGGCGAGCTTCTCGAGCATCGCCTCGCGCCGGGTGGGCGGCGCCGCGGTCTCGACCGGCTCGGTCCCCGGCGCGGTGTCGGTGTCGGCGCTCATGCGGTGTACCCCAGCAGTCGGGCGGTCAGGTCGTTGAGCACTTCGGTGGCTCCTCCTCCGATTCCGAGGATCCTGGCGTCGCGGTAGGCCCGCTCCACCTCGATCCCGTGCATGTATCCGGTGCCGCCGTGGATCTGGACGGCCTGGTCGACCACGAACTCGCACGCCTCGACCGCGAAGGCCTTTGCCTGCAAGGCTTCTGCGAGTGGTTCCTCACCGTTGACGAACCGTCGGGCGACCTCGCGGGTGTAGGTGCGGGCGACGTCGACCTTGCGGTGCATCTCGACGAGTTTGTGCTGCACGACCTGGCGTGCGGCCAGCGGCTTGCCGAACGTCTCGCGCTGCTTGGCGTAGTCGACGGTCAGTTCCAGGGCGCGGGTCGCGATGCCGTAGCCGTGGACGGCCAGCGCCAGCCGCTCGGTGACGAACTGCTGGGCGATCAGGACGAACCCGCCGTTCTCCTCACCGACGAGGTTCGCCGCCGGCACCCGCACGTCGGTGAACGACAGCTCGGCGGTGTCGGAGCAGTGCCAGCCCATCTTGGACAGCGACCCGGTGACCTCGAAGCCGGGTGTGCCCTTCTCGATCACGAGCAGGCTGATCCCACTCCAGCCGGGCTCGCCGGTGCGCACGGCGGTGGTGACGAAGTCGGCGCGGACGCCGGAGGTGATGAAGGTCTTCGCACCGTTGACGACGAAGTCGCCGGTCGCGGAGTCGCGTACGGCGGTCGTGCGGATGTTCGCGACGTCGGAGCCGCCACCGGGCTCGGTGATCGCCAGCGACCCGATCGTCTCTCCCGCCAGGGTCGGCCGGACGAAACGGTCGACCAGACTGTCGGTGCCAGCGGCCACGATGTGAGGAAGCGCGATCCCGGAGGTGAACAGTGCCGCGAGCAGGCCCGAGCTGGCCCCGGCCTCCGCCATGGCCTCGGTCAGCGCCAGAGCATCGAGGAAGGTGCCGCCGCTGCCGCCCTTCTCCTCGGGTACGCCGAGCCCGAGGAAGCCCTGCGCGGCGGCCTTGGTGTGCAGCTCGCGGGGCACCTGGCGGGCGTCCTCCCACACCTGCAGGTGCGGCAGGACCTCCTTGCGCACGAAGGCTCTCGCGCTGTCGCGCAGCGCCTCCTGCTCCGGCGTGAAGAACCTCGCCGTTGGGGTCTGGGTGATGCTCACAGCAGGTCCTCCGTGATGCTCACGTGGCGCGAGCGCAGCCACTCGCCCAGGGCCTTCGCCTGGGGGTCGAACCTGGTCGAGGCCGCGACGCCCTGACCGAGCAGACCGCGGATCACGACGTTGACCGCGCCCAGGTTGGGCAGTGGATACACCTCCACCGGGAGGTCCTCCGCCTCGGGCACGAGCTCGCGGATCTTCTCCGGCGTGACCAGCTTGGTCAGCCAGGCGACGCGCTCCTCGGTGTGCCGGCTGCGGTCGACCCACAACCCGACGTTGGCGTCGCCGCCCTTGTCGCCGGAACGGGCATGGACGAAGGTGCCCAGCGGGAGCCGGCGGGTGACGGTGTCCGGGGGTGCCTGCTCGGCCACCGCGGCGGCCACGTCGTCCGGTGCCTGCGTCGGGGACGACTCCGGCCGGCTCGCGGGCTCGGGCTCGACCGATGCGGCGCTCGGCGCGGCTCCGTCCGCCGATGTGGCAGCGGCGGCAGCACCGTCAACGCCTCCAGTCCCGTCAGCCCCGTCAGCGAAGTCGGCGCTTCCAGCGGACTGAGTGTCGGAGGGAGGGGCATCGAGCACGGCGGGCCCCTCGACGAGCTGGGCTGTGCCGTCGGCGTGCACCACGGAGTGCTGCACGATGCCACGGTCGACGTACTCCGCCCGGTAGACGCCGTAGGGGGATGCGGGTGCCGGCGGCGCGGTCAGCGTGAAGCCGGGGTAGGACGCCAGGCCGAGCTCGACGGCGGCCGCGGTGAACCGCTTGCCGACGACGTTCGGGTCCGAGTCCTTGACCGAACATCGCAGCCGGCAGCTCGCGGCCTCCTCGGTCGAGGCGTCCTCGCGGTCGGTGCGCGCGAGGGTCCACTGGACGGCGGCCGGCGGGTGCGCGGCCAGCGCCGCCTCCATCTGGGCGCGGACCCAGTCGGCCTTGGCGTCGATGTCCAGGCCGACCAGCACGAACTCCACGCTGTTGCGGAAGCCGCCGAGCTCGTTGACGCAGACCTTGAGCGTCGATGGCGGTGCCTCACCACGCACCCCGGAGACCCGTACTCGGTCGGGTCCGTCGGCGGCGAGCTCGATCGTGTCCAGGCGTGCGGAGACGTCGGGACCGAGGTAGGTGGGTTCGCCGATCTCGTAGACCAGCTGAGCGGTCACCGTGTCGGTGGTGACGACGCCACCGGTGCCGGGGTGCTTGGTGATCACCGAGCTGCCGTCGGCGGCCACCTCGGCGATCGGGAAGCCGAGCGGCCGGGTGTCGGGCTTGAAGGAGCGGAAGCCGGAGAAGTTGCCGCCGGTGGCCTGGGTGCCGCACTCGATGATGTGGCCCGCGACCATCGCGCCGGCGAGCTCGTCGTACTGCGCCGGGCTCCAGCCGAAGTGCGAGGCTGCCGGTCCGACCACCACAGAGGCGTCGGTGACCCGTCCGGTGACGACGATGTCTGCGCCCCGGTCGAGGGCTGCCGCGATGCCGAACGCGCCGAGGTACGCGTTGGCGGTGAGGGCGTTGTGGATCCCCAGCTCGCCGACCCGCGGCATCAGGTCGTCGCCTTGTACGTAGGCGATCCGAGGGTCGAGGCCCTGTGCCTTCGCGATCTCGCGGAGCCGGTCGGCGAGGCCGGCCGGGTTCAGGCCGCCGGCGTTGGAGACGATCTTCACGCCGCCCTCCAGCGCCAGGCCCATGCAGTCCTCGGCCTGCTTCACGAACGTGCGCGCGTAGCCGAGGTTGGGGTCCTTCATCTTGTCGCGGCCGAGGATCAGCATGGTGAGCTCGGCCAGGTAGTCGCCGGTGAGCACGTCGAGCTCGCCGCCTTCGAGCATCTCGCGCATCGCCGAGAGCCGGTCGCCGTAGAACCCGCTGCAGTTGCCGATCCGCAGCACGTCACCGGTCGCGCCGGTCGTACTCATGCGCCCTCCCCGCCTGCGGTGCCCTGAGCCTGCCGAAGGGTCGAGACCTCGTCGGTCGAGCTCGTGGGGACCCGGCCCGTGCCCGGCGGGCCGGCGAAGGCCTGGGCGATGTCGAGCCACCGGTCCGCGTCGGGACCGTCCGCCACCAGGTCGAGGTCGTCGCGGTGGCGGCGCTGGGTGACCAGCAGGCAGAAGTCGTACGCCGATCCACGAACCGACTGGGCGGCGTCCTCGGGCCCGTAAGCCCACGTCTCCCCGCTCGGGGAGGTCAGCTCGACCCGAAACTCCTCGGCCGGGGCGTCGAGCTCGTGCACGGAGAAGGCGAAGTTGCGGGTGCGCACACCGAGGTGCACGAGGTGCCGGATCCGGTCGGTGGGCGGCAGCTCGACGCCGAGAGCCTCGGCGACGTCGAGCCCGTGCGCCCAGGTCTCCATGTAGCGCGCAGTGGCCATCGACGTGGCGCTCATCGGCGGGCCGAACCAGGGCAGCTTGGCGCCCTCGGGCAGCGCGAGCAGGGTCTCCGCGAGGGTGGCGCGGGCCTCGCGCCAGCGAGCGAGAAGCACCCCCGGTTCCAGGGCCGCAAGCCGCGCGGCCTCGGTGTCGACGAACCCGGTCGGGTCCTCGATCGCCTGCAGCACCACGGCGTCCCAGGCCTCCTTGTCGGTGGCCGCCTTGACCGCGACCTCGTCGGTCCACGCGAGATGCGCGATCTGGTGGGCGACGTCCCAACCCTCGGCAGGGGTGGGCGTGCGCCAGGCATCCGGGGCGAGCGGCGCGACGATCCCGTCGAGGACGTCGCCCTCGACCGCCAGGTCGGTCACCACCCGGCACAGCTGCTTGCGCTTGGTCCGGCTCGCGTCGGTCGGAGCGGTGTGCTGCTCGGTCATCGCTTCTCCTGCTTCTGGTCGCGGCGCAGGCGCGTGTCGAGCGTGCGCGCCCACTCGTCGAGGATCCGCTTGCGGCGGGCGGTGTCGTCGCTGATCGTGTTGGCCAGGCCGAGGCCGCGGACGAGGTCCAGCGTGGCCTGCACCAGCTCGCGGGTGCCGGGGCTGGTCTCGTCGACGTCGAGCAGCTCCACGGTCCGGCGGTGGATCTCGCGACCGATGTTGCGCTCGAGCGGGGAGACCGCGGCCAGGAGGTCGGGGTCGGTGCGGGCAGCGACCCAGAGCTCCAGGGCGGCGGTGAACACCGGGCTGGTGAAGTGGTCCGCGAGCATCTCCAGCACGGCCCGGGTGCGACGTCGGCCACCGGGGAGCTTCCCGGCCGCCTCATCGAGCTCGCGTCCACGCACCTCGCTGAGGTGTTCCACGGCGGCGAGCACCAGCGCGCTCTTCGTCGGAAAGTGGTGCAGCTGCGCGCCCCGCGACACCCCTGCGCGTTTCGAGACCAGGGTGGTCGTCGTACCGCTCCAGCCGCGTTCGACCAGCAGCTCCACCGTCGCCTCGAGCAGGCGGTGACGCATGGCGCGGGTGCGCTCCTCCTGGGGCACGCGCGCCGCGGTCGTGGTCATGCGCGCCATCCTGGCCTGGCTGGCAACAAACAGTCAAGCCTGACTTTTTCTGAGTTGGGCCTGCCTCGAGGAAGCGCCCGCGACCGGAGGCGGCCCGGGCAAGCTCTCCCACGGCTGCCATGATCGTTCAGCTGAACGGTTGTGACGGGGTTTCGCCGAGTGCGGCTGTCACAACCGCTCAGCTGAACGGTTGTGACGGTGCTTCGCCGACGTGCGGCTGTCACAACCGCTCAGCTGAACGGTTGTGACGGGCGTGGTCGGTAGCCGGCGCCCGCCTGTACGGCTGAGTGGCCGGGGCAGAATGGCCGCGTGTTCCGCGCCGCCACCGAATCCGACTTGTTGCCGCTGGCCGAGCTCGAGCGCGACGCCAACCTCGAGGCACTTGGCCACGTGTTCCCACCCGAGAGGTTCCCGTTCCCGTTCGACGCCGTGCTGTCGCGCTGGCGCCTGGTCCTGGAGGATCCCTCGGCCACGGTGCTCGTCACGGAACGACCCGGCGGGCTCAGCGCCTATGCGGCGTACGACGACCGCACGCTGCGCCACCTGGCAGTCCATCCCGACCACTGGGGCGAAGGCCTGGCAAGAACGGCCATCACCCAGGCCCTCGAGGCGATCGCTGCAGGAGGCGCAGAGCGCGCCACGCTGTGGGTGCTGGCGGAGAACCACCGCGCCCGCGGGCTGTACGAACACCTCGGCTGGAGCGCGACCGGCGAACAACAGGCGGCCCCGTGGCCGCCGCATCCGACCGAGCTCGAGTACGCCGTCGACCTGCGCTAGCCGGAGCGCCCGGGCCACGCGTCCGCACGAGTGCCGGCCCGGCTGCCCGGGCGGCCCGCCGGCCGGGTCCGACGCACGAGCGCCGGTTCGGCGTCCGCCGGCAGCACCCCGACCCGACAGGGTCCCGGTCGGGCCGGGACCTCAGGCCCGGTGAAGGTCCCGCGAAGGACCCGACCAAGGCCTGTCAGGACGGGACCTTTGCCGGTCCGATTCGGCCGCTGGATCGCCGAGGATCTAAGTGTCAAAAGCGCAAGGACCGGAAGATCCCGGACACCGCGACGGCTACCAGTCCGGAAGGGACACGAACCACAATGGCTACGAACACCCGCATCACCAGGATCATCGCCGCCGTCATCGGCGTCATCGGCGCCGTCATGCTCGTCGGTGGCGGGGTCGCCTGGACGATGGTCTCCAGTCAGCTCGCCGACCAGAACATGACCGTCTCGCCGTACAGCGAGGAGAACCCCGGCAAGTACGCCGGCGAGGTCGTCGACGGCCCGATCACCGCGTGGGCCCAGGCCGACGTGATCGACACCCACGCCCTCGAGGCCACCGGCGGCAAGACCTACGCCGAGATGGACCGCGAGGACCCCGTCCGCCCGACCGCCATGAACGGCGCCCTGCTCCGCGGTGCCCTGTTCACCTCGGTCCTGGCCTTCGGTGTCTCCTTCATGGCCGGTGGTGTGGGCCTGACCCTGATCCTGCTGGCAGCAGGCCTCTTCGTCGCCACGAAGCAGCCCAAGGTCGCCACCGCTGCCGCACCGGTCGTCGAGCGGGAGTACGCAACCGCGTAGTAGTAGCCGCTACGCCAAGCGGCTCACCTCTCGACCACGAGCCCCACCCGGGCAGGCCATCTACCGGGTGGGGCTCGCTCCATGTCTGGCGGCGTCTCGCCCGGCCCGGGTCCGGGTGACCACGTCGCCGGCAAGGCCGCGCAGGCCGCGCAGGCCCGAGCGCAGCTGGTCGGTGCGGGTCACCGGTCGGCCCAGCGCCCGGGCCCGCGACGCGCGGCGCTCGCGCTCGATCTCGGCGAGGTACTTGTGGAAGTCCACCTGGATCGTGTGCCTCTTGGACGCCACGTAGCGACGGCGGAGCTGCTCGTCGTACTCCTCGATCTGGGCGCGCATCTCGTCGTACGACGGCAGCTCGCCCTCGCCGGCGATGAGGTCGCCGACCCACTCGGCCTGGATCTCGGCCAGCGGCATGATCGCGCCGAGCGGCTGGATCAGTCCGATGAAGTACAGGCCCGGGTGCTCGGGGTCCACCACCCGGCGGTACAGGTCGATGTGGTTGTCCTGGGCCCGCACCACCTTCTCGTCGAAGAACGGGAAGGTCACCTTGTAGCCGGTGCAGTAGACGACGACGTCGACCTCCGCGGCGGAGCCGTCGACGAAGAACACCTTCGAGCCCTCGAACCGGTCGATGTTCGGCTTGACCGTGATGTCGCCGTGGCCGAGCCGGGTCAGCAGGTCGTCGCTGACCGTCGGGTGGGCGTGCAGCACCGTGTGGTCGGGCTCGGGCAGCCCGTAGTCGGTGACCTTCCCTCGGGTGATCCGCAGCATCGCCGCCATCAACGTCTGTTGCACGACCAGCGGTGTCCGCGCGACGACCGAGTCGGTCAGGTGGTCGGTGGGCACGCCGAAGATGAACTTCGGGAGGATGTGCGCGCCGCGGCGCATCGCGAGGTAGGTCTCCTCGGCGACGCGGGAGGACTCCACTGCGATGTCGGTTGCGGAGTTGCCGATCCCGAGCACCAGCACGCGTTTGCCCTCGAACAGGTGCGGGGTCTTGTAGTAGTGCGCGTGCATCTGCACGCCCGGGAAGGTCTCCGACCCCGGGAAGGACGGCTCGGGCCAGCGCGGGTCCCAGTGGTGGCCGTTCGCGACGATCACGCGCTCGTAGTGGTGCAGCTCGGGCTCGGCGGGCCGGCCCTGCTCGTCACGCCCGCGGACGGTGACGTCGTACCGCCCGGGCCCCACCGGCTCGACCTTGACCACCTCGGTGCGGAAGGTGATCTTGTCGCGGAAGCCGAAGTGGTCGACGAAGGCGTCGAAGTAGTCCGCGATCTGCCAGTGGCTCGGGTAGTCGGGCAGGTCCTCGGGCATCGGGAAGGAGCGGTACTCCATCAGCTGCCGGGAGGTGTTGATGTGCAGCGAGCGGTACGCCGAGGACATGCCGTTGTCGTTCTCGTAGCGCCAGTTGCCGCCCACCTCGCTGCCCATCTCGAAGCAGTCGAAGTCGATCCCGCGTTCGTGGAGGACCTGGGCGGCGGCGATGCCCGACGACCCTGCGCCGATGATGCAGACGCGTGCACTCATGTGTGAACGACCTTCCGAAGAGAGGTGCAACAGGTTGCCATACGCACCGCCGGTGCGGTCTAGAGTGCTTCCGTGCCGTTCCCGTCGCCGCCCTGGTCGATGCAGGGCCACATGTGGTTGTCGCTGTTCGCGGTGCGCGCCGGCACGGGCGACCGTCCCGCAGGTCTGTACGGCGCCGCGTTCGTCGACTACACCGAGCCGAGCGTGCTCACCTACCGCGAGCTGCTGCTTGCCCGGCTGGTCCGCGACGGGGCCGTGCCGCGGGTCCACATCACCGACATCTGGGTCGACTCCGAGGCCTCCCGCGACGGCGGCCGTTCCCTGTGGGCGATCCCCAAGGACCTCGCCGAGCTGCACGTGTCGTCCCGGGAGATCGGGCCCGCGGTCCGGGCGTCAGGAGACGCGAACATCAACGGGTCCCCGATCGCCGCGGCCCGGTTCACCGCCGCGCGGGTGCCGTCGCTGCGCACCCCGTTCCGGTTCACCGTCGCGCAGACCCGCGACGACGGCACGCCGGTGGTGACGCCGGTGTCCGGGACCTCGCGCAACATGCCGGTCCTGGGCCACTGGGACTTCGGCGCCGATGGGCCGTTGGCCTGGCTGCACGGACGCCAGCCGGTCGCCTCGTTCCGGCTCGGTGACTTCCGGATGACGTTCGGCGGCTGAGGGATCGTCGTACGGCGCGGACCCTGAGTTGCAACGAAATGCACCACTTTCGGGCTCCGAATGGTGCAGAACGTTGCAAGTGAACGGCGAACAGCCACGCAAGGGCCTCGACAAGCTCGACCAGCGGCCAGGAGCTCGACCAGCGGCCAGGAGCCCGAGCGGCGGCCAGGAGCTCGACCAGCGACGGGCCCTCCGGCGGCTGGACCGACCAAAGGCACTGTCGGAGCACCCTCGCAGGGGGCACCCTGGTGGCATGCCACCCTCGCACCCGCTCGCCCACCGGATCCACCTCGCGCTCCGCGCCGCCCTCACGGTCGCGCTGTCGGCCGCGCTCGTGCTGACCGCGTGCGCATCGGGTACGACGGAAGCGCCGCCGGCGTCGCACGCGACCGCCACGTCGAGCACCGCAGCAAGCGCCACCCCGAGCACCGCGGCACCGAGCACCACCACGCCCCCGGCCGCCCGGACCCGACGAGCACCCGGCCTCCGAGCCGGGAGGGACGCGTGGGTCGCGGTCTCGGTGACGACCCTGTGGCGCTCCCCCGAGTCGCCGCGCGCGGTCGACGCGCCCGCACTCGAACGCCCGGCCCGGATCGACGCCTGGCTCAGCGGCATGTCGACCGCGGAGCGCCGCGCGCTCAACGGCCGCGCCGACACGCAGGCGCTGCTCGGCGACCGGGTCCGCGTGCTGCGGCTCCGGCCGGGCTGGGCGAAGGTGGTCGTGCCGTCGCAGCCGAGCCAGAAGGACCGCCGTGGGTACCCCGGCTGGGTCCCGCGCCGCCAGCTCACCGCCCAGCAGCCGACGGCCTCCGCGCGACGGGCCACCGTCGTGAAGCGCACCGCCTGGCTGCGCACCGACCAGCAGGACAGCCGACGTGTGCTGAAGATCAGCTACGGCACGAGGTTCCCGGTAGTCACCGAGCGGCCGCGGTTCGTCCGGGTCGTCGACCCGACCGGGAAGGTGCGCCGGCTCGCGCGCAGCGTGGTCCGGGTGCACGACACCGGCGAGCCGGCGATCGCACCGAGCCGGCGCAGCATCGTGCGGGTCGCGAAGTCCTTCCTCGGGCTGGACTACCTGTGGTCGGGCCTGACCGGGTTCGGCCTGGACTGCTCGGGACTGACCTGGCTGACCTACCGCGTGCACGGCATCCGGATCCCGCGCGACGCCCTCCCGCAGTCGCAGAGCGGCATGCCGGTCCGGCCGCTGCGCAAGGGCGACCTGCTGTTCTACGCGACCGACGGCCTGGTCCACCACGTGACGATGTTCGTCGGCGACGGCCAGATGATCGAGGCGCCCGGCACCGGCAAGCAGGTGCGGATCATCCCGACCTCGACGCCGAGCTACCGCGCGGAGTACGCCGGGGCGCGGCGCTACCTGCGCTGAGCCCGGGGCCTCAGGTGGTCTGGAACAGCCCCATCAGGTTGCCCTCGGGGTCCTTGAAGTACGCCGACCAACCCATGTCGCCGACGGGCTGCTTGGCCATCACCGTCGACCCGCCCAGCCGCTCGATGGTGGCCAGCGCGGCGTCGACGTCGTCGACCTCGATCACGATCACCGGCGTCGAGTAGGGCGCCTCGCGCTGCATCATCCCGCCGTTGATGAACCCCGGCTCGGTGGCGCCGGACTCGCCGGTCGGACCGGTGGACACCAGCGTGTAGTCGCCCTCGCCCCAGGTCGACAGCTCCCAGCCGAACGCCTCGCGGTAGAAGCCGCGGGCCCGGTCGCCGTCGTCGTAGGGGATCTCGAAGTGCACAACCTTGCCTGCCATCACCACGCTCCTCGAGTCGGCACACTCGGTCGTCTCCCAGCCTGCTCCGAGGCGACGACCCGCTGCAATGGCCCACCCGGGTCGGCCCCGCACGAGCCCCGGTCGTCCGCGGGGTCAGGGCCGCACAAGCGCCGGTCAGCCGGGCCAGGACCCGCACAAGAGCCGGCTCAGCCCAGCAGGCGGCGTACGACGGGCAGCGGCAGGTGCTTCATCGCCGCACCGAGCGGCACCCACGGCCAGGCCGGCACTCGCGCGGACGGCTTCTCCTTCTCGATCGCCTCGACGATGGAACGCACGCCCTTCTCGGTGCCGACGATGAACGGGGCGTTCTTGACCCGTTCGTTCATCTCCGAGCGGATGTAGCCGGGGTAGATCACCGAGATCCGGATCGGGCTGCCCATCAGCTCCGCACGCAGCCCCTCGGCCAGGTGCGCGACGCCGGCCTTGGTCGCGGCGTACGTCGTGACCGTCTTGGGCATCCCGCGCATCGCCGACATCGACGAGATCATCACCAGGTGGCCGGCGTCCTGGTCGCGGAAGATCTCCATCGCGGCCTCGGTCTGTGCGAGCGCGCCGATGAAGTTGGTGATCGCGGTCTGCTTGTTGGCGTCGTACCGGCCGGTGCCGATCGGGGCGCCCTTGCCGAGCCCGGCGTTGATCACGACCCGGTCGATGCTGCCGAAGTCCTCGCGGAAGGCGCGGAACACCGCGAACACCTGCTCGTCGTCGTTGACGTCGAGCGCGCGCACCTCCACCCGCACGCCGGGGTGCTTGCCGGCGAGCTCGGCCTTGAGCGCCTCGAGCCGGTCGGTACGACGGGCGCAGAGCGCGAGGTCGTGGTCGAGAGCGGCGAACTGCCGAGCCATCTCCTCGCCGAGCCCGGAGCTCGCGCCGGTGATCAGGATCGTCTTGCGGAACTGCGTCGACATGCGGGTCCTTAGCGGTAGGTGATGAAGCCGTCGCCGGCCTGCTCGAGGTGGCTGTGGTCGTTGAAGGAGATCAGGGTCATCCCGCGGCGGCCGACCACGACCTTGGTGACCGAGGCGTTGACGGTGACCGGGTTGAGCTGGGCCCAGGTGTGCGGGGTGCCGCCGAGCAGCGAGACCACGACCCTCGAGATCGTCCCGCCGGAGGTGAACACCACGGCGGTCTCGTTGCGGCCGAGGCGGTCGGCGGTGCGGCGCAGCGCGGACTCGACGCGGTCGGCGAAGGCGGTGAACGACTCGTCGTAGTCGTGGTCGTACTCGCCCCCGGCCCAGCGCAGCAGCGCCCCGTCGAACCACTCCTGGAACTGGGCGCGGGTGAGCTCCTCGCCCTCCCCGTAGGCGGCGGGGTGCATCGCGAAGACCTGCTCGTGGTCGAACTCGTCCCAGTCGGCGTCCTCGACCACCTCGCCGGGCTCCCAGCCGGCGCCGGCCAGGGCGTGCTCGGTCGTCTGCCGGTGCCGGCGCATCGACCCGCGGACGACGAGGTCGGGGCGGATGCCGCGGGCGGCCAGGGACTCGCCGAGCGCCCGCGCCTGCCGTTCGCCGAGCTCGGAGAGCACGTCGTAGTCGTCGCTGCCCCAGGACGCCTGGCCGTGCCGGACCAGCAGGATCTGGCTCATCGCAGCAGCCCCCGGCAGCGCTGGTCGAGGTAGCCGACGGCCAGGCCCATGATCGCGAACGCCTCGTTGGTGGTCTGCTTGTGGAAGTAGCGGTAGTAGATCTGCTGGGCGATCACCGCGAGCCGGAACAGCCCGAACACCTCGTAGAAGCGCCACTGCTCGGGTGTGACGGTCAGGCCGGTCCGCTCGGCGTAGTAGTCGACCACCTCGGCGCGGGTGAGCATCCCGGGCAGGTGGGTGGGCTGGCGCCGGAACTGCGCGAACACCTCGTCGTCGTCGGCCTGCACCCAGTAGGCCAGCGCGCCGCCGAGGTCCATCAGCGGGTCGCCGAGGGTGGCCATCTCCCAGTCCAGGATGCCGCGCACCTCGAGGTCGTCGTCGAGGACGACGTTGTCGAAGCGGTAGTCGTTGTGGATCACGCAGGAGCCGACGTCGTCGGGCTGGTGCTCGTCGAGCCAGGCCATCACCTGCTCGAAGTCGGGCACGTCCTCGGTGCGGGCACGGCGGTACCGCTCCGACCATCCGGCGACCTGGCGAGCGACGTACCCCCGGCCCTTGCCGAGGTCGCCCAGCCCGGCGGCCTGCGCGTCCACCGAGTGCAGCTCGACCAGGCGGTCCAGGACGCCGGTGCACATCCGGCGCACCTGCGACTGCGTCAGGTCGGTGCCGGGCGGCAGGTCACGGCCCAGGATCGTGCCCTCGATCCGCTCCATCACATAGAACTCCGAGCCGATCACGCCCTCGTCCTCGCACAGCGCGACCACCTGCGGGACGTAGCGGAACACCGGACGCAGCCGGGCCTGGATCGTGAACTCACGCGCCATGTCGTGGGCGCCGCGAGCCTTCTGTCCCGCGGGCGGGCGGCGCAGGATCAGGTCTCGCGCGGGGTACCGCAGCAGGTAGGTCAGGTTGGACGCCCCGGAGGAGAACTGGCGTACGTCGGGCACCCCGGCCAGGTCCGCGGCCAGCGCCGGTTCGAGGTCCTGGGCGGCGAGCCAGGCCGCCACCGCCGCGACGTCGAAGGCGTCCTCGGCGCGCACCTCTCCGGCTCCGGGCACTGCTCGTGGCTCCATGTCCGTGAACGATATCGACGCGGCCCAGGCGGTCCTCGACCGCTATGCTCCCCGTGATCTGACCTCCAGCCCGGGAGCCCCCATGAAGCGCACCCTCCTGTCCGCCGCTCTCGCCTCTCTCCTGGTCCTGACCGCCTGTGGCGGTGGCGGCGAGGACGAGGAGGCCAAGTCGGCGATCTCGGACTACCTGATGCAGCAGCAGGCCGAGGAGCAGATGATCGAGCTGGAGAAGAAGGACGCCGACTGCATCTCCGAGGACATGGTCGACGGGATCGGGGTCGAGAAGCTCAAGGAATACGGCTTCCTCAACGAGGACGGCACCGTCAACGAGAAGGCCGAGACCCCGGAGATGGCCAAGGAGGACGCCGAGGTGCTCGTCGACTCGATGTTCGACTGCACCGAGGTGATGGACACGATCGCCGACGAGCTCAGCTCCTCGATGGGCGACCAGAGCGCCGAGGTGAAGCAGTGCTTCGAGGACGCCCTCACCGAGGATTCGGTCCGCGGCATGTTGGTGGGCACCTTCTCCGGCGACGAGGACGCCGGCCAGGAGCTGATCGAGCCGCTGACCAAGTGCGCGCTCGGCAACATGGAGATCCCGGAGAACTGACCGGGGTCACCGCGTAGCCCCCGCACCAGCGGGTAGGACTGACGCATGAGCGCACACGACGCCGTCGTCATCGGCAGCGGCCCCAACGGGCTCGTCGCCGCGAACCTGCTCGCCGACGCGGGGTGGGACGTGCTCGTCCTGGAGGCGCAGGACCGCGTCGGCGGCGCGGTGCAGAGCGACAGCGACGTGCACGACGGCTTCGTGCACGACACGTTCAGCTCGTTCTACCCGTTGGCGATGGTCTCGCCGACCATCCAGGGCCTGGAGCTCGAGCGGTTCGGGCTGGAGTGGTCGCACGCCCCGGCCGTCGCGGCGACGCCGTTCCGGGACGGAAGGTGGGCGCTGATGCACCGCACCCCCGAGGCGACCGCCGCGGCGCTCGACGAGCTCGCCCCCGGCGACGGGGACGCGTGGCTGGAGCTGTGCCGAGGCTGGCAGCGCATCGGCGACCAGGTGGTCGGGGCCCTGCTCTCACCGTTCCCGCCGGTGCGCAACGGGCTCGGTGCGCTCGCGAAGCTGCCCGGCGTCGGTGGGCTGTCGTTCGTCCAGATGTTGCTCTCCCCCGCCCGGTCGCTGGCCGATCGGCAGTTCCGGGGGATCGAGGCGAAGATGCTGATCGCCGGGAACGCCGCGCACACCGACATCCCGGTCGACGCCCCCGGCTCGGGCGTCATGGGGTGGCTGCTCGCGATGGTCGGCCAGCACCTCGGCTACCCGGTCCCCCGCGGCGGCGCCGGCATGCTCGCCGCGGCGATGGCACGCCGGTTCGAGTCCCGCGGCGGGACGATCCGCACCGGCGAGCGGGTGGTCGAGGTGGTCGTGCGCGACGGCCGGGCGAGCGCCGTACGCACCGAGGGCGGGGACCTGGTCGAGGCGACCCGGGCCGTGGTCGCCGACGTCTCCGCGCCGGCGCTGTACGGCGAACTCGTGTCGTGGGACCACCTCCCGTCGCGGCTGCGGCGCAAGATGGACCGCTTCGAGTGGGACCCGGGCACGGTGAAGGTGGACTGGGCGCTCGACGGGCCGGTGCCGTGGGCGACCGCACCGGCGGCGGCGCCCGGCACGGTGCACATCAGCGAGACCCTCGACGAGCTCGCCACCGCCGGCGCGCAGATGGCCGGTCACACCGTGCCGGCCAGGCCGTTCGTGCTGATGGGGCAGATGGCGGCCGCCGACCCCACCCGCGCTCCGGCCGGCAAGGAGTCGGTGTGGGCCTACACGCACGTGCCCCAGGAGGTGCACCGCGACGCCGGACCCGACGGCATCACCGGACGCTGGGACCACGACGAGCGGGAGCAGATGGCCGACCGGATGCAGGCCCGGATCGAGGAGCACGCCCCCGGGTTCGGCGACCGGGTGCTGTCCCGTCGGGTGCTCGGTCCGCGCGAGCTCGAGGCCCGCGACGAGAACCTCGTCGGCGGTGCCCTCAACGGCGGCACCTCCGGGCTGCACCAGCAGCTGGTGTTCCGCCCGGTGCCCGGGTTCGGGCGCGCCGAGACCCCCGTGAAGGGGCTCTACCTCGGCTCCGCGTCGGCGCACCCGGGTGGCGGCGTGCACGGCGCCTGCGGCTCCAACGCCGCCCGCGCGGCGCTGGCGCACGCGAAGGTGCGCCGGATCCTGCACTGAGGCGCCCGGACGCGCCGCTCGTGTGGAGCGCGTCGCTCGTGTGGCTGGGCGGACGCCGTGGCGCCCGCGGGACCGCACGACCCGGGGTGGGCACCTTCTGGGCCATGGCATGAGCCCGACGGGCGGGGGTAGAACTGGCTCATGAGCCGGACCACGCGCATCATGAGCTGCACCCCTGAGGACGTCTTCGCCGTGCTGGAGGACGGGTGGACCTACGGCATGTGGGTGGTCGGTGCCGCCCGGATCCGCGGCGTCGACCCGAACTGGCCGCACGTCGGCTCCCGCATCCACCACTCGGTCGGCGCGTGGCCGCTGCTGCTCAGCGACCACACCGAGGTCGAGGAGGTCGACCCCCCGCGGCTGCTCCAGCTGCGGGTGAAGGCATGGCCCACCGGCGAGGGGCGGGTGCGGCTGACCTGCACCGACCTGGGCCGAGGCCAGACCGAGGTCGTGATGGAGGAGCGCGCGGTGAACGGCCCGGCGAAGCTGCTGCCCGCCCCCGCGCAGGACCTGATGCTGCACCCGCGCAACATCGAGGCACTCAAGCGGCTGGCCTACCTCGCGGAGAACCGGGCCCGCTCGAGCGACCGCTGACATGGCGGTGATCGGCTTCCACTGCTCCCACGAGCAGATCCACCCGCGGGCGCTGCTGGAGGACGTACGCCGCGCCGAGCAGGTCGGCTTCACCGCCGCGATGTCGTCGGACCACTTCGTGCCGTGGAGCAGCAGGCAGGGCCACTCCGGGTTCGCCTGGTCATGGCTGGGCGCCGCGCTCGCGTCCACGGACCTGCCGTTCGGGGTGGTGAACGCGCCGGGACAGCGGTACCACCCGGCGATCGTGGCGCAGGCGCTCGGCACGCTCGGGGCGATGTTCCCCGGGCGGATCTGGGCCGCGCTCGGTTCGGGTGAGGCCTCCAACGAGCGGATCACCGGTGCCCCCTGGCCGCCCAAGGAGGTCCGCGACGCCCGGCTCGAGGAGTGCGTGACGGTGATCCGGCGGCTGCTCGCCGGCGAGGAGGTCACCCACGACGGCCTGGTCACCGTGCACGGGGCGCGGTTGTGGTCGCTGCCCGACCCGGTCCCCGAGCTGGTCGGGCCCGCAGTCAGCGTGGAGACCGCCGGCCGGGTCGGCGCCTGGGCCGACGGGCTGGTCACGGTCAACCAACCGCACGACAAGCTGCGCCGGATGGTCGAGGCCTACCGCGGTGCCGGCGGGCGCGGACCACTGCGGCTGCAGGTGCACCTGTCCTGGGCGCCGACCCGCGAGGAGGCGGAGGCGATCGCGCACGACCAGTGGCGCTCCAACACCTTCCCTCCGCCGGCGTCGTGGGACATCGACTCCGTCGAGGTGTTCGACCTCGCCTCCGAGCACGTGCCGATCGAGCAGGTCCGCGAGGTGGTGCTGGTGTCGGAGGACCTCGGGCAGCACGCCGCCTGGCTCGCGGAGTTCCTCGACCTCGGCTTCGACGAGCTGTACCTGCACCACGTGGGGCAGGAGCAGGCCCGGTTCCAGGAGGCGTTCGGGGAGCGGGTGCTGCCGCAGCTCCTCGGCCGGTGAGAGGCGGGGGCGCCGGCCGGTGAGAGATCGGGCGGATAGCGGGTGAGGGCCGGCCGGCGAAGGACGGCCGGCGAAGGGCGACCGGGCGAGCGACGTACAAGGGAGGACACCGTGCGCACCAGCGATACCGCGGACCTGTGGTGGAAGACCGCGGTCATCTACTGCCTCGACGTGCAGACGTTCCTGGACTGGAACGGCGACGGGTGCGGTGACTTCGCCGGGGTCACCGAGAGGATCGACTACCTCGCCGAGCTCGGCGTGACCTGCCTGTGGCTGATGCCGTTCTACCCGACCGCGGACCGCGACGACGGCTACGACATCACCGACTTCTACGGCGTCGACAGCCGGCTCGGCACGCACGGCGACCTGGTCGAGCTGATCCGCACCGCACGCGACCGCGGGATGCGCGTGATCGTCGACCTGGTGGTCAACCACACCTCCGACCGGCACCCGTGGTTCAAGGCCGCGCGGTCGAGCAAAGACTCGCCGTACCGCGACTTCTACGTCTGGCGCAGCGAGCCGCCGGAGCAGGACACCTCCGACCAGGTGGTCTTCCCCGACCAGGAGGACAGCATCTGGGAGCTCGACGAGCGCACCGGGGAGTACTACCTGCACCAGTTCTACAAGCACCAGCCGGACCTCAACATCGCAAACCCGCGGGTGCGCGACGAGATCGCGAAGATGATGGGCTTCTGGCTGGAGCTGGGCATCTCGGGGTTCCGGGTGGACGCCGTGCCGTTCTTCCTCGGCCTCACCGGGGTCGCGCCGAAGGAGGCCGCCGACTTCGCCGACCCGCACGACTACCTGGCCGCGCTGCGCTCGTTCCTCGGCCGGCGCACCGGTGACGGGATCCTCCTCGGCGAGGTGAACCTGCCCTACGCCGAGCAGAAGAAGTTCTTCGGCGGCCGTGACGGCGACGAGCTCACGATGATGTTCGACTTCGTCGGCATGCAGAACATGTACCTCGCGCTTGCCCGGCACGACGCGCGCCCGCTGGTGCGCACGCTCAAGCGGCGGCCCGACGTCTCCCCCGACTCGCAGTGGGTCTCCTTCGCGCGCAACCACGACGAGCTGACCCTCGACAAGCTCAGCGAGAGCGAGCGGCAGGAGGTCTTCGCGGCCTTCGGACCCGACCCGCAGATGCAGATCTTCGGGCGAGGCCTGCGCCGGCGGCTGCCGCCGATGCTGGCCGGCGACCCGCGACGGATCCGGATGACCTACAGCCTGATGTTCGCGATGCCCGGCACGCCGGCGCTGTTCTACGGCGAGGAGATCGGCATGGGCGAGAACCTCGACATCGACGGCCGGCTGGCGGTGCGCACGCCGATGCAGTGGACCGACGGCCGCAACGGAGGGTTCTCCACCGCCCGCCCGGCACGGCTGCCCCGCCCCGTGGTGGACGGCGCGTTCGGACCCGAGCACGTGAACGTGGCCGACCAGCGCTCCGACCGAGACTCGCTGCTCAGCTTCCTCACGCTGTTGGTCCGTCGCTACCGCGAGTGTCCCGAGCTCGGCTGGTCGGACGTGAACCTGCTGGACCAGCCGCACCGCGGCGTGATCGCGCACGAGAGCCGGTGGCAGGAGCGCCGACTGGTCACCGTGCACAACCTGTCCCCGGAGCCGCGCACCGTGCCGCTCCGGTTGGAGGACTGCGACCCGGACTGCCGGCTGGTCGACCTGCTGCAGGACGGGAGCACGGAGCTGGGCGACGACGGGTCGGTGGAGCTGACCCTGGACGGCTACGGCTACCGGTGGCTACGACTGCTCCCCGCGGAGAGCCGCACGTTGGCTTGACGCGCTGTCTTAGTGCGCCGGGCGGCCGCGGCGCACCGCACCCCGGCGAGCGTGCCGGGACTCGTGCTGAGTTGCGTGCAGGGCGTCGTGCAGGGCCACGTGCCGGCGCGACGACCGGCCGAGGCAGGTCACCCCAGGGCTCGGCGTGCTCCGGCGCCGACCCGGGTCCCGCCGAGGTCGGCACGCTGTCCGGCGGCGTAGCCGGACCAGCCGCCGCTGCCCGACAGCGAGCGTGGCTGGGCCTTGCGGAGGTGGGGGTACTCGCTCTGCATCGCGTCGCGCACCTGCACAGACCGGTCGGCGAGCACCAGCGCGACAGACGGGCCGGACTCCGATCCGGCGGCCGCCGACGCCGTCGCACGCGCGCGCTCCTCGGCCTCGGTCAGCCGGCGGACCACCGCGGAGGTGAATCCGGCGAGCCAGGAGCGACGGTAGGCGGCGAGGCTCTCCCCGGGCGGGGCGGAGGTGCGCTGCAGCCCGGTGCCGGCCTGGAGCAGCAGGCTGGTGTAGAGCAGCTCGGCGCGGGCGAGGTCGGAGCCATAGCCGAACGGCAGCGGGCACGGACAGAACTCGGGCCTCGGGACCGGTTCTCCACAGGTCAGGCGGCGACGGTCGTGACCACCCGGGAGCGGGTCTGCGGTGTCGACCAGGCGGCCGCGGTGCGGGCGAGCCGGAGGCCGGAGACCAGCAAGAAGGGTACGGCGAGCACCAGCGACAGCTGCCACGACATCTGCGCCGTGGCGGCGAACAGCACCGCCGTGAGCGTCGTGACCAGGGCCAGGCGGGTGGAGTAGCCCACCATGGTCAGCGGCGGAGCCGGGGTGGCCCGCGCGCTGCGCAGGTCGACCGTGAACGGCCGCGACACCGACCAGCGCATCGAGCCGGACACGACCTGGAGGATCACGACGACGGTGGCGCAGAGCACGGCCACCAGCTCCGCGGCAGTCGGCGGCGCGGCGGTCCGCAGCGACGCCATGACCAGGGTGAGGCCGGTGGCGGCCGCGAGCACCTCGGTGAGCACCAGCGCCCGCGAGGCGAACACCAGCCGGGGCGGCACCGGCAGCGTCTCGCGCCACAGCGCGCCACGGGCGTCCAACGCCCAGGCGTTGACCCCGAACAACAGGGTGGCGCCCGAGGCGACCAGCCCAGGCAGGATCGTGAGCATGTGCCACTCCAGCCGGCTGGCCAGTGCGACCAGCCCGGGCAGGAGCGCGAGCACGGCGAACCCTCGCCGCAGCGGCACCGCACGCCACACCCCGGCCCGGTCGACGCGGATCAGCGCCGCGAGGTCGGAGGTCGGGTCGGGCCGCCGTTCGCGGACCCAGGACTCCATCCGGGTCTCCTCCAGGACCGGCCGACGGGCCAGGGCGTGGGCAACGAACGCGCCGGCGACGATCACCACGAGACCGCCGAAGGCCAGCGTCCCCAGGCCCTTGGCCCAGTCCGCCCAGTGCCCCTGGGCGCCGTCGAGCGCGACGAGCAGCACCTCGAGCGTCGGTGAGCGGTCGAGCGCCGGGACGAACCTGTCGGTCGCGATCAGCCACCCGCCGCCGACGGCGAGCAAGGCGCCGAGGCCACGCACCAGCCACAGGCCGTGCGGTCCGCGGCGCAGCCACTCGATCGCCCAGCCGATCAGCTGCGCAGCGGCGGTCGCCACCGCCAGCCACAACAGCACCGGCAGCTGGACCGCGAGCAGGTTGTCCGGCCCGAGCGCGAAGGCGGTCGCGGCCAGCGCGAGCCAGGCCTGCAGCAGCCAGGCGATGTTCAGCGGCGCCATCAACAGCGCCCCGAGGTGGTCGGTGGTCGGGCTGACCGGGTAGGCGACCCCGAGCTCGCGCGGCAGCAGCTCACGGCCCCCTCCCGCGGACGCGGCGGCGATGACCGCGATCGCCAGGGCGCCGAGGTAGAGGCTGGGCAGCAGCAGCGCGATCTCGAACGAGCTCAGCCGGCTCGGCGCGCCGCCGGGAAGCGGAGATCCCCCGGCGCCGGGCAGGTGCGCCGGGGCCCAGCCGGCGGCGACGGTGAGTACGACGAGCAGGGCGAACGCCATGACGACCAGCCGCCGCGACCGTCCTCGCACGGCCGCGGCGCGGAAGCGCACCAGGGCCGGCACGTCGGCGACCGCCCGCGCCGCCTCGCGTAGCAGCGCGCCGGACCGCGGACCCGACCGGCGTCCGAGCCGGCGTCCGGGCCGGCGTCCGGGCTGGCGTCCGGGCCGGTCAGTCGAGAAGCGCCCGGTAGGCACCGGCCCCGTCCTCACCACTCATCTCGTGCGCGGGCACCGCGGCGACCGCCGTCCCACCCCGGAGGACGACCGCCTGCTCGCAGGCCTGCACGGCGAGCTCCCGCAGGTGCGTCGAGACGAGCACCGCGGCGCCCCTTGCCCGGGCGTCGGCGACCACCTCCATCGTCGCCTCGACGCCGAGCGGGTCGACCCCGTCGAACGGCTCGTCGAGCAGCAGCACGTCGGGTTCGTGGAATACCGCGAGCAGCACCGACATCCGGCGGCCCATGCCGTGGCTGAACCCAGCGGTGACCCGGTGTGCGGCGGCGCCGAGCTCGAACCGCTCGAGCAGGTCCTGCGCCCGGCTCTCCCATCCCGCGGGCATCCGGCGCAGCCGGGCGGCGAGCTGGAGGTGCTCCCACGGTGTCGCGCGTGGCACGAGACCGCCGACGTCGGGGCAGTAGCCGGTGAGCCGTCGTACCGCCAGCGGGTCGGCGTGCACGTCGTACCCACCGACCTCGACGGTGCCGGCGGTGGGCGGCACGACGCCGGCCAGGACGCGCATCGTCGTCGACTTGCCCGCGCCGTTGCGGCCGAGCAACGCGACCGACCCCCCTGCGGCGACCCGGAGGTCGACCCCGCGGACGGCGTCGACCAGGCCGAACCGCACCCACAGGGCGGAGACGTCGACGAGGTTGGTCACACGGACAAGGTTCTCAAGAGTTCGCGCCCACGCGTGGGGGTTACTCGGATCTTCCGCGGCGGGCCGGCCGGTGTGATCGCGAGCATCGCCGGTCGTCGGCCTACCGCAACGTCACAATCGTTCAGCTGAGCTGATGTGACGTCGGAGTCGCCGGAGAAGCCGTCACAACCGTTCAGCTGAACGATAGGGACGGACCAGGGTGCTCACCAGCATCCCGGGCCGGCGCGCACCCGGATGCCGCGCGGCAGGCTGAGTCCCCGACGCACTTGGCACGGAAAAGCGCCACTTGGCACGGCACGTTCACCGTGTTAAGTGGCGCTTTCCCATGTTCACTTGGTAATCCGCCCAAGGGCCGGGGCCCCGTCAGGCCGGGAAGCGCTCGCCCTTCTCGGCGAGGTTCACCAGGTACGCCGGCGGCTCGAACCGGGCACCGTGCTTCGCGGCGAGCTCGCGCGCCCGGGCGACGAACGCCGGCAGACCACCCGGGTAGCCGTGCATGAACTGCACCGCACCGCCGGTGTTGGCCGGGAAGCCGATCCCGAAGATCGAGCCGATGTTGGCCGCGGCGGCCGACTCGATGACGCCCTCCTCGAAGCAGCGGGCGGTCTCGATCGACTCGATGAACAGCATCCGGTCCTTGAGCTCGTCGAAGTCGGGCTGCTGCTCGGCGACCGGGAAGGTCTCGGCCAGTCCCGCCCACAACCCGGCACGCCGGCCGGACTCGTCGTACTCGTAGAAGCCGGCACCCTTCAGCTTGCTGGAGCGACCGAGCTCGATCATCTTGTCGATCACGGCCTCCGCCGGGTGCGGCGTGTAGGTGCCGCCCTCGGCCTCGACGCCGGCCCTGGTGGCGTTGCGGATCTTGACCATCAGCTCCATGTTGAGCTCGTCGGTGATCTGCAGCGGGCCGACCGGGTAGCCGGCCTGGGTGGCTGCGCGCTCGACGGTCATCGGGTGCACGCCCTCGCCGAGCATGGCCAGGCCCTCGTTGATCTGTACGCCGATCACCCGCGAGGTGTAGAAGCCGCGGCTGTCGTTGACCACGATCGGGGTCTTCTTGATCTGCTGCACGACGTCGATGGCCTGGGCCACGGCCTTGTCGGAGGTCTTCGCGCCGCGGATGATCTCGACGAGCGGCATCTTGTCCACGGGTGAGAAGAAGTGCAGGCCGATGAAGTCCTCAGGCCGGTCGACACCCTCGGCGAGGCCGGTGATCGGCAGCGTCGAGGTGTTGGAGCACAGCAGCGCGTCGGGGTTCACCACGTCGAGGATCTCGGCGAACACCTTGTTCTTCAGGCTCGGGTCCTCGAAGACAGCCTCGATCACCAGGTCGCAGCCCTTGAGGTCACCGGGGTCGGCGGTCGGGGTGATCCGGGCGAGCACCTCGTCGGCGGCTTCACGGGTCATCTTGCCGCGGTCGACGGCCTTGTCGAGGAGCTTGACCGAGTAGCCCTTGCCCTTCTCGGCGTTCTCGGCGCTGACGTCCTTGAGCACGACCTCCATGCCGGAGCGGGCACACGAGTAGGCGATGCCCGCGCCCATCATCCCGGCGCCGAGGACACCGACCTTGGTGGCCTTGAACTTCTCGACGCCCTCGGGCCGCAGGGAGCCGGAGTTGATCGCGGACAGATCGAAGAAGAACGCCTGGATCATGTTCTTCGACACCGGGCCGGTGATCAGCTTGGTCAGGTACCTCGACTCGATCCGCGAGGCGGTGTCGAAGTCGACCTGCGCGCCCTCGACGGCCGCGGACATGATCGCCTTCGGTGCCGGGTAGTCAGCGCCCTTGGCCTGCTTGCGCAGGTTGGCCGGGAACGCCGGCAGCACCGAGGCCAGCTTCGGGTTCGACGGGATGCCGCCGGGCATCTTGTAGCCGGGACGGTCCCACGGCTGGCTGGCGGCCTCGGCGTCGTCCTTGTGGGCCAGGATCCACTTCTTGGCCGCGGGGACGAGCTCGTCCTGGGTCGCGACGACCTCGTCGACGAGTCCCTTCTCCTTCGCGGCGGCGGGCTTGAGCTTGGTGCCGGTGAGCAGGTAGCCCATCAGCGCGTCGTACAGGCCGAACATCCGCACCATCCGGGTCACCCCGCCGCCACCGGGCAGCAGGCCCAGGGAGACCTCGGGCAGGCCGAGCTCGTAGCGGCCGTCCACGGCGATCCGGTGGTGGCAGGCGAGGGTGATCTCCAGGCCGCCACCGAGCGCGGCACCGTTGATCGCGGCGACGACGGGCTTGCCGAGCGTCTCCAGCCGGCGCAGCTGGGCCTTGATCGACTCGGCCATCGCGAAGATCTGCGGGGCGTCCTCGGGGCCGGCCTTGATCATGTTCTTCAGGTCACCGCCGGCGAAGAAGGTCTTCTTCGCGCTGGTGATCACCACGCCGGTGATGTCGTCCTTCTCGGCCTCCAGGCGTTCGACGGCGGCGGCCATCGAGTCCTTGTAGAGGTCGTTCATCGTGTTGGCACTCTGAGTGGGGTCGTCGAGGGTGAGTACGACGATCCCGTCGCTGTCCTTGTCGTACCGGACGGCGCTCTGCTGGGCGGTCTCAGTCATGTGTGTCTGTGTCCTTGAGGAGGAGGTCTTGGTCGACGGTGTCGGTGCGGAGGGTCAGAGGCGCTCGACGATGGTGGCGATACCCATGCCACCGCCGACGCAGAGCGTGGCCAGACCGAAGCGCTGGTCGCGGCGCTCGAGCTCGTCGATGAGCGTGCCGAGGATCATCGCCCCGGTCGCGCCGAGCGGGTGGCCCATCGCGATCGCGCCACCGTTGACGTTGACCTTCTCCGCCGGCAGGTCCAGGTCGCGCATGAAGCGCAGCGCCACCGCAGCGAAGGCCTCGTTGATCTCGAAGAGGTCGATGTCCGCAGGTGTCATCCCGGCCTTGGCCAGCGCCTTGCGCGAGGCCGGCGCGGGGCCGGTGAGCATGATCGTCGGGTCCGCGCCGGAGACCGCGGCGGACACGATCCGCGCCCGCGGGGTCAGGCCGAGGTCCTTGCCGACCTGCTCGGTGCCCAGCAACATCAGGGCCGCGCCGTCGACGATGCCCGAGGAGTTGCCGGCGTGGTGGACGTGGTCGATCTTCTCGACCCAGTGGTACTTCTCCAGCGCCACGGCGTCGAAGCCGCCCTGCTCACCGATGTCGGCGAACGACGGCTTGAGGCCGGCCAGCGACTCGACGGTCGTGCCGGGGCGGATGAACTCGTCGTGGTCGAGGACGGTGATCCCGTTGATGTCCTTGACCGGCACGAGCGACTTGTCGAAGTACCCGTTGGCCTGCGCCTTGGCGGCCCGGGCCTGCGACTCCGCGGCGAACGCGTCGACGTCCTCGCGCTTGAAGCCCTCGATGGTCGCGATCAGGTCGGCGCCGATGCCCTGCGGGACGAACGCCGTGTCGAACGCGGTCGCCGGGTCCGACGCCCACGCACCGCCGTCGGAGCCCATCGGCACCCGCGACATCGACTCGACGCCGCCGGCGAGGATCAGGTCCTCGAAGCCGGAGCGGACGCGGGCTGCGGCCTGGTTGACCGCCTCCAGGCCCGACGCGCAGAACCGGTTGAGCTGCACACCGGCGACGGTGTCGGGGTAGCCGGCCTTCAGCGCCGCGGTCTTGGCGATGTCGGCACCCTGGTCACCGATCGGGCTGACCACACCGAGCACCACGTCGTCGACGCGCTCGGGGTCCAGGCCCGGGTTGCGCTCCTGCACGGCGTCGAGCAGGCCCACGACCAGGTCGATCGGCTTCACCTCGTGAAGCGACCCGTTCTTCTTGCCCTTGCCCCGCGGCGTGCGGAGGGCGTCGTACACGAATGCTTGTGGCACGTCGGCCTGGCTCATGGTTCGTCCCAACGTCTCGATGACCGGAAAGGCCGGCCCGCGACGGGGCCGACGGAGATACCTGATTGTGACACCATCACTGTCAACGTCCAACAGGCCCGGACGTGTGATCTGTGTCGCTTGACGAGGAAGCGCTGCCGGTGGTCGAGGAGGGAGCGCAGCGAGCGTCTCGAGACCCCCGGCCCGGGCCTCGCACTTGCAACGAAATGCACCGTTCTTGCGCCGAAAACGGTGCAGAACGTTGCGAGTGAGCTCTCCAAATCCCCCAGGGTCAGGCTTGGACGGCCGCGCCCGACTCG
Organism: Nocardioides pakistanensis; assembly: GCF_054781215.1. NCBI lineage: Bacteria > Bacillati > Actinomycetota > Actinomycetes > Propionibacteriales > Nocardioidaceae > Nocardioides > Nocardioides pakistanensis. The sequence continues at coordinate 186,659 of NZ_BAAGUV010000004.1, read as the reverse complement.
AGCAGCGCGTCGACGTCCTTGACCCCCCACGCCTCCAGCGCGGCACGGGTGCCGCCACCCGGGACGCTCGGGCCGGTGCTCAGCGACGCCTGGGTGCGCGAGAACCGCGGCGCGGGGGCGGGCTGGAGGATCCCGTTGCGGGTCACGTACGTCTCCCGCGCCTTCAGGTGCGGGTGCTCGGCGGCCTCGGTCAGCGGCAGGATCGGCGTGCAGCAGGCGTCGGTGCCGTCGAACACCTCGGCCCACTCCGCCTGCGTGCGCTCCTTGAACCGCGCGGCGATCGCACTGCGCAGCTCGTCGTGCCGGGCGAAGTCGTACCGGTCGGGAAGCGCGTCGGCCAGGCCCAGGCCGGCCACCAGCTCGTCGTAGAACTGCGGCTCCAGCGACCCCACCGCCATGTGGCGGCCGTCGGCGGTCTCGTAGATGTCGTAGAACGGCATGCCGCCGTCGAGCAGGTTCTTCGCACGCTCCTCACGCCAGCCGCCGCCGGCGATCATGCTGGCGAGCATCGCGTTGAGGTGCGCCGAGCCGTCGACGATCGCCGCGTCGACGACCTGGCCCTGCCCACTGGTGCGGGCCTCGAGGAGCGCGGCGAGCACCCCGATGACCAGGTACGTCGATCCGCCTCCGAAGTCGCCGAGCAGGTTCGACGGGAACATCGGCCGCTCCGCGCTCTGGCCGAGGCCGTGCAACGAGCCGGAGATGCCGATGTAGTTCATGTCGTGCCCGGCGGTGTGCGCCAGCGGCCCGTCCTGCCCCCAGCCGGTCATCCGGCCGTAGACCAGCCGCGGGTTGCGGGCATGGCACTCCTCGGGCCCGAGCCCGAGCCGCTCGGCCGCACCGGGACGCATTCCCTCGATCAGGACGTCGGCGGTCTCGACGAGGTCGAGCACGGCGGCCACCGCGGCCGGGTCCTTGAGGTTCATCGCGACGCTCGGTCGGCCCCGGGTGAGCAGGTCGGTGTCGCGCGAACCGGCGCTGGCAGCACCCCCGGGCTTCTCGACTCGGACCACGTCGGCGCCGAGGTCGGCGAGCAGCATCGCGGCGTGCGGGCCGGGGCCGATGCCGGCGAGCTCGACGACCCTGATGCCCTTGAGCGGGCCGGTTCCCTGTCCGAGTGCGTACGCGTCAGTCATGCCGCGCATTCTCACAGTGGAACTGTCAGCGTCGCGAGCCCGTGTCCGACAGGAGGGACACCAGCCGCACCACCATCGCGATTGCGCTGCCGACGATGCCGATCACCAAGAACACGCGGGCCACGATCGCCCAGTCCAGGCCGGACAGGTCGAAGTCGAACGGGAACACCTGCCACATCCGGACCATCGCCACCAGTCCGATCCCGGTCGTGACCAGGTCACCGGCGGCGCGCACCCGGTTGGTGTCGCGGCCGACGTAGACCAGGTTGGTGATGATCCCGGCGATCATCGAGGCGTTCACCCAGCCGAGCACCTCGGTGGTCTCCGACGTGAGGAACGGCAGCTCCTCCCACCCGGGCCACACGTTGACCAGGTACAGCAGGACTGCGTTGACCAGCGCCGCGATCACGTACCCGGTGCGCCGTGCGGCCACCGACGGGCGAGGCTTGCGGGTTGCTGGGAGTGTCATCCGGGACTCCCTTCGCGAGACCCGTGAACCACGCTAGCCACGTCACCGGCAGCCGGTCAGGGGCAAAGGTCACGACCGCAGCCGCTTGTGCCAGGGCCGCGGCCTAGAATCGAGGGGGTCGCCGCCCGCGCGACCCGATTGAAGAGGCACCATGCCCGAGCTCACGCCGGCAGTACCCACCCGGCAGCCGCGCCCCCGCAAGCACCTCATGGTCCCGGGCCAGCCGCGACCGCAGCGGCCGGAGTCGATGAGCCTGACCCAGGTCCAGCGCTGGGTGATGTCCACGCTGGCGGTCAGCACGATCCTGCACCTCGCCGCGGGGCTGGTGCTCGCGGCGATGTACGTCGACGGGCTGGACCGGCAGGTCGGCCTGCTGGTGATCTCCGGGGCGTTCGGCGCGATCGCGGTCGCCGTCGGGCTGATGATCCACCAGCGCTCACCGCTGTCGCCGTGGCTGCTGCTCGGCGCGCTGCCTCCCGTCTTCGGCGCGTTCCTGGTGCTCTGACTCCGGTGTCCGACGGGGACGGAACCCGCCCGCGCGCCGGTGCGTCCGATCGACATGCTGACCAGACGTGACGCGCTCCGAGCGGCCCTGCTGATGGCCGTGGCCGGCTCCGGGTTGTCCGCGCTCACCGGGTGCGGCGAGTCTGCCGAGTCCGGAGGAGGTGGCGCCGGGATCGGCCTCGCGGCGTCCGGCGTACGGCGGTCACCCGGCAACAGCGACGCGCTCCCCGACGTCGTGGCGGAGGTGCAGGCGTTCACCGGGGACCTGTACCGGCTGGCCGCCGCCGGCACCCGCGGCAACCTGGTGCTCTCGCCGTACTCGGTCGCCGTCGCGCTCGCGATGACCCGCGCCGGCGCTGCGGGCAGGACCGCGTCGGAGATGGACAGCGTGCTTCACGCGCCGCCGGGCGACCGGCTGCACGGCGGGATGAACGAGCTGTCGGCGCGGCTGGAGTCGCGCTCGCGCAGCCACGAGCTCCCCGAGGGCGGCAAGGCGGAGGTGGCGCTCTCGGTGGCCAGCTCGCTGTGGGGCCAGCACGACCTGGCCTGGGAGCAGGAGTTCCTGGACACGCTGGCGCGCGAGTACGGCGCTGGGATGCAGCTGGTCGACTACGTCGCAGACGCCGAGCGGGCGCGCGAGCTGGTCAACGAGTGGACCGCCGAGCACACGCGCGACAAGATCACCGAGCTGGTCCCCGAGGGGGTCTTCGACGCGCTGACCCGGTTGGCGCTGGTCAACGCCATCCACTTCAAGGCGCCCTGGCTGGAGCCGTTCGAGGACGAACGGAACGGGGCTCGGTTCACCCTCGGCGACGGCGAGCAGGTCAAGGTGGACCTGGTCACCCAGCTCCTCATGCAGGCGGAGTACGCCGAGGGCTCCGGCTGGGTCGCAGCCCGGATGCCGTATGTCGGCGGCGAGCTCGCGATGGCGCTCGTCGTACCCGAGGACCTCGGTGCGGTGGAGGAGGGCCTGGACGCCGCCTGGCTCGGCGAGCTGCTCGGCGGGTTCGCCAGGGCCGAGGGCGGGGTGCGGGTGACCATGCCGCGCTGGGACTTCCGCAGCAGGTTGAGCGTCCGTGAGGCGCTGAGCGAGCTGGGGATGCCGACTGCGTTCGACCCCGAGGCCGCCGACTTCACCGCGATGACCTCGGACGAGCGGCTGCACATCAGCCACGTGCTGCACGAGGCGACGATCACCGTGGACGAGAAGGGCACGGAGGCCGCCGCCGCCACCGCCGTGGTCATGGGCGTCACGTCCGCCCCGGTCGAGCCACCCCGCGAGGTGACCGCGGACCGGCCGTTCCTGTTCGTGGTCCACGACGTGGCGACGGCGACCCCGCTGTTCATCGGGCGGGTCGCCGACCCGCGCTGACGCGCCACCGGTGGTCGAGCCCGCCGGCACCCGGTGGTCGAGCCTGTCGAGACCGGATGGTCGAGCCCGTCGGCACCCGGGTTCGCGCCGGAGCCCCGGGCGGAGACCGCTGGCGGCCGCGCGGGTGCGCAGCCCACTGGCTCCGCCCGACGCCCGGACGACGGGTGGTGGCCCGCTGCCTCCGGGAGGAGCGCCGCGGCCGGGCCGACAGCGCCGGCGGGTCGCCGCCGGGTGGGTCGGCCCGGTCCGCCGCGACGATCTCCCAGAACGTCTCGTCGACCCAGGCCGGGTCGGCGCAGAGCAGGTCGAGCAGCTCGTCGTCGACCCGGGCCGGGTCGCGGGCGGGCGCCACCTGCGTCGGGGCGGCGCCCGTCGGAGCCCGGGATCGCATGGGAGTCACCTCCCCCGGATCAGGCGCTGATCTCCTTGGCCTCCTTGCCGGCGGCGCCGGCCTTGACCTGGATCTTGCGCGGCTTGGCCTGCTCCGCGACGGGGATGCGCAGGCTGAGCACGCCGGACTCGTACTCCGCGTGGATGTTGTCGGTGTCAAGGTTGTCGCCGAGGAACAGCTGGCGTGAGAACACGCCCAGCGGACGCTCGGCGATCTGCATCTCGACCTCGCCGTCGTGCACGGTCGGACGCCGCTCCGCCTTCACCGTGAGGACGTTGCGCTCGACGTCGACCTCGATCGCGTCGGGGGTGACACCCGGCAGGTCGAACATCACGACGAACTCGTCGCCCGCGCGGTAGGCGTCCATCGCCATGGCACTGGGCCGGGACCACGTGCCCGCGGTGCCGCCGCCGAGGAGCTGCGAGGCGAGCCGGTCGAACTCACGGAACGGGTCGGTGCGCATCAACATCGTTGTTTCACCTCCTGGTCGGTTCCATCCATGTCAATGCACGTAACAAGATGTAGCACGTCGTCATTCCGTTGACAAGTATCCCCGTCAATGTGACGATGACGTCTGTGAGCGAGCCCCGTGACTGCCTCGACCAGGTGCTGACCGCGGTCAGCGGTACGACGGCCACCGGCTCGCGCTGCAGTGGCGAGGATGCACTCGCCGCCCTCACCGCACTTCACGAGCTGCGCGACCAGCTGCTGGCGTGGGAGCCCGTGCTCATCGAGGCCGCCCGGGACGACGGCGTCTCCTGGGCACGCCTCGCACCTGCCCTCGGCGTGACCAGCCGGCAGGCTGCCGAACGCCGCTACCTGCGCCTGCGTCCGGCTGCCGGCGACACCGGCATGACTCGTGAGGAGCGGGTGCAGGCCGCGCGCGACGAACGGGCCGGCGACCGTGCCGTTGCCGCATGGGCACGGGCCAACGCCTCCGAGCTGCGACAGATGGCCGGCCAGGCCAGCGCGGTCACCGGGCTCGGCACGGCCGCCCGCCGTCGGGCGAAGGCGCTCGCGTCGTCCCTGACCGAGGACGACCCCACCGCCCTGCTCGCGCCGCTGTCCGAGATCCACCGTGACCTCGTCGACGAGCACGCTCCCCTGGCGGCCCGGATCGACGCGGTCGGCCGCAAGGTCAGCCGGATCCGCCGCGACACCCAGCGGGCCCGCGACGCCGCGGCCGGCTCCTGAGGCCGCCGCCCTCAGTCGTGCGCGACCGCGCCGAGGTGCTCGTGGCCGCGGTGCGACTCGGGCTCGATCTGGAACGTCGCATGGTCCACGTCGAAGTGGTCCGCCACGCAGCCGCTGAGGTCGTCGAGCAGCTGGCACACGCCTCGCTCCTCCACCACCTGGTCGGTCACCGTCACGTGCACGGACAGCACCGGCATGCCGCTGGTGATCGTCCAGGCGTGCAGGTCGTGCACGTCGACCACCCCCGGTACGGCGGTCAGGTGGTCGCGCACCTCGTCGAGGTCGACGTGGCGGGGCACCGCCTCGAGCAGCACGTCGAGCGCCTCCCGCAGCAGCGAGAACGACCGGGGCAGGATCAGCGCAGCGATCAGCAGCGAGGCGATCGCGTCGGCGGCCATGAACCCGGTGGCCACGACCACGACCGCGGCCGCCACGACGGCGACGGAGCCGAGCAGGTCGCCGAGCACCTCGAGGTAGGCGCCACGCATGTTGAGCGAGGAGTCCCGGCGCCGGGTCAGGATGCCCAGCGAGACCGCATTGGCCAGGAGTCCGACCAGGGCGAACCAGAGCATCAGCCCGCCGTCGACGGTCTCGGGGTCGAGGAGCCGGTTCACCCCGGTCCACACGAGATAGGTGCACACCACGAGCAGCAGCACGGCGTTGACCAACGCCGCCAGGATCTCGGCCCGATGGAAGCCGAAGGTCCGCCTCGGGCTCGCCGGGAGGGTCGCCACGTAGGACGCCGACAGCGCCAGGCCGACCGCGGCCGCGTCGGTGACCATGTGCCCGGCATCGGCGAGCAGCGCCAGCGAACCGCTCAGCACCGCACCGACCACCTGGATCACGATCACCGAGACGGTGACCAGGAGCACCAGGCGCAGCCGGGCCCGGTCGGCGGCACGCCCCTCGGCATGGCCGTGGCCGAGCGCGCCGTGTCCGTGTCCCGCACCCATGACGGCCCAGCGTAGACGCCGCTCTCGCACGCTACGTTGGCCCGGTGAGCGGACACTCCCTTCTGGTGGTCCCCCTGCCGGGTCTGCTGTCCGTCGTACCCGCCCTCGCCCGGGGGCCGGTCACCCCGCACGTCACGCTGGTCTCCCCGTTCACCGCCACCGCCGAGCCGGACGCGGGCGTGCTCGGCGAGCTGCGGACCTTCTTCGCCGACGTGGTGCCGTTCGAGGTCACGCTCGACGCGCTGACCCAGTTCCCCGGCGGCTCGACGTACCTGGTGCCCGAGCCCGCCGCGCCGTTCCGTCGGCTCAGCCAGCGGCTGCTGCGGCTCTTCCCCGAGCTGCCGCGCCCACGGGAGATCGGCGAGGCGGCGCCGCACCTGGAGGTGCCGCTCGGCCGCGGCGAGGACGTCGAGGTGCTCCGGCGGGACCTCGCGCCGTGGCTGCCGGTGACCTCGATGGCGCGGGCCGCGGAGCTGTGGTGGACCGAGGACGAGGAGACCCGGACGCTGGCCGTGTTCGGCTTCGGCACCAGCGCCGCCTGAGCGTCACCGACGGCAGCCGGCTGTGACGGGCGGGTGCAGAGGGGTTGCTGCGCTACCAGATGAAGTTGTGAAAACCGTGAACAACACGCCGAGCGCCGACCTATGCTCCTCGGGACGGATCGGACATCCCACCCAGAGGGTGCCGCCGTCTGTCGGTCCCACAGCGGTCGCACGACGCAGCGACGAGCCTCACCTTCTGGAAATGAGTCATGCCCATCTCGGTCCCGCATGCCCTCCGCACGGTGGTCGCCCTCCTGGCCATCGCGGTCAGCCTGAGCGGCATCCCGGCCTCCACCCCGGCCCAGGCGATCCCGATCGAGGGCTACCCGACCTACCAGCCGCAGAGCCGGTGCACCCCGTCGCCGAAGGCGGGCACGGTGATCCTGGCCGATCACCTGATGAAGAAGTACCCGGGCTCCGGCTCGTCGGGCATCTCCCGCTCCTGCGGCGCGTCCGGCACCTCGGAGCACAAGGAGGGCCGTGCGTTCGACTGGCAGCTGAGCGCCGCGTCGAGCCGGGACCGCGCCTACGCCCAGGACTTCATCGAGCGGCTGCGCGCCACCGACCGGTCGGGCAACGCCAACGCCCTGGCCCGGCGGATGGGGATCATGTACGTGATCTGGAACGACCACATCTGGTCGGCGTCCTCGGGCTACCGCAAGCGCCGCTACCTGCACTCCGCCTGCAACAAGCTGCGCGGCTGCTCGGTGACGCTGCGGCACCGCGACCACATGCACATCTCGCTGAGCTGGGCCGGCGCCCGGGCCCGCACCAGCTGGTACGACCGCACGCCGCGACCCGCCGTCGCCAAGCCCGCGCCGACGCCGGCACCGCGACCGGAGCCTGCCCCGCGGCCCGCGCCCGAGCCGGCCCCGAAGCCCAAGCCGCGTCCGGCGACCAAGCCCCAACCCAAGCCCAAGCCCAAGCCGGCGCCGAAGGTGGTCCCCGCCCACCGCGCCCCGCGCACGAGTGACGGCGTGATCGACCTGCGCCGGGTGCCGATGACCCGGCTGGTCGTCCCCGCGGCGGGCGAGCTCGTCGAGACCGAGTTCAAGCTCGCCAAGGGGGTCACCTACTCGTTGACCGCGGCCGGCCTCTACAGCTTCGGCCGGCCGGACCAGGTCGCCGACGCCGTGTGCACCTGGTCCGCGCGCGAGCAGCTGTGGACGGCGACGCCGCGCCGGGCCGTACGCCGCACCTTCGGGCCGCTGGCGCTCGTGGTGAACGGCAAGCGCGTCTTCGGCGACAGCTGCAACGCCTCCCACACCTACCGCACCGCCTACACCGCCCCGCGGGACATGACCCTCAAGGTGCGGGTCCTCGGCAAGCACCCCTCGACCCGCGGCCGGCTGACCCTCGTCGTGGGCCGGCGCAAGGCGAGGGTCGCCCCGGCGCTGCCGGAGTACCCCTCGCTGACCCCGGCCCCGACGTACTCCACCAACCCGGCGGTGGGCCCCGGCCTGATCGCCGAGACCGTGACCCTGCCGGCGAACCGGTCGGGCGCGACGTACACCCGCAGCAGCCTCGAGCCCGGCGCCACCTACCGGGTGACCGTCTCCGGCGTCGTCACGCTCGGCGGCGGCGTGCGGTCCAACGGCCAGTGCGTGTCGGTGCGCGGCACCTGGTACGAGTCGGCCTCGATCGACCCGCGGGTGCCCGGCCAGGACCACGGCAACCTGTACGTCGACGGACGGCCGTTCGACGGGACGGCCACGGCCGGCTGTGAGGGCAACGTGCACGTGGCCGACGTGGTCGCCGACCGGCGCAGCCGGATGCGGCTGGACCTGTGGGACCCGCTCAGCGTCTCCGACAACTCGGGTGAGCTGCGGGTGCTGGTGCAGCGGGTGACCCCTGTCGAGACCTTCCCGACGCCGGCCGACCGGGAGCGCCCGCGGCCGCGCCAGGACGAGTGGCGGATCAAGCGCGACGTGTTCTCGGTGGACTCCCACGTGGCCCGCGGCAAGGTGTCGAAGATCCGGCTCCGCAAGGGGCAGAGCGCCCAGATCATCGTCAACGGACGGTTCACCTCCGGTGGCCAGAGCGCCGACGCTTCCTGTGTGAAGACCGCGTCCGGCTGGCTGCCCACGATCCCCGACCTGTTGGTCGCCGACACCCTCAACGTGTGGGTCGACGGACAGCCGGTCCGCTGGCGTCCGCGCGGCGGCAAGGGCGGCTGCTCTGGCTCGGCGAGCTACACGACCCGGTTCACCGCGGCCAAGAACGGTCCGCTGCGGGTGAGCGTGTTCGACCTCGACCACAGCGACAACGCCGGCGAGCTCGAGG
>NZ_BAAGUV010000004.1:0-177733 GCF_054781215.1 Nocardioides pakistanensis | reverse complement strand
CGCTGGACACGCCGCATGTCGCTGTGAACCGTCCACAGCACGTGGGAAGTCAGGGGCTCGCGGTCAGCCGAACGCACTCATCAGCGGCGGGAGGATGAACAGCATCCCCAGCGACCAGGTGACGTGGGTGAGCATCGGGGCGAGCACGCCCCCGGTGACCCGGCGCTGCAGGCCGGTGAGCAGGCCGAGCAGGGTGGCGGCGAAGACCAGCATCACGTTGCCCGTGGCCACGGTGGTCAGCGCGTAGATGCCGGTCGAGAGCAGCACCGGCGCGCGTCGGCCGATCGCGGCGTACAGCCCGCCCCGGAAGAACAGCTCCTCGGCGACGCCGTTGACCACGGTCACCAGCGCGATCACCGGCAGCGAGCCGTACTCCGCGTGGTCGAGCACCGCCTCGACGCTCGAGCGCAGCGGCGGGATCTGCGCGACGATCAGCCCACCGACGGTGAACACCGCGACCGCGGCGAGCCCGATCAGGATCGGCTCGAGCACCGGTCGCCGCCACCGGCCGACGGTCGACCCTGCCGACCCTGCCGACCCGGCGGCCCGCGATGCGTCCAACGGCTCCGCCACCCCGGGCGGTCCCACCAACCGCGCCGGCCGGCCTGCTCCCCAGAGCGCCGGGACCCGGCCCACGTGCAACGGCCCGGAGGCGAACGCACCGACCGCCCAGGTCGCGGCGAGTGCGAAGGTGAGCGTGTAGAAGACCGGGTCGCCCGGCTCGGTGGCCAGCGAGAACCCGAGCAGCGTCGCGCCCACGGCGAGCGTGACCGCGGAGACCACCCGGCGTCGCCGGAACATGTGGTCGGGCTGGCGGTGGTCACGCGGGACCGGCTCGACCAGGGTCGCCTCGACGAAGCGCCTCAGCCAGGTCACAACACTCCCTTGTCGCGCAGGCGGTCCGCGAGCGCGGCCTTCACCATCTCGTCGTAGCCCATCGTCTCGAACGGCACGACCTCGCGGATCGAGTCGTCGCGGACGACGACCTCGTTGTTCATCGACTCGATCAGGTTGCGGCCGGTCTTCGCGTCGACGTCGGTGACCAGCGCCAGCCACTGCGAGGACAGTCTCGGGGTGAGCACCGGCGCGACGATGATCGGCAGGTCCCGGCCGTTCTGGATCTGCGAGGCCCGCCGGAGCATGTCGCGATAGGTCAGCACCTCGTCGCCGCCGATCTCGAAGACCCGGCCCATCGCCTGCTCGTTGTCGAGCACGCCCACGAGGTAGCGGATCACGTCACGCAGCGCGATCGGCTGGGTCTTCGTGCCGACCCAGTGCGGCGCCACCATCGCGGGGAGGTTCTTGACCAGCTGGCGGGTGATCTCCCACGAGATGCCGCCGTGGCCGACCACGATCGCCGCCCGCAGCACGGTCACCGGTACGCCGCCCTCGCCGAGCAGGCGCTCGACCTGGCGGCGCGAGCGCAGGTGCGGGGACAGGTCGGAGTCGTCGTCCCCGAGGCCGCCGAGGTAGACGATCTGGCGCACGCCCGCCTTCGCCGCGGCCTGCCCGAACGCCGTGGCCGCCTCGGCGTCGAGCCGTTCGAAGTCGTTGTCGTCGAGGGAGTGCACCAGGTAGTAGGCGACGTCCACGCCGCGCAGCGCCTTGCCGAGGGTGGAGGGCTCGAACACGTCGCCGCCGACCGGTTCGCCCTGCCCTTCGTACTCGTCGGGGCGGCGGGTCATCGCGCGCACGTCGTGGCCGTCCTCGACGAGCGCGCGGGCGAGGTGGGAGCCGACGAAGCCGGTGGCTCCGGTGACGAGCACGGTCAAGGACATCTGCAACCTCGCGGGATCGGTCTCGAAGACGGGGCGGGCCGTCGTACCCGCTGCGCCCAGAGTGCCCGAGAGCGCCGGTCTCACGCCTGCCCGCGGCTCAGCGGACGCTGCGGATCCGGTAGACCAGCACGCTGCCGGCCAGGCAGACCGCGGCGGAGAACAGGTACAGCGAGGTGTACCCGCCGGCCAGCGTGACCAGCAGGGTGGCGAGGAACGGCGCGAACACCTGCGGCAGCGCGTTGGCGATGTTGATGACGCCGAGGTCCTTGGCCCGGGCTGTGGCGGCGGGAAGCACCTGGGTGATCAGCGCGAAGTCGACTGCCGTGTAGACCCCGTACCCGGCGCCGAGCACCACGGCCGCGACCAGCGCACCCGGCCAGGTCTGGGTGACCGCGAGGATCACCGACGCCAGCGCCGCGACCAGCCCGGAGGCGGTGACGAAGACCTTGCGCCGCCCGATCCGGTCCGACCAGATCCCGCCGACCACGGTGGTGGCGACCAGCGTGGCGGCGTAGATGCCGGTCAGCACGAACACACCCGCCTCGGGGTCGCCGTAGCCGACCGCGTCCTGGAGGTAGAAGAACAGGTAGAGCGTGCCGAGCGAGTTGCCGAGGTTGACCAGGAACCGGGTGATCCAGGCCCAGCCGAAGTCGGGGTGGCGGCGCGGGTCGACCCAGAACCCGCGCGCGAACGCAGCGAGGTCCCACGCCGGCCGCTGGTCCCGGTGCAGCGCGACGTCACCGCTGCGCAGCACGAACGGCACGGCGAGTACGACGACCACCGCGGCCGTCGCGACGAAACCGGCCGCCACACCGCCGGTGACCGTCGCGATGCCGACCCCGCCGACCACGCCGATGGTCTGGGCGACGGCGACCCAGCCGCCGACGACCCCGCGCTGCTCGACCGGCACCTGGTCGGGGATGGTCGCGGTGATCGCTGCGAGCATCGCGTTGAGCCCCGCCTGCGCGAGGCACCAGCCGACCACCATCAGCACCACCGACTCGGCGGCGGCCAGCACGAGCAGCGCCAGCGCGCCGGTGAGTCCGCCGAGGACCACCCACGGCACCCGCCGGCCGAACCGGGAGGTGGTGCGGTCCGAGATCGCCCCGAACAACGGGTTGGAGACCACCGACACCGCTGCGCCGATCCCCGTGACCAGGCCGAACACGAACTCCTTGCTACCGGGGGCGACCTCGGCGGCCTGCTGGGCCAGCAGCACCTGGATCGGCCCGAAGAAGCCGGCCCAGAGCCCGACCGACGCGATCGTGACCCGCGCGACCCAGCCCTTGCGGACCGGGACCTCCGGCTCGGCGAGCGCGCCGAGGGCCGCGGGGACCGACCCGGTCGGAGGGAGAGCGGTCACCGCCGGTTCTCGGCGATCATCTGCCTGAACCAGGCGAAGGAGTCCTTCGGCGTGCGCTGCTGGGTCTCGAAGTCGACGTGCACCAGACCGAACCGCTTGGTGTAGCCCTCGGCCCACTCGAAGTTGTCGATCAGGCTCCAGGTGAAGTAGCCGCGGACGTCGACGCCGGCGGTGATCGCCTCCCCGACCGCGCGGAGGTGGCCGTCGAGGTAGTCGATCCGGCGCTGGTCGGCGACCCGTCCGGTGGCGTCGGGCTCCTCGTTGTAGGCGCATCCGGACTCGGTGATGTAGACCGGCGGCATCAGACCGTCGTACCCGTGCTCCATCATCACCAGCAGGTCGCGCAGGCCGTCCGGCACCACCGGCCAGTCGAAGTCGGTCAGCGGGTAGCCCTCGACCGGCACCATCACGAACGGCAGCCCCTCGCCGCTGACCGGGCTGCCCTCCGGCGCCGGGGTGGACGGCCCGGCGATCCGGGTCGGGTTGTAGTAGTTGACGCCGTAGAAGTCGATCGGGCTGGCGATCACCGGCAGGTCGTCGGCGACCGGGCCGGGCATCAGGTCGGCGAAGCCGTCGGGATAGCTGCCGCGCAGGATCGGGTCGGCGAACAGCCGGTTCCACAGCGTGGCGTAGAGCTGGGCGGCGTCCTGGTCCTCGGTGCTGTCGGTCGCCGGCCACACCGGGGTGTGGTTGTTGGCGGTGCCGATGCTGTGCGCGTTGTGCTCGCGCAGCGCGCGGACCGCCAGGCCGTGCCCGAGCAGCAGATGGTGCGCGGCAGGGAGCGCGTCGAACATCAGCTGCTTGCCCGGCGCGTGCATGCCGAGCCCGTAGCCGAGCAGGGTCACCACGTTGGGCTCGTTGACCGGGATCCAGTGCTCGACGCGGTCGGCGAACCGGCCCGCGAGCAGGTCGGCGTAGTCGGCGAACCGCAGCGCGGTCTCCCGGTTGAGCCAGCCGCCGTCGTCCTCGAGGGCCTGCGGCAGGTCCCAGTGGTACATCGTCGCCATCGGCTCGATCCCGTTGGCGAGCAGCTCGTCGACCAGCCGGTCGTAGAAGTCCAGACCGGCCGAGCTCGGCGTACCGGACCCGTCCGGCTGGACCCGCGGCCAGCTGATCGAGAACCGGTAGCCGTCGACGCCGAGCTCCTTCATCAGCGCGACGTCCTCGGCGTAGCGGTGGTAGTGGTCGCAGGCCACCGCGCCGCTGCTGCCGTCGATGATCCGGCCCGGCTCGGCGCAGAACGTGTCCCAGATGCTGCGGCCGCGGCCGCCCTCGTCGACGGCGCCCTCGATCTGGTACGCCGCGGTGCTGGTCCCGAAGACGAACCCGTCCGGAAGGTGCGGAAACTCCCTCGTCTCACCCATAGCTCTCACCATGGCACGCTTTACCCACCACCGGTGGTCGAGCTCCGGTGGTCGTGCTCCGGTGGTCGAGCTCGGTGGCCGAGCTCCGGTGGTCGAGCTCGGTGGTCGAGCTCGGTGGTCGAGCCTGTCGAGACCCCCGGCCCTCACCGCCGCCGGTGGAACACGATCCCGTCCCGCTCCGCCACGACCTCGTACTCGCCCTCCAGCACCGCACGCACCCGGCCGTTCTCGTCCAGCCCCCAGGTGTCGACGTCGTCCCACTCGACGACCCAGTCCGGCGCATCCGGGCCGGCCAGCGTGTCCGCCAGCAGGTCGAGCTCCGGATCGCGCACCCGGACCGGCAGGCTCCACAGGTACGGGTACGGACTCGCCATCCCTGCTTCCAGCAGCGTGTTCGCGTGCCCGTAGGTGACCACGGCGGTGTCGCCCGGCGCCGCGTGCTCGCGCAGCCAGAGTGCCGCGCGCATCGCCCGCTCCTGCGGGTCCTCCCGGAAGGCGTGTACGACGTTCGCGCCGGCTGCCGTGACCAGCACGGAGAGGACCGTGAGCCCCACCAGCCACGGGAGCCACCGCACGCCAGGACGATGCCGGACCATCAGCGCGACACCGATCACCGTCGCGGGGACCAGCGCGATCAGGTAGTGCCGCCAGAAGCTGCCGCCCGCGGCGACGCCCGCGACACCGACGACCAGCATCCCGACGAACGCCCACGACACCGGGTCCGCGCGCGTCAGCGGCAGAGTCACGTCACGCAGCGCCAGCACGAGGATCGGCACCATCCCGCTGAGCACCGCGGCGAGCACCAGCAGCCCGAGCCGTTCCATCGGCCGGCTCTGGTCGCTGCCGGCGATCGCCTCCGCGGCGTCGAGCCGGAACCCGTACATCCCGTAGGCCAGCCGGCCCAGCCCCGCCCCGGCTGCCACGGCCCACCCGGCGACGGCGCCGAGCACGAGCAGCGCGCCGGCCATGACACCGGCTGCCATCTTCGCGACATGGCGCCTCGACGGGCCCCGGTCGGCGAGTGCGGCGACGAGCAGCAGAACGCCGGCGAACACCAGCCCGTCGACGAGGTTCTGCTTGATCAGCACGGCCGCCGCGCCCGTCGTACCCGCCAGCGCGGACCACGCCCACGCCCGGCCGTCACGGATGCCCGCGGCGTCGAGGGCCAGCAGGCTGGCGAGGCAGCCGGCGAGGACCAGGGGTACGGCGAGCAGCTCACCGTCGACGAGGTGACCGCCGGTGGCGTAGGAGGAGCTCAGCGCCGCGGCGACCAGGGCGCACCAGCCGGCGACGTCACGACCCGCGACCTGGCGGCCGACTGCAGCGGCGAGCAGCACGAGGGCGACCGCGGCCACCGTGCCGAGCAGGCGCAGCGCGGTGACTCCGCCGAGCGCGGCGGGGACCTTGAACAGGAGCAGCAGGAGCGGCGGCCGGTCCACCCAGTAGGCGCCGTAGAGACCGTCGTCGTCGAGGTGCCACTGCTCCGCGACCAGGAGGAAGCCGCCCTCGTCCGGGCTGGGCGGATCCATCAGGAACGGCAGGCGCACCACCACCAGCAGGACCAGCGCCCCGGCGACCCCGAGCCTGCCGCGCGAGAGCTCCACCACGCGGTGACCCACCCGCCGAAGACTCGGCGGCATACCCCGACTCTATCCGCCGCCCACGCGGCGGGAGAGCGGCACCGCCAGTGCGCCGAACGCCGTGGTCAGGGTGAGGACAGCGACGAACGGCCCGCGGTCGGCAGCGGTGCCGACGGTGGTGAACACCAGGCCGGCGACCGCCACCGCGAGCGCGGCTCCCACGGAGTCGCTGATCGCGATCGCCGAGGTGGCGCTGCCCCGCTCGTGGGCCTCTGTGCGGGCCAGCACCACGGAGGTCACCCGTGGGTAGATCAGCCCCATCCCCATCGCGGCGACCAGCCACCCGAGTCCGACCAACGCACCAGGCAGATCCAGCGCGGCGGTGGCCAGGATCGAGCCCACGCCGAGCACCAGCAGACCCGCACCGGTGTGCAGCGCAGCCTCGTCGGGGAGCCGCTCCTGACCCAGTCGACCCTGCAGGTGGGAGGCGCCGGCCCAGCCGAACGTCGCCGCGGTGAGGACCAGCCCGCTGACCCAGGTGGCGGCGCCGTACTGCTCCTGCAGCAGGTAGGGCAGGTACGCCTCGGAGGCGAAGAACGTCCCGCCCATCACGCCGCGCAGGCCGATCGCGGACGGCAGCCCGGGCCGCCCGCGCAGGGTGCCGGCCGGCAGCAGCGGCCGCACACCCACCAGTGCGGCGACGGCCGCGACGAGCGCGACCACCACGGCCGTGACGCCCCGGGCCCCACCGGTAAGGTTGAGCCCGACGACCGCAAGGGCGACCGCGGCGGCCAGCAGCAGCCGGCGCACGCCGCGCGCGCTCCCGGCCGGTTCGCTCCGGTCCGGCTCGGTGACCTTCCGCAGCGTCGGCACGAGCAGCATCAGCGCGGCGAGGGCGACCCCGACCACGCCGAGGAACACCCACCGCCAGCCGACGGAGTCGGCCACGACCCCGGCCAGGAACGGCCCGACGATTCCGGGAACGACCCACGCGGCAGCGAAAGCACCGAGGATCCGCGGCCGGTCCACCGGGTCGTAGACCTGGCCGACCAGGACATAGAGCGCGACTGTCAGCCCGCCCGCGCCGAGGCCCTGCACGAAGCGTGCTGCCACCAGCAGAGCCATGTTCGGCGCCAGCCCGGCCAGCATCAGTCCCACGATGAACAACGCCACCGAGGTGAGCAGGGGTCGGACCGCTCCCCGGCGGTCGGACCACAGCCCCGCCGCCACCATGCCGACCACGCTGGCCGCGAGGGTCGCCGAGAACGCCGTGGAGAACCAGGCCCGGCCATCGAGGTCGGCGGTGACCGTCGGCATCACCGTGGCGACCGCGAGCGCTTCGAACGCGGCGAGGAAGACCAGCGCCACCGACCCCACGGTCGAACCGGCGTACCGCGAACCCATCAAGGGCGTGCGCATCGGCCGCGCGGCGCGATCGTCGAGAGTCACAACGCGAAGCGTAGGACTTCCGCTGCCGTAGGCTCGCGGCATGGAGGTCGCGACCGGAGACGAGACGCCCGCCCTGCGAGCCCTGGCGGAGTCCGGCATCGCCCACACGGTCACGCGGCACGGCAGGGTCAGGTCGCTGGCCGAGGCGGCCGAGGTGCGCGGCGTACCCCCGCGAGCGATCGTGAAGACGATGGTCGTACGGCGCGGACCGGGCGACCACCTGTTCGTCCTCGTGCCCGGCGACCGCGAGATCTCGTGGCCCAAGCTGCGGGCTCTGCTGGGCGTCAACCGGATCTCGATGCCCGACGCGGAGAAGGCACGCGAGGTGACCGGCTACGAGCGCGGCACGATCACGCCCTTCGGCTCCCTCACCCCGCTCCCGGTCATCGCCGACGAGCAGATCGTGGGGGAGATCATCTCGATCGGCGCGGGAGCCCACGGCGTGGCCGCGACGGTGGCCGCCGACGACGTCATCGCCCACCTGGGGGCGCAGGTCGGCGACGTGACCGACCCGGTCTGACCGGGCGGCGACCGGACCGTCACCGCGTGCCGGCACCTCGGACGGCGGGTTGACCCGGACCCGCGTCCGGGGCATCTTCCTGCCATGGACTCCCATGACGCCGCGATCTACTTCGAGAGCCCGCTCCACTGGCGCTCGTGGCTGGAGGAGCACCACCAGACCGCGACCGAGGTCTGGGTCGGTTACTGGAAGAAGCACACCGGCCGCGTCAACCTGACCTGGTCCGAGGCGGTCGACCAGGCGCTGTGCTTCGGTTGGATCGACAGCGTGCGCAAGAGCGTGGACGCCGACCGGAGTCGCCAGCGGTTCACCCCGCGCAAGCCGCGCAGCAACTGGAGCAGCATCAACATCGCCAAGGTCGCCGAGCTGCGCGAGCAGGGGCTGATGACGCCGGCCGGCCTGGCCGCGTTCGAGGCTCGGCTGGACGAGCGGTCGGGGATCTACACCTACGAGAACGGCGAGGTGGAGCTGAGCGAGGAGTACGCCGCCCAGCTGGCCGCCGTTCCCGAGGCGCTGGCGTTCTTCGAGTCGCAGGCCCCGTCGTACCGCAAGCTGGCCAAGTCCTGGGTCATGTCGGCGAAACAGGAGGCCACCCGCGAGCGCCGGATCGCCGCACTCGTCGCCGACTCCGCCCAGGGCCTGCGCGTGAAGCCCTTCCGGCCCGCCAGCAATGGGTAGGCCACGATCTCGACTACGGTCCCGATCATGACTACGGACGATTTCGTGCCGGTCGGCTTCGATCCACCCACCTCACTCACCACCGACCGGTTCCACCTCGAACCGCTGGGGCCGCAGCACAACCAGGCCGACCATGCCGCCTGGATGTCGAGCATCGACCACATTCGCTCCACCCCCGGCTATCCCGACGGCAGCTGGCCACCACGCAGCGGCATGACGCTCGAGGAGAACCTCGCCGACCTCCGCCGTCACGCCGACGACTTCGCACGTCGCGTCGGATTCACGTTCACCGTCCTCGAGCCGACCAACAACGACGTCATCGGCTGCGTGTACCTCTACCCCTCGACCTCCTCGGACTGGGACGTCACCGTGCAGTCCTGGGTCCGGGCCGACAGGGCGGACCTCGACGCGCCACTCGCAGACGCCGTCGCACGCTGGCTCGGCACCGACTGGCCCTGGGAGCGAGTGGACCGCTGCGGTCGCTGAGCCGCGGCGGGGCTGAGGTCGCCCGGGCCACGCCCTCTGTCATCGGATCGAGCGTCAGCTCCGCTGATCCGTCGCCATCACGCTGTCCGAGGGTTCGGCATCGGAGACGCGTGCGCGGAGCCGGAGCGCCGCCAGCGCGATGACGGCCCCCACCATCGCTCCGAGCGTGTTCGAGAGCCAGTCGTTGGTCGAGCAGGAACGACCGAGCATCGTCAGAAAGGCCTGGGCGAGCTCGATCATCGCGGACGCACCGCCAGCGCCGATGAGCACGATGACCGGGCGCCTCCAGGCAACCCCCCACAGGAGGGCCGGCGGGATGAACAGCACGACGTTGGCCATCAGCTCCACTGCTCCCAGGCCGGGCACCGCCCACTCCACCGCGCAGCCCACCTCGAGGTCACGGCTGGTCGGAACCAGGGTCAGGGCCGCAACCGGCACCAGACTCGCCAATGCTGCCGCCCGTGCCAGCCGTGGACGTGTCGTCAGCCAGTAGCCGACCCCGGGACCCAGCGCGACCATCAGGATCAGGCCGGCCGTCGTGACCCAGGGGTGCTCAACGAGGAACGTCGTGATCACGAGGACACTCTGTCAGCCGACGCTCCGAGCCGTGGTCAGGCTCAACGCAAGTCCGCGAGACGCGCCGCCAGCTCATCGGACACCCGAGCCTTGCTGCCGGTGGCGTAGTCGAAGGTGACGATCAGCGATTCGCCGTCTGCGGCGACCGCTCCGTGTCGGTGGCTCACGGCCCGGTACCGCATGACGAACCGGTCGTCGCCCACCTCCCCGATCTGCGCGCCGACGGTCACCGTGTCGGGGTGAGTGAGCGGGATCCGGAACCGGCAGCTTGCCGAGTGCAGGATCGGTCCGACGCCGTTCGACTGCTCGATCGAGCCCAGGCCGAGCTCGGCGAAACACTTGATCCGAGCGGTCTCGAAGTAGCGGAAGTAGACGGCGTTGTTCACGTGGCCCATGGCATCCATGTCGCCCCAGGCGACGGGGATCTCCACCGTCACAGGGAAGTCGGCGAGCAGGTCGGCGATCCGGTCTTCGTCAGTCACCGGCACAGGCTAGCGATACGTGATGTCCAGCCAGCGTGGGACAGTAGGAGTGATGAGACGAGAGCCCACGCGCTTTTCACTCAGCAACGCCGCCGAATCGCAGAGCGCACGCCTGCGCCGCCGCCGACGCTGGTACTTCGCCTTGATGGGCACCTGCCTGGCGCTGATCGTGCTCGCTTGGAACGTGGTCCGGCTGTGGTCGACGACCGCGGCCGTCGTCATGTCCGTGATCGCTGCGATCCTCCCGCCGGTGGCCGTGCTGGTCGCCAACTGGGGCGAGGACCACTGACGAACGTCTCCTCGTGAGTCGGCTGTCGCTGACAGACTCGGGACCATGTCCCGGCCGCCGCGCATCGAGCCCTCCGGCGACGTGGTCGCCCGGCTCGCCTCCATCGCCCTGGCACTGCCCGACGCATACGAGGAGGACGCCTGGACCGGGGTGAGGTGGCGGGTCCGGCACAAGACCTTCGCCCACGTCCTGGTCTCCCAGGAGGGTTACACCTCGGCGTACCGCGAGATGACCGGGTCGGCCGAACCCACCACGGTGCTGACCTTCCGGTCATCGGGTGACGAGCTGCTGACCCTCACCCGGGCCGGGCCGCCGTTCTACCAACCACCGTGGTCGCCCACCGTCGTCGGCATGGTGATCGACGAGGACACCGACTGGGACGAGGTCGCCGAGCTGGTGACCGAGAGCTACCGGTTCTGTGCGCCCCTGAAGCTGAGACGGCTGCTGGAGGAATGACGTGGGCTGCACGCAGCTCGCGCATGGCTACGCTGGCGGTGCGATGCAGGCGACCACCGAGCAACGGGGCAACCTACCCGCGGAACTGTCCAGCTTCGTGGGGCGTCGGCATGAGCTCACCTCGGTGCGCGAGGGGCTCGCCGGCCACCGCCTGGTCACGCTGTTGGGCCCCGGCGGGATCGGCAAGACCCGGCTGGCACTGCGGTCGGCGGCGGACCAGGAGCGGCGGCTCCCGGACGGCGCCTGGGTCGCCGAGCTCGCCCCGGTCCAGGTGCCCGAGCTGGTGCCCGAGACCGTGGTCGGCGCGCTCGGCATCCGGTCCACCGAGCGCGGCACGGCCACCGAGCGTCTCGTCGCACACCTGCGCGAGCGCGAGCTGCTGCTGGTGCTCGACAACTGCGAGCACGTGCAGCAAGCGGCCACCGAGCTGGTCGCCGAGCTGCTGGCGCGCTGCCCCGGCGTGCGGGTCCTCGTCACCAGCCGGCACGCGCTGGGCCTGCCCGGCGAGCTGGTGCTCACCGTCCCGCCCCTGCCGACGCCTCGCCCTGAGCCGGCTGCGGGGTCTCCGGAGGCGGTGATGCACTACGACGCGGTCCGCCTCTTCGTCGACCGGGCCACCGCGAGCTGGTCGTCGTTCCAGGTCACCGACGCCAACCAGCGAGCGCTGGCCGAGCTGGTCCGCCGGCTCGACGGGATGCCGCTGGCGATCGAGCTGGCCGCCGTACGCGTGCGTTCCCTCGCCGTCGAGCAGATCCTCGAACGCCTCAGCGACCGGTTCGCCCTGCTCACGCGCGGAAGCACGTCGGCGCTGCCCCGGCAGCAGACCCTTCAAGCCCTGCTCGACTGGAGCCACGACCTGCTCGACTCGCGGGAGCAGCTGGCGTGGGCACGCGCGTCGGTGTTCAGCGGCGGCTTCGACCTCGCCGCACTGGAGGCGGTCGCCTGCGACGACGCCCTCCCCGCAGCCGTGCTCTCCGACGTCGTCGACGGGCTCGTGGCCAAGTCGGTGGTCGTCCGCGAGCCGGTCGAGGTCGCCGGCGCGGCAAGATTCCACATGCTCGAGTCGCTGCGGGAGTACGGCGCCGCGCGGCTCGCCGAGGCCGGAGACCCGCGACCGTACGTCGATCGCCACCGCCGGTGGTACGCCGCGCAGGCCACGACTGCCGCGGCCGAGCTCTTCGGCCCCGACCAGGTCGACTGGTTCACCCGCCTGCGCGCCGACCACGACAACCTGCGCGCCGCACTGGAGGCCGCGACCCACGACCCGGACACCGCCGTCGAAGGCCTCGCGATGGCCACGACCCTCCAGCACCACTGGGTGATGACCGGGCGGTTCAGCGAGGGCAGGGCCTGGGTGGAGCGGCTGCTGGCCCACCAGCCGACCGAGCCGGAGAGGTCGGAACGCGACCTGGTCCGCGCGGCCGGCCTGGAGGTGGCCGGCCGGCTGGCGGTCCTGCAGGGTGAGCTCGACGTCGGCCGGCCGCTGTTGGACGAGGCGCTCTTGCGGGCGACGGCCGCCGGGGACGACACCTGGCGCGCGCACGCGCTGCACGGGCTGGCCCTGGCCTCGGTGTTCTGGGGCGAGCCTGCCGCGGCCCTGCCGCTGCTCGAGGAGGCGCTCGCGCTGCACCGCAAGGGCACCGACCCGTTCGGCGTACCGCTCGCGCTGGTCCAGCTCGCCACCGTGCACGCCACCCTCGGCGACTCCGACCGGGGGATGGCCTACGCCGAGGAGTGCATCGGGCTCAGCGAGGCGGCGTCGGAGCGCTGGTGCGCGGCGCTGGCGCGCTGGGTGGAGGCGCTGGTGCAGTGGCGGCTGGGCCGCGGGTCGCGGGCACGCACCTATGCCCGCGACGTGCTGCGCCTGAAGGAGCCGTTCGGCGACCGGATGGGCATGGCGATGTCGATCGAGGTGATCGCCTGGGCCGAGGCCGACGCCGGCAACGCCGAGCAGGCCGCCCGGCTCCTCGGTGCGGTGCAGACGGCGATGCGCTCGATCGGCGCCGGGCTCTTCGGCCACCTGGACGAAGACCACGACCGTTGCCTGGCGAGCACCCGCACGGCCCTGGGCGACCGCGTCTTCGACCGGGTCCTCAAGGAGGGCATGGCGCTCGGCTTCGACGAGGCAGTCACGCTCGCCCTCGGTCGACGTACCCCCGCCGCGCCGGGAGACTCGACGGGCGACGGCGTACGCCTCACCCGGCGGGAGCTCGAGATCGCAGCGCTTGTCGCCGAAGGCCTGACCGACCGCGAGATCGCCGAGCGGCTGGTGATGGCGCGGCGGACCGCGGAGGGGCACGTGGCCCGGATCCTCGGCAAGCTCAGCCTCACCTCGCGCACCCAGGTGGCCGCGTGGATGGCCGCGCAGCAGCAGGCAACGACGCCGGAGACGACCCCGACGGACTAGACCGAACGGGCTAGACCATGGAGCCTCCGGCGCCTGTCTCGGGTAGATAGAAGGTTGCGCATCTGCTGCCTGGGGAGGGAGCCATGTTGTCCGCGAAGTCCTTGCTGCGACGCGCCCGCTGGACGGTCGGAGTCCTGACGGGGGTGCTGGCCGCCGCGCTGTCCATCGCGCTCGCCCCCGGCGGGTCGACCGCGTCCGCGTCCACGGTGACCAACGTGGCGTGGTCCTCCTACCTGACCGGGTGGACCGACGAGTACGTGCCGACGTCGGAGAACGACTGCGTTGCCGGGCGGGACAAGTGCCTGAAGGCGACGCTGCGGGAGCTGGCACGGATCGCGGACAGCACCGCCAGGTCGTGCTCGCACGACGCGGTGTTCGCGCGCTCGTACCTGCGGATGACCCAGACCTACGGCTGGAGCCGCGACATCCCGGGCTACTACGAGGACGTGCCGTTCGCCAACCACCAGGACGCGGTCTTCGCGAAGTACTACACCGACGCCTACTACGCCTACCGCTCCGGTGACCTGGCGGCGGTGCCCGAGTCGTGGCGGATCGCGTTCGACGCCTCGCGCGACAAGCGCGTGCCGGGTACGACGAGCCTGCTGCTCGGCATGAACGCCCACATCAACCGCGACCTGCCGTTCGTGCTCGCCGGGGTCGGACTCGTCGCACCGGACGGGTCCTCGCGCAAGCCCGACTACGACAAGGTCGAGCAGTGGCTCTACACCGCCACCAGGCCGCTGCTCGCCGAGGTCGCCGCACGGTTCGACCCGGGGATGGACGACGCCGACGACCCGCTGGGGCTGAGCAACCTCACCCTGTTCCAGTTCATCTCCGCGGCGCGGGAGGGCGCCTGGCGAAACGCCGAGGCGCTGGTCTCGGCGACGAGTCCGGCCGCACGGGCCGCCGTCGCCGCGTCGATCGAGGAGCAGGCCGCAACGGCGGCGCGCACCCTGCTGTCGACCCAGTCCTACCTGCCGCCGTTGACGTCGTCGGCCGCTCGCGACCGCTACTGCGCCGAGCACCACGACGACGCGCCACCGCTGCCGTACGACTTCGGGACGGCGGCGCCCTACGGCTACTGAGGACGCCGTGTCGTTGACGGCCACCCAGCAGCCTCCGGTCGCCGCACCTGCCCGTGCGGGCGGGTCGGTGGTCGGACGGCGCCGGGAGCTCGCGGACCTTCGGAAGACGCTGGGCACCACGCGGCTGGTCACCCTGACCGGGCCGAGCGGGATCGGCAAGACCACCCTCGCCCGGGCCGCGGTAGCCGACCGGGCACGGGCCCGCCGAGAGGAGACCTGGACCGTCGAACTCGCCGACCTCGTCGACCCCGACCTGCTCGGCTACTCGGTCGCCGAGGCCCTCGGCGTGCACCTCCCCTACGGGGCCGCCGGGCCCGGCGAGCTCGCCGCCGCCGTCGCCGACCGCGCGGGGGTGCTGGTGCTCGACAGCTGCGAGGTCATGCACGGCCGCGCAGCGGACCTGGTGACCGTGCTGCTCGCCTCGGCACCCCGGCTCCGCGTCCTCGCCACGTCGCAGCGCCCGCTCGGCGTGACCGGTGAGGTGGTGGTCCCGGTCGGGCCGCTGGCTGCCGAGGAGGCACAGGAGCTGTTCGTCGCGCGGGCGGCCGCCGTACTCCCCTCACTCCACCTCAGCCAGGACGATGCAGCAGCGGTGTCGGCGATCTGCGAGGCGCTCGACGGCGTGCCGCTTGCCGTGGAGCTGGCGGCGGCGCGGATCCTCGTGCTCTCACCCGAGGGCATCCTCGCGCGGCTCGGCGACCGTCAGCGGCTGCTCGCGAAGGGGGCGCCCGACGCGCCCGATCGGCACCGGTCGCTGCGCGCATCGCTGGAGGCGAGCGAGGCGCTCTGCACACCCGACGAACGACTGCTGTGGAACCGGCTCTCGGTGTTCACCGGCGGGTTCACGCTGGAGGCCGCGGAGGCGGTGTGCTCCGGCGACGGCATCGAGGCGGCCGACGTGCTGGACCTCGTCGACAGCCTGGTCGAGAAGTCCGTGCTCCTGCGGAGCGGCGACTGCGCCTCCCGGGTGCGGTTCCGCATGCTGGAGTCGCTGCGCGAGTACGCCGCGGAGCACCTGACCGCGCAGCAGCGCGAAGCGACCCGGAACCGACACCTGGCCTGGTACGGCGACCTGGTCCGTGCGGCGGCGGAGCAGTCCTTCGGGGCCGACCAGGCGAAGTGGCACCGCACGTTGCGAGACGAGCACGGCAACCTGCGCGAGGCGCTCAGCCACGGCCTGCGCGACGGGCGGCACGCGGGCCGCGCTCTGGAGATGGTGGTCGCACTCGAGCCCTACTGGGCCGCCTCGGGACGGCTGGGCGAGGCGCGGCACTGGCTCGCCCGGGGCCTCGCAGCCGGTGGATCGGACGGCTCCAGGCGCGCGCGGGCGCTCGCGATGGCCGCCTGGACCGCGGTCCTGCAGGGCGAGCCGGCCGCCGGGCGGGCACTGCTGGACGAGGCGACAGCGCTGGTCGCGGACCTCCCGCCGGACGCAGCGGTCCGCGCGCACGTGCTGCTGGCACGCGCAGTCGAGGTCACCTGGGACGGCAGCCCAGAGCAGGCAGTGAGGCTGCTGGAGGAAGCGGCAGCGATCGCGCGCGCCGCCGGGGATCGGTCGGCGGAGACCCTGACGCTGTTCGTGCTCGGCCTGTGTCGCGGCTTCGTGGGCGACCTCGACGGCGCGGAGGGCACGTTGCAGACCTGCGTCGACCTCACCGGCCCGGCCGGGGAGATCCACGTCCGCTCCTACGCCCTCGCGGGCCTCGGGGTGCTGGCTCTGCTGCGCGGCCACCTCGAGCGTGCCACCGACCTGGAACGTCAGGCGCTCGAGATGAAGACCGCCCTCGGTGACAGCTCGGCGACCGCGCTCGTGCTCGAGGTGCTGGGGTGGACCGCGTCTGCCGAGCGACGTACCGACCGAGCGGCGACCCTGCTCGGCGCCGCCGATGCGCTGTGGCGGCACCTGCGGGTGGACCCGGAAACCGTGCCGTACCTGTCCGGGACCCGTCGCCGGATCGAGGGCCAGGTCGGGCTCGACCGCCGCACCGCCGCCTTCGGTACGGCGTTCCGCCGGGGCGCGACACTGCCCGAGGAACAGGTCCTCGCGCTCGCCCTCGAGCAGGGCGTGGCCGAGGAGGCTCCGGAGGAGCCGGTCGCGCTCACCCGACGGGAGCAGGAGGTAGCGCAGCTCCTCGCATCCGGCCTGACCAACCGCGAGATCGCCGAGCAGCTGCGGATCTCCCAGCGCACCGTGGAGAGCCACGTGGAGAGCATCCTGCGCAAGCTCGGCCTCGGGTCGCGCACCCAGGTGGTGGCCTGGATGGTGGAGCGCGAGGCGCGCCGCGCATGACCGGCAGGCGCGGCGCCTCGAGGTCCCTCAGGTCGCGACCGGCTCGCTCTTCGCCATCGACTCGGTGAGGCCGCACAGGCGCAGCAGCCGCCAGACGAACGGGGTGGCCCGCACGACCGCCACCGAGCGACCCTGCTCCTCGTGCGTGCGGCGGAACCTCAGGAGTGCCCTGAGCCCGGTGAAGTCACAGAACGTGAGACCACCGAGATCCACGAGCACCATCGTCAGATCCGGCCGCGACGAGTAGTCCTCAGTCGGCATCTCGACGACGCTGCACAGGTCGAGCTCCCCACTGATCTCCACGAACAGGCACGGGGTCTCGGGCGTCATGGAGACGTTCAACATGGGCGGCTGCGGTGGCATCGGCATCGTGTCTTCCCTCCCAGGAACACTGGCTGCATCGGACGACTTCGATCGTGCTCCTGACGTCGCCGCCTTGCCTCCGCGTTCCTACGGAGTCCACTACCTGCTTTTCTGCGTATCCCTCAGCCGGCGTGCTCCGACCCCCGAGGGGTCGCCGGTGCGACCCCGGACAAAACCTGACGATCAGGGCCTGCTCGTGTAGTTCTCGCAGCCGTTCGACCACGGCGGGATCCAGCCGAAGCTCTCGTCCGCGGCACGGATGATCACCGTGTCGACGCCGAGCCCACAGTCCACCGTCGTGATCCCCGTCTTCGGGCGGTGGATCACGATCAGGTCGTTGCCGACGCCGGCGTACACCTGGTCCTGGGTCCGGGCGAAGATCCGGTCCGACCCGCGCTGCCCGTGGAGGACGTCGCGCTTGGCGTCGTCGCCTCCGACGATCAGGTCGCCCAGCCGTCCACCCTTCACCACGTCGGCGCCCAGCCCGGCGTAGAGCTTGTCCGCACCGCGGTGGCCGTAGAGGGTGTCGTCACCTGCCCTGGCGTGGACGATGTCGTCGCCCTGGTACGCGCGGATGGTGTCGGCACCGGAGGTGCCGACGAGCCTGTCGTCCTCGGCGGTTCCGTTGATGTCCAGAGCCGCCGCCGGTGCGGCAAGAGCTGCAGCCAGCGCGGTGACTGCGAAGGCACGCACAAGCAGTCGCGTGTTCATGAGTTCTGTACCTCGCTTCCGGGTCGATCCGCCGGTCGCGTCGGGGCTCAGTCCCAACGTGCGACGGTCGCCCGGTCCTGCACAGAGGCGGACGTCCCGACCAGTGCCACCCGAGGGGACTTGCGACCCTGCCCTGACGGGTGACCGCGCCGCATGCTGGGTGTAACTGCGCAGCTCACGAGGTCAGTGATGAACCTGCTCTGTCGCCTCGGCATCCACTCCTACGGACAGCGGCCGCCGTCCGAACAGCGGCCCGGCGACCCGGGCGACAACAAGGCCTGTCGTCGCTGCGGGAAGCACTTCACCGGGTTCCTCGCCCCGGACCCGTCGCTGTGGTGGGGCGGTCGAAGCGGCATCACGGTGGGGGAGCTGAGGAACGCCCTCGAGGGGGTTCCGGACGAGGTCGAGGTCGAGGTCGAGTCGAGCACCCTGCTCGGTCGATGGGCGGGTGCCGACTCGGCGTACCTCACGACGAAACGGATCGCCCTGGCCACCGACGACCCTCAGACCGTCGAAGTCTTCCGAATCACGGGCGGCGAGCACGATCGCGGCTTCGGCTGGTCGCCCGGCACGGGCGACTGACCCCGCGCGGCGGGTCAGTCCTGGCGCGGGCCCAGGACGCAGAACTCGTTGCCTTCAGGGTCCGACAGGACAACCCACGACGGATCTGCACCCTGGCCCACGTCGACCCGCCTCGCACCGTGCGCGAGGAGGCGAGCCACCTCGGCCTCCTGGTCGTCGGGCCGGAAGTCGAGATGCAGCCGGCTCTTGGCCTTCTTGGGCTCATCGAGCCGGACGAAGTCCAACCCGGGCATGCGGTCCGGCTCCGGGCGGATCTCGAACTCGTCGGCGGAGGTGTAGACCACGACCCAGCCGAGAGCCTCGGCCCACCACTGCCCGAGCGTCGCCGGGTCCTCGGAGTGAACGATCACCTGCTCCCATTCCAAAGCCATCCGCCGAACGTAGATGGACCGCAGCCTTCAGGCCAAAACATTTTGTGTCCGATTGTCCGGTGTTGCCGGTCTACTCCGCCTCGGTGAGCAGGACCGCCTGGTCGTCGTTCTCCTGGCCCTGCGCGCGTCTGACCAAGCAGCACACCTCACGCAGGCCGGCCGCCTCGGCCGTGGCCGCGACGCGGTCCGGCGGGTAGAGATGGCGCTGGAGTCGTACGTCGTGTCCGAACCGGCGGTACGGCGCCGGCCCCTCAGGCCCGCAGGACCTTCTCCATCGGCTTGCCCTTGGCGAGCTCGTCGACGAGCTTGTCGAGGTAGCGGATCTTCTGCATCAACGGGTCGTCGATCTCCTCGACGCGCACCCCGCAGACCACACCGGTGATCAGCGAGACGTTCGGGTTGAGGCGTGCGTCGGCGAAGAAGTCCTCGAAGGTCGTGTCCGCGTCGAGGTGCGCCGCCAGGGCGGACTCGTCGAAGCCGGTGAGCCACTCGATCACCTGGTCCAGCTCAGCCTTCGTGCGCCCCTTCTTCTCGACCTTGGCCACGTAGAGGGGGTACACCGACGCGAAGCTGGTGGTGAAGATCCGGCTCATGCTCGCGAGCCTAACCCCGACCGCCCCCAGGGCGCTGCTGCGCAGAGCGCCGCTCAGTGGTCGTGAAGCTGGCGGCCCGGATCGCCGGCTTCCTCACCGGGTCCCACGACCACGAACTGGCCCATCATCCCCTGGTCCTCGTGGCGCAGCAGGTGGCAGTGGAACATGTACGGCGCGTCCGGGTCGGTGTGGTCCTCGAACGTCAACACCAGCACCACCTCGGTGTTCGCCGGGACCAGCACGGTGTCCTTGCGGCCCCGCAGCGCGGGCTCCGGCTCGCCGCCGTCGACCGACACGACCCGGAACTGCACGTCGTGGACGTGGAAGTTGTGCGGGGTCCCGTCCTCGTTGCGCACCCGCCAGAGCTCCGTCGTACCGACCTCCACCTCCGCGTCGATCCGATCCATGTCCATCGTGCGGCCGTTGATCGTGGGCGTGGTCAGCCGGAAGGCGCGGCTCACCTCGGCGTCCGCGGCCGCCGCCTGGACGTCGGGGAGGTCGACGAGCCGCTCCGGCAGCGGCGGCGAGTCGGCCAGGTCGTCGGCGGCGCGGAGCTCGAGCACGTCGAGGCTGTCGTCGCCGCCCGACCAGCGCTGCTGGAGCGGGTCGCCGGCGATGTCGGAGGGGTAGGACCGCAGGACCACCCGCTCGCCGGGCTCCATCGCCACCACGATCTCGGCGCGCTCATGCTGAGACATGGGGGATCAACCAGCCCTACCTCGGCCCGACGTTGCGGGCGAAGCTCGCGGGCAGGAGCAGGGCGACGCGACGGACGATTCGGGGCATGCGGGGAAGGTAGGTTCCGGGCGCGCCGGCCGGCATCGGGGAGAGGCCGGAACCCGCCCCTGGTCACACCCTGACCGTTACCCGCCGATCACCTGACCAGGAAGCGCCGGCTCAGCGCTCGCGTCGCGCCGGCCGCGTTGACCGCGGTGACGCTGCACTGGACCTGCTTGCCCTTGAGCTTCGCGGTCACCGCGAGCTTGCGGGCCGTGGCACCGGGCTTCTTCTTGCCGTTGACCCGCCAGTGGTAGGCGTAGCGGGTGGGCCGGCCGGACCACGAACCGCGGACACAGACGAGCGTGCCGCCCTGGCGCTTGACCTTGGGTGAGGTCACGTTCACCGGCTTGCCGGCGGCCCCGGCCTTGCTCACCTTGACCTGGTGAGAGTCAGCCGCCATCGTCTCGACGCCCTCGTGGACGTAGCCGCACAGCAGGAAGGGCCCGGTCGCGCGGGGCGTGTAGGCCACCGGGACCTCGAAGCTGCCCTCCACCGGGACGAAGATCGCAACGCTGTCGCCGCCCGCGGACGAGCTGGCGTCGGCGAGCTGGATGGCGTTCTGGAACGTGGCCGGACAGGCCGAGACGACGCTGGTCGGGATCGCGTAGACGTTGAGGTAGCGGTTGAGGAAGACGTCGTCGGGCACGATGCCGGACGCCTTGATCGTGGTCACCTTGCCGACCACGGCCGTGCCGGGGCCGGCCAGGGTGAGCGTGTGGCCGTCGACGGCGCTCGCCGGGGCCATCCCCGGGATCGTGACGACGGCGGCAGCGACCACGCCGCTGACGGCGTAGTGCAGGGAACGGCGGAACTGCGGGCCCATCGAGCACCTCCAGGGTCGGGGCCACAGTCCTTCCCCCGTGACCCAAGACTGTCGCGGCAGCCCCGAGCGCCGGCGTCCGATCACACGAGGCTAAGCGCGCGCCCTGGCCGATGGCGGGAAGTCTTGACGTCCCGTCACCTGAATGGGGTTCCGGTGCGCCTCCTGGTTCGGCCGGCGAGAAAACCAGCGGCGCTCCCCGGTGCGTTCCTGCTGCAATGTGCGCCATGACCATCGCACTCGACCTCCCCGCCGGGCTCACCACCCGCCCGCTCGTGCCCGCGGACGCGGCCGCCGTCACCGCCGTCATCGCCGCGCAGGAGCTCGCCGACGTCGGCGAGGTGGTCATCGAGGAGGCCGACATCGTCGCCGACTGGCAGCGACCGGGCTACGACGTGTCCGACGGCGCGGTCGGCGTGTACGACGGTGACCGGCTGGTCGGCTACGCCGAGGTGTCGTACGGCGACCGGGGTGATGCCGCGGTCCACCCCGACTACCTCGGCCGGGGCATCGGCACCTGGTTGGCGGGGTGGATGCAGGGCAAGGCTCGCGAGAAGGGGGCGACGGTGATCGGGATGCCGGTCCCCCAAGGCTCACCAGGTGACCGTCTGCTGGAGGCGCTCGGCTACCACGTGCGGTGGACCAGCTGGGTGCTGCAGCTGCCCGAGGGGACGGCGGTCCCAGAACGTCCACTTCCCGCGTCGTACACCGTGCGGGCCGCGACCGAGGCCGACTGGGAGGCAGCCTTCAACCTCAACGAGGACGCCTTCTTGGAGTGGTCGAAGCGAGAGCGCGACACGTTCGAGATCTGGCAGTCCCAGGTCGTGCGGCGCCCCGGCTTCGAGCCCTGGCAGCTTCGGGTGGTCACGGACGCGGACGGGGCGCTCGTCGCGATGGGGGTGCTGCAGCTGAACGGCGAGCAGGCCTACATCTCCCGGCTGGCCACTCGCGCGGACCAGCGCGGGCGTGGCCTGGCGCAGGCGCTGCTCGTCGACGCCTTCGCCGAGGCGCGACGGCACGGCGCCACGTGCTTCGAGCTGTCGACCGACTCGCGGACCGGGGCGCTCGGGCTGTACGAGAAGGTCGGCATGCGGGTCACGTCCACCTGGGTGAACCGCGCGATCGAACTCTGAGCCGCTCGCCCGGTCGCCTCGCGGCGGCGTCACTTGGCGCGACGAACTGGCACTTGGCACGGGTTGCGGCACGTGCCAGGTGCCGGATTCCCACGTTAACGTGGGAAACCGCCGGCCCCCGCCCCCGGCCCGCGGCCCGCGGATCAGCAGACGCCGTCGGTCGGCTTGGGCCGGCTCAGGCCGAACAGCGGGCGGGCCCGAAGCCCGATCCACGTGCCCAGGATCGCCATGACGCCCCAGACCCAGCCGTGCAGGCTGAGCGACGAGATCCCACCGAGATAGGCGCCGATGTTGCAGCCGTAGGCCAGGCGGGCGCCGTACCCCATGAGCACGCCACCGACGATCGCACCGAGCGCCATCCGAGCAGGCACGCGGCGGTGCAGGCTGAAGCCACCGGCCAGGCCAGAGGCGATCAGTGCGCCGATGATGATCCCGAAGTTGGTCAGGCTCGTGGAGTCCCCGAGCAGGGACTGCTCCAGGGCGGCCGCCTTGTCGCCGGCGAAGTAGTCCCACGAGGCCGGGTCGGCAAGCCCGAGCCCGCCCGCGATCTTCGAGCCCCACAGCGCGAAGGCGCTGGTGACGCCCCACGGGGAGCCCTTGGTGAGGAGCACGCCGAGGTTGAGTACGGCGAGCGCCAGGGCACCGACCCACAGCGGCCAGGCGCCGCGGACGACCCGGCGCAGGCCCGTCGCCGTGGCGACCGGGGCGACCGGCGGCGGGTTCTTGATCCGCGCCACCACGTAGGTCAGGCCGGCGATCGCAGCCAGCGCGAGCAGCGTCACGGCCAGGCCCGCGGTGTGGCTGCCGAACACCGTCGCCAGGCTGACCGGGTCGGTCGCGGGAGTGGCCTGCCACCAGGCGAAGTGCGCCGCACCGATCGTGGAGCCGGCCACGAAGCCGCCCAGCGTCAGGAAGATCGCGGTGTGCCCGCTGCCGACGATGTACAGCGTCCCGGACGCGCACGCACCTCCGATCTGCATGCCGATGCCGAACACCGTCGCTCCGACCAGGAGGCTCACCCCGATCGGGGCCAGGTTGCCCTCGACCGCGATCCCGGAGGGCGCGACCCCCGCCGCGAGGAACGGAGCGAACAGGATCGCCGTCGCCGCGAGCAGTAGCGAGTGCGCGCGCAGCGCCTTGCCCTGGCCGACGGCGACGAGCTGGCGCCAGGCGGAGGTGAACCCGAACCTGGAGTGGAACAGCGCCAGGCCGAGGCCGAGCCCGAGCACCAGCAACAGCGCCTTGTCACCGCCCTGGGTTCGGTAGGTGAGCGTGGCCAGCACGACAGCGGCGACGAGGCCGGCCGCGACGACCCCGCGCTGAGCCGGAGCGGCGACCGGCGGAGGCGGTGCGACCCGACGGTCCGGGCTGGCGTCAGGCTGGAGGGTCACAGAAGGCATGCGGGTTCCCCGAGAGATGTGTGGATTCAAGACTGTCGGTCTTGGTGACCAACCGAGTGTCCGCGCTCCCTCTTCCCGCGACGCGCCGTGTCTCGCATCACGGGACGTCGCCGAGGGGGGCCGCGCTGCGTGCTCTGGGTCCTCGAGGTCAGTCACTTGGCGCGGCAAACCAGCACTTGGCACGGCGTACACCCCGTGCCAGGTGGGGGATTCCCACGTTAACGTGGGAATCCGGGGGCACGTGGGAATCCGGGGGCACCTGGGAAAGCTGGGCCGGTGGGGGCGGGTCAGGTGGAGAAGAAGGACTCGTTCATCCGCGGGTCGGGGGCGAAGGGTACGACGGCCAGCCGCATGCCGGTCTTCGCATGCCGCTGCCGTTCGACCTGCTCGACGACCGCGTTGGCGCGCTCGCACTGGCTCTCGGAGAGGTAGAACGCGAACAGCCGCAGCCGCTCGCGGGTGGCGTAGAACCGCTCGAGGTCCACGTCGTCGGCGCTGCCGATCGTCTCGAGGTCGAACAGCGCCTGCTCGACGTCCTCGGGGCGCACCCGCGGCGCGAGCTCGGGGTGCACGTCGATCATCCCGTCGTCGCTGACGATCACGATCAGGCACGGCGCGGAGGAGGCCGCGGTGTAGCGCACCGCGGAGTTGTAGCGGGCGCCGCGGCCGGGATCACCGACGCCGGTGGCCACCCCGTCGAGGATCACCCCGACCGCATGACAGGTGCCGTCGGGGGTGAGCAGCACGGCCCCGTCGATCTTGGTCAGCGCCCGGAGCATCCGGGACCCGATCGGCTGCGGGTCGATCGCGATCGCCTGCGGCGCGAGCCGCTGCGCCTCCTGGGCGGCGGCGGTGGTGATCACCAGCATGGTGCCCTTGCCCTGGCTGACCGCGGTCTGCGCGAGCCGCCAGATCGCCCGGATGTCGGAGTCGTCGACGGCGGCGAAGACGCGGCGCATCGAGTCGACGAACAGCGACGGTGACATCCGCGGCCGCGGCAGCTGCGGGTGGCCGTTGGCGACCCGGAGCAGGGCGTCGCCGTGGTGGGACATGATCCACACGCCCTGCTCGACGATCGAGAACCGGAACAGGTCCTCGGTGGAGCCGTCGTACTGCTCGGAGATCGCGCCGAGCCCGTAGATCGTGGTGCCGTCGATCAGCAGCCCGAGCTGGTCGTCGGTGAGCTCGAGCAGCTTGCGGAACTGCAGCCGCTCGCGCACCGAGATCGGTGCCCGCAGCCGGATCGCGACGTCGACGTGCGGGTGCCCGTCGGCGGCGAGGATCACCGTGCCGGAGCCGGCACGGCCTTCGTAGGCGGTCGAGGAGAGCGCCTCGAAGGAGTCGAACAGCCCCTTCGCCAGGGTCTGCCCCGCGATCAGCGCGGTCGAGAAGACCAGGTGGTTGGCCGAGCGGCGGATCGCGTCGGTGGGGACGTCGTCCTCGATCGGCGAGATGGTCCGCGGCGGCTTCGCGGCCAGCAGCGCATGCGTCGCGGTGCGGAGCAGCTCGCTGATGATGCCGTGCGCGAGCGAGACCGTGACCGGGGTGCCCTGCACCTCGGTGGTCTGCAGCCGCGGGAGCGCATCCAGCGCGGCGCTGTCGACGGAGACGACCGGGTGCACGTCGTACTCCCCCACGCAGGCGGACTGGCCGACGAAGAAGGTCCGGCCGGCACCTGCCGGCGCGGCGGCCATCGCCGCCTCGACCGCACGGGCTCGGGCGGCGTCGCGGAAGAACTCGTGCCGGGCCTCGTGCATCTCCTCGGAGGCGAAGACGATGTCGTGCACCGGCGAGTCGGCGTAGCGACGCTTGGCGTCGAGCACCACGCCGCCGAAGTCGTCGGGCGTGAACGCCGGGTCCATCCCCTCCCGCGCCTCCAGGCACACCCGGGCGGTGTCCTCGCTGCCGACGGCGAACCCGACCACGAACGCGTCGGGAGACAGGATCGCGCCGATCTGGTCGAGCGCCCGGTCCGCGGCGTTGTCGAGCGAGATGCGGAACTGGCGTTGGTAGCCCCACATGGACTCGGTCAGGGGCTCTGGCATCGGGCGGCTCACAGAGTTCG
Source organism: Nocardioides pakistanensis (assembly GCF_054781215.1). Taxonomy (NCBI): domain Bacteria; kingdom Bacillati; phylum Actinomycetota; class Actinomycetes; order Propionibacteriales; family Nocardioidaceae; genus Nocardioides; species Nocardioides pakistanensis. Next base: position 152,112 of record NZ_BAAGUV010000004.1, on the reverse strand, counting down.
TACGACGGACGCAGGGCATGTGCCCACAGCGGGCGCACCGCAAACTCCTCAAATCACCCGACCCGGGCCGGCCCGGTGGACGACCCCGCCGAACGAACCCCGGAGCACCCCGCACCGACGCCGCCGCGGGGGACCTTCGCCCCTTCAGCGTCCACCCCGACGGCGGGAGGCTGAAGGGACAGAACCCCCGTGTGCCCGAAGGGAGGACACCATGAGCACCATCACCCGGAGGACCTCGAGTCCGATGGCCGAGATGCTCGACTGGCTCGAGTCCAACGCGCCGCTGAACCTTCACGGGTTCGGGCTCGCGCCGTACGTCCGGGTCGAGGACTTCGTCGAGGAAGGCGCCTACGTGCTGCGCGCCGAGCTCCCCGGCATCGACCCCGACAAGGACGTCGAGGTCACCGTCGAGAACGACATGCTCGTCATCCGCGGTGAACGCCGTGAGGAGACCAAGGAGAAGAACCACCGCGAGTTCCACTACGGCTCGTTCCGCCGCAGCATCACGCTGCCGGCCGGCACGGACCCGGAGGCCATCACCGCGTCGTACGCCGACGGCGTCCTCGAGGTGCGCGTGCCGATGGCGCGCGAGGAGAAGGCCCCCAGCAAGAAGATCCCCGTCCAGCGCGCCGAGCAGGAGTAGCCGTGCGAGCCGCGGTCGGTGACCGGATCCACGTGTCCGGCACGCACGTCGACGACCACGAGCGCGACGGCGAGATCCTCGAGGTCCGGGGCAAGGACGGAGCCCCGCCGTACGTCGTGCGCTGGTTCGACACCGGTCACGAGGCGCTCGTCTTCCCGGGGCCGGACGCCGCCATCCGGCCCGCGGAGCATCCCGCCTGAGCGGAGCGCTCGACGAGTACGACGACCGCCGCCGGCCTGAGCAGCACCGAGGCCGCGCGGCGGTCGTCCGAGCACGGGCCCAACCGGCTGCCCGAGCCCCGACGCCCGTCGGCCGCCCGCCGGCTGCTCGGCGAGCTCACCCACTTCTTCGCGGTGATGCTGTGGGTGGCGGGCGGGCTCGCGTTCCTCGGCGGGCTGCCGCAGCTCGGGATCGCGATCTTCGGGGTGATCGTGCTCAACGGGCTGTTCGCGTTCGCCCAGCAGGAGCGGGCCGACCGGGCCGCCGAGAAGCTCCGCGCGATGCTGCCGACCCAGGTCACCGTCTTCCGTGACGGCCGCCGGCAGGTGATCGACGCCGAGGACGTCGTCGTCGGCGACGTCCTGCTCGTGGAGAGCGGCGACCGGGTGCCCGCCGACGCGCTGGTCGTCGCCGCGAACCGGCTGCTCGTGGACTCCTCGATACTCACCGGGGAGAGCGAGGCCGCCGCGGTGGAGCAGGGCGGGACGCTGTTCGCCGGCACGTTCGTCGTCGAGGGCGAGGCCCGGGCGGTCACCACGGCGATCGGCGAGCAGACCCGGCTGGCCGGGATCGCCCGGCTCGCCACGTCCGGCGGCAAGCCCGACACCGTGCTGACGCGCGAGCTGCGGACCGTCGTACGCCTGATCGCCGCGATCGCGGTCGGCGTCGGGGTGCTGTTCCTCGGCATCTCGCTGCTGGTCGGCAACCCGCTCTCGGACGGGTTCGTGTTCGCGATCGGGGTGACTGTCGCGCTGGTGCCCGAGGCGCTGCTGCCGACCGTCACCCTCTCCCTGGCCTGGGGCGCGGAGCAGATGGCCAAGCGGCAGGTGCTGGTGCGCAACCTGGAGGCCGTGGAGACGCTCGGGTCGACCACGTTCATCTGCACCGACAAGACCGGCACGCTGACCCTGAACCAGATGACCGTCGTGGAGGCGTGGACGCCGGCCGGCTCGGTGCGGGTCACCGGTGCGGGGTACGCCCCGGTGGCACGGCTCGACTGGACCTCGGCCGACGTCGGCCCCGCCTGCGTGGAGCTGGGGCTGGCCGGGATGCGCTGCTCCACCGGGTACGCCCTGGAGGTGGACGGTGCGTGGGTCTCCCACGGCGACCCGATGGAGGCGGCGCTGGACACGTTCGCCCGACGGCTCGGGATCGACACCGACGCCGACCGGCGCGCCCACCCACCCGACCTGCGCTTCCCGTTCGAGCCCCGGCTGCGCAGGATGTCGGTTCTCGGTTGCGGGCAGCTTCGTGGTCAAGGGCGCCCCGGACACCGTGCTCCCGCTGTGCGGTGACGCCGAGGCGGCGCACGCCGCGGTCGCGATGGTGACCGGTGACCACCCGGCGACGGCGCGGGCGATCGCCGACGAGGTCGGCATGCGGACGCCCGACGCCCCGGTGCTGGTCGGCGCCGAGCTCCCCGAGAACGACCGGGTGCTCGCCGCCCTGCTCGACCACGACGGCGTGGTGGTCGCCCGCGTCTCCCCGGAGGACAAGCTCCGGATCGCCGCGGCGCTGCGCTCCCGGGGGCACGTGGTCGCGATGACCGGCGACGGCGTGAACGACGCCCCCGCCCTGCACGAGGCCGATATCGGGGTCGCGATGGGCCGCTCGGGCACCGACGTCGCGCGGGAGGCCGCCGACCTGGTGCTGCTCGACGACGCCTTCCCCAGCATCGTCGCCGGCGTGGAGCAGGGCCGGGCGACGTTCGTGAACGTGCGGCGCTTCCTGACCTACCACCTCACCGACAACGTCGCCGAGCTCACCCCGTTCCTGGTCTGGGCGCTGTCGGGCGGCAGCTTCCCGCTGGCGCTCGGAGTGCTGCAGATCCTCGCCCTCGACCTCGGCACCGACACGCTCTCCGCGGTGGCGCTCGGTGCCGAGCCACCGGCCAAGCACCTGCTGGACCGGCCTCCGGTGAAGGGCCGGCTGATGAACCGCACCGTGCTCCGGCGCGCGTTCGGGCTGCTCGGGCCGCTGGTCGCGGTGATGACGATGACCGCCTTCCTGCTCTCGATGTGGGCCGCCGGCTGGTCGCCGGGCTCGGGCTTCCCGACCGGCCACGACCTGCGCGCCGCCTCGGGTGCGGCGTTCATGACCGTGGTGATCGCGCAGACCGCGAACGCGTTCGCCTGCCGCAGCTCGACCCGCCGGCCCGGGGAGCTCGGCTGGACCACCAACCGGCTGCTGATCCCCGCCGCGTCCACCGAGCTGGTGTTCTCGTTCGTGGTGCTGCTCGTCACCCCGATCGCGCTGTGGCTCGGGCACGCCAGCCCCCCGCTGGTCGGCTGGCTGGTCGCGCTGGTCTCCGCGCCGGTGCTGCTCGGAGTGGATGCGCTCGACAAGCGGGTCCGGGGCCGAACGAACGTGCACTCGCCGGGCTGACCGCGTCGCCGTACGCCGGGGGCGACCGCCGGCCGCAGGCGAGTGCACGTGGGTTCGGCCCCGGCTGGCAGGATCGGCGCCATGGCGTGGTTGGTGCTGGTCGTCTCAGGAGTCCTGGAAGCGGTGTGGGCCACCGCGCTCGGCAAGTCCGACGGGCTGTCCCGGCCGGTGCCCTCGGTGGTGTTCTTCGCCGCGCTGGCGGCGAGCATGGCCGGGCTGGCCTATGCGATGCGCGACCTGCCGGTCGGTACGTCGTACGCGGTCTGGGTGGGCATCGGCGCGACGCTGACCGTGCTCTACGGGATGGCGACCGGCACCGAGCAGGTGTCGGTGGTGAAGGTGCTGCTGCTCGCGGGCATCATCGGCTGCGTGGTCGGCCTCAAGGCGATCGACTGAGCTGATGCGGCCGGCCTTCGCCGCCTGAGCAGCGCCCCGAGAGGGTCGCCGGCCGGCGCGGATCCCGGCACCGGCCGGCGACAGATCAGAGGCAGATCAGGGGCAGAGCAGCGGCAGAGCAGGGCAGATCGGGTGGCGGCCCGGTCAGTGGTGCAGCCGCACCGGGTGCTCGTGGGTGATCGCCTCGATGTCGTCCGCGGCCGCGTGCAGCAGCTTGTGGGCGAGGTCGGACAGCGCCCGCGCGGTGGCCAGCTCGTCGCCGATCTCGGGGATGTCCCGGTCGGTCGGGTTCAGCCGTGCCGAGCCGATGCCGGTCAGGGTGACGTTCTCACCCGGGCGGAGCCGCGCCTCGGCGTGGGTCTGCCCTTCGCGTTCGCCGATGTAGAGGTCGACGTGCCAGGTCTTCGTTGCGCTCGTCATACCTCCATTGCGACACGCAGGCACTCACCCCGTCAGGGGCGAAGGTCCCCGATGCGCAGCACCGCCGCGCCATGCACGCGGTCGGCCGCGAGGTCGTCAAGGGCGACGTCCGCGCGGTCCAGCGGGTACGGCGTCACGGTGGCCTGCACGCCGAGCCGCGGGGCCAGCCGGAGCAGCTCCTCGCCGTCGGCGCGGGTGTTGGAGGTGACGCTGGTCAGCGTCCGCTCGCGGAACAGGTGCCGCTGGTAGTCCAGGCCAGGGATGTCGGAGAGGTGGATCCCGGCGACGGCGAGGGTGCCGCCCTGGTCGAGCGCCTCCAGTGCGGGTGGCACGAGGTCGCCCACCGGCGCGAAGCAGATCGCGGAGTCCAGCCGGACCGGGGGCGCGTCGTACGCCCCACCCGCGCTGGCCGCGCCGAGCTCCAGCGCCAGGTCGCGGGCGGCGGCGTCGCGGGTGAGCACGTGCACCTCGGCGCCCTGCGCCAGCGCGATCTGGGCGGTGAGGTGGGCGCTGGCACCGAACCCGTAGATCCCGAGCCGGCCGCCCGGCGGCAGGTTCGACCGGCGGAGCGCGCGGTAGCCGATGATGCCGGCGCACAGCAGCGGCGCGGCCTGCTCGTCGGGGAGGTCGGCGGGGATGTCGTAGGCGAACGCGGCGGGGACGACGGCGTACTCCGCGTAGCCTCCGTCGGCGTCCCAGCCGGTGTACTGCGAGGCGGGGCAGAGGTTCTCCTGCCCGCGCCGGCACCAGGCGCACTCGCCGCAGGTGTGCCGGAGCCAGGCGATCCCGACCCGGTCTCCGACCGCGAACCGGGCCACACCCTCGCCGAGCGCGGCGACGGTGCCGATTACCTCGTGACCGGGTACGACGGGCGAACGGTGCTGTGCGAGGTCGCCGTCGCGCACGTGCAGGTCGGTGCGGCAGACACCGCAGACCGCGACCTCGACGAGCACCTCGCCGGGCCCCGGCACCGGGACGGGCAGGTCCGCAGCCTCCAGGGTCCCCGTGCCGCTGGTCCGCCAGGCGCGCATGGGCTCAGCGTACGACGGCGACCGGGCACCGGGCGTGGTGCAGCACCGACTGCCCGACCGAGCCGAGCATCAGCCCGGTGAACGCGCCGCGACCCCGCGAGCCGACCACGACGAGCTCGGCGGCCTGCGAGGCGTCGGCGAGCGCGCGGTGCGGGGGCAGCGGGATCGCCTCGGTGGTCACCGCGACGTCGGGGAACTGGTCGGCGTACCCGCCGAGCGCCTCGGCGAGGATCCGCTCCGCGGCCTGGATCTCCTCGACCAGCCCGCTGCCCGGGTAGCCGCCGCCGGCACCGCGCCAGCCGTGGATCGCGGTGACCGTGCTACCGCTGCGACTGGCGTGCTCGAAGGCGAAGTCGAGGGCCTTGCGGCTGCCGGTGGAGCCGTCGACGCCGACCACGACCCGGCGGCTGTCGGGGTGGTACGGCGTCCGGGTCACCACCACCGGGCAGGACGCGTGGCGGGTCACGTGCTGGCTGACCGAGCCGAGCAGCACACCGGACAGCAGGCTGTGGCCACGGGCACCGACGACGACCGTCGCCGCCTTGGCCGAGGCGTCGATCAGCGCCTGCGCCGGCGGGACGTCGACCATCTCGAGCGTCGTCTCCTTGGCCTGCGCACCGGCGAGCCGGTCACGCGCGTCGCGCTCGAGCTGGGCCATCTTGCTGGCGTGCCAGTCGCTGGTGGCCTCGAAGACCTGGGTCTGGTCGACCTCGGAGATCAGCAGACGCAGTCGGCGGCCCTGCTCGGCGGCGAGCTCGTCGGCCCAGTCGAGCGCGAGCTCGCTGTCGCTGGAGCCGTCGTACCCGACGACGACCTCCCCTGCGCGGATGTTCATGCCCTCATGGTCGTCGCGAGGGTGAGATGTCCGTAGTGCCAAAGGTCCCGCGGCGCGGCGGCGAAGGTCCGGGACTCCTCGGGGACGTCATCCGTCCGGTTCGCCTTGGCGGCCGGCGTGGTTGACGTCCCGGGTCAGGCGAGGATCTGGAGCGCGAGCGGGCGCACCTTCGCGGTGACCGGCAGCGGCCCGATCTGCTCGCCGTCGCCGTAGGCCAGGGTCGGCTCGGCGGCCTGCACGCGCACCTCGCGGCCCCGAAGCACGAGCACCTCGTCGAGCTCGACGTGCGTGCCGTCGTACAGCTTCGGCATCGCCCTGATCAGCCGCAGCTTCGACGCCGCCCGGATCACGACCACGTCGAGGATGCCGTCGTCGAGGGTGGCGTCGGGGGCGACCTTCATCCCCGAGCCGTAATGCCCGGAGTTCGCGACGACCACGGTGTAGGCGTCGAAGCGGTGCGCCTCGCCGTCGATGACGACGTCGTACGTCGACGGGCGGAACTGGATGATCGAGCGGACCGCCGCGTAGGGGTACTGCAGCGCCCGTGGCAGCCGGTGGGCCCGGTCGACGAGCTCCGAGGCCAGCGAGTCGACGCCGGCGTACACGCTGCCGACCACGACCCGGCCGGCGACGTCGATCACGTCGACGCGGCGCGGCGCCGCCTCGAGGAGTACGGCGGCCACCTGCTCGGGCGTGCCGCCGATGCCCAGCTGTCGCGCGAAGTCGTTGCCGCGTCCGCTGGGGACGATCCCGAGCACGCCGTCGGCGTCGGCCACGGCACCGGCCAGCGAGGAGACCATCCCGTCACCGCCGACCGCGACCACGACGTCCCCGCGGGCGGCCGCCTCGGCGACCAGGTCGCGGCAGGCCGCGGGGCCGGGGCTGTAGGTGACCTCCACCTCGCAGCCGGCGTCGCGCAGCACTCGGGCCACCGGCACGACGGCCGCGGGCGCGGCCCCACCACCGGAGGCGGGGTTGACCAGGAACGCGAAGGAGCGGGTCACGGGACGAGCACCCCGGGGTTGAGCACACCGGCGGGGTCGATGCGCTGCTTCACCGCTCGGAGCATCTCCACGCCGACCGGGCCGATCTCCTGCTCGAACCACGGCTTGTGGTCGCGGCCGACGGCGTGGTGGTGGGTGATCGTCGCGCCGGCCGCGATCATCGCGTCGGACGCCGCGGCCTTGGCGGCGGCCCACTGGGCGAGCGGGTCGGCGGCCTGCTTGGCGGCGACGGTGAAGTACAGCGACGCCCCAGTCTCGTAGACGTGCGAGATGTGACAGAGCACGATCGGGCTGGCGCCCTCGAGCGAGGTCTCGAGCGCGGTCTTCACGCCGGTGTAGAGGGCCGGGAGGTTCGACCAGAACGTCGCGGTCTCCAGGGTCTCGACGAGCACGCCGACGTCGAGCAGGGAGTCGCGCAGGTACGGCCCGTGGTAGCGGCCCTCCGCCCAGGCGCGACCCCCGTCCTCGCCGAGGTTCTTCCCACCCAGGGCGTGGAGCCGCTCGGTGACCACGGCGTGGGCGCGGTCGACGTACTCCCGGGTGCCCTCGAAGCCGACGATCGCCAGGCAGCCGCCGGCGTTCTCCCCGCCGACCTCGGCCGGCTTGGCGAGGTTGATCGCGGTCTCGGCCTCGTCGGACAGGCGCAGCACGGTCGGCGCGATCCGTTCCTGGACCAGGGTGCGCAGCGCCGCGGTGCCCTCGGCGAAGCTGTCGAACCGCCACGACTCGTAGACCCGGACCTGCGGGACCGGCCGGACTCGCACGGTGACCGAGGTGATCACGCCGAACGCGCCCTCGGAGCCGAGCACCAGCTGGCGCAGGTCGGGACCGGCGGCGTTGGCGGGGCTGGTGCCGAGCTCGAGCGTGCCGAGCGGGGTGGCCACGCGGAGCCCGACGACCAGGGAGTCGAAGCGGCCGTAGCCGGCGGAGGACTGCCCGCTGGACCGGGTGGCGGCGAACCCGCCGATGCTGGCGTACTGGAAGGACTGCGGGAAGTGGCCGATGGTCAGCCCGTGCTCGGCGAGCAGGCGCTCCGCCTCGGGGCCGAGCAGACCGGCCTCGAGCTCGGCGGTGTGCGACTCGGCGTCCACGGCGACCAGCCGGTTGAGCCGGGACAGGTCCAGCGCGACCACGCCGGCGAGCCCGTCGCACTGTGCGGCGAGACCTCCGACGACCGACGTACCTCCCCCGAACGGGACCAGCGCGACCCGGTGCTCGGTGCACCACTTGACCACCGCCTGGACCTGGTCGTGCCCGGCCGGCAGCAGCACGGCGTCCGGGGCGTCGGCGGCGTCGCCCTGGCGGATCCGGAGCAGGTCCGGGGTGGACTTGCCGCGGGTGTGCCGGACCCGTGCCTCGTGGTCGGTGAGCACGTGCGCGGAGCCGAGCAGGGCACGCAGGCCGTCGAGGAGCTCCGGCGAGAGGCCGGGCTCGGGCAGGCGCACCTCGATCAGGTCGACGGTCGGCCGGTCCTCGGTGCCGAAGACCGCGTCGATGAGCCCCGCGGCCGCTTCAGGGAGTGCGGTCGCGTGAGCCGGGTCGCCCCAGCGAGCCCAGTGCATCGGAGTCGTCATGAGTTACACTGTGACACATGGCGTCCATTCGTAACAACCGGTCCGCGGGCGACCGTCCCGCCGAGGACCGCTACCTCGACGCGGCGCGCGAGTGCATCCTCGCCACCGGTTGGACGCGTACGACGCTCACCGACGTGGCGCGCCGGGCCGGGGTCTCGCGGATGACGATCTACCGCAGCTGGCCCGACATGCAGACCCTGCTGGCCGACCTGATGACCCGCGAGTGGGGCGCCGTCGTGGCTGCGGTGGCCTCGGCCGGCGCCGGCGCCGCGCCCCTGGAACGGCTCAGCCTGGGGGTGAGCCGCATGGTCGCCGCGCTGCGCGCCAACGACCTGCTCCGCAAGATCGTCGAGGTGGACCCCGAGCTGCTGCTGCCGTACCTGCTCCAGCGCCGCGGCCGCTCGCAGGACAACATCCTCGGAATCGTCGCACCGCTGGTCGCCGCCGGCCAGGAGGACGGTTCGGTCCGCGAGGGCGACCCGGTCCTGCTCGCCCGCAGCATCATGCTCGCCGCCCTCGGCTTCACGCTGTCCGCGCACACGATGGCCGACGACGAGCACCCCGTCGACGCGTACGACGAGCAGCTGCGCGTCCTGCTCGAGAGGTACCTGACGCCATGACGCGCCACCCCTCCTCCACCTCCCCGCCGCCGGCTCACCCGCGGCGCCGTCGGCCGGCTCACCCGCCGGCTCACCCGCCGGGTCGCCCGCTGACGCCCGCGCTGGGCGACACCGCGCTGACCGCGGCCCGCCGCACCCGCGAGCTGGCCGAGGCCACCGACGGCCGCACCGTCGACCTGCTCGTGGTGGGCCTCGGCGTCACCGGCGCCGGGGTGGCGCTCGACGCCGCCGCCCGCGGGCTCGACGTGGTCGCCGTCGACGCGCACGACATCGCCTTCGGCACGTCGCGATGGAGCTCCAAGCTGATCCACGGCGGCCTGCGCTACCTCGCCAACGGGCAGGTCGGCGTCGCCTACGAGTCCGCCCGCGAGCGCGGGATCCTGATGACCCGCACCGCTCCGCACCTGGTCCACGCGATGCCGATGCTCACCCCGCTGATGCCGATGGTCTCGCGCGCCGAGGGCGCCCTGGTCAACGCCGGCCTCCGCGCCGGGGACCTGCTCCGGGTGTCCGCGCGGACCCCACGCGACGTGCTCCCCCGGCCGCGCCGGCTCTCCGCGACCGAGGTGCTCGCTCTCGCCCCGCCGCTCCGGGCGCCCGGGCTGCGCGGCGGCATCCTCGCCTGGGACGGCCAGCTCGAGGACGACGCCCGCCTCGTGGTCGGCATCGCGCGCACGGCAGCCGGCCTGGGAGCGCGCGTGCTGACCCGCGCCCGGGTGCTGTCGTTGACCGGCACCGGCGCCGAGGTGCGCGACGAGACCACCGGCGCGGTCGCGACGATCCGGGCTCGGGCGGTCGTCAACGCGACCGGGGTCTGGGCCGGCTCGCTGGTGCCCGAGGTCTCCCTGCGTCCCTCCCGCGGCACCCACCTGGTGCTGCGTGGCTCGGCGCTGCCCGGCCTCACCACCGCGGTCACCGCGCCGGTGCCCGGTGAGCTGAACCGGTTCGTGCTCGTGCTGCCCCAGCCCGACGGCCAGGTGTACGTCGGGCTCACCGACGAGCCCACCGACGGCGACATCCCCGACGTGCCCGAGCCGACCGAGGCCGAGATCGGCTTCCTGCTCGACGTCGCCGGCGCGGTGTTCCAACGCCCGTTGCACCGCGACGACGTGGTCGGCGCCTTCGCCGGACTGCGCCCCCTGCTGGACTCGGAGGGCCGGACCGCCGACCTGTCCCGCCGGCACGCGGTGCTCACGTCGTCCACCGGAGTGATCACGGTCGTCGGCGGCAAGCTGACCACCTACCGGCAGATGGCCGAGGACGCCGTCGACGCCGCCGTCTCAGCCGCCGGTCTCGCCGCCGACCCGTGCCCGACCCGCAACCTGCCGCTCGTCGGCGCCGCTGCCCGGTCTGCGCTCGCGGCCGTCGAGGCCCCGGAGCGGCTGGTGCGCCGGTACGGCGCCGAGGCGCCGGACGTGCTCGCCGCCGCAGCCGGTCTGGTCGACGACCCGCTGCTGCCCGTCGCGCCGGGGTCGCCGGTGACGATGGCCGAGCTGCTGTGGGCGGTGAGCCACGAGGGTGCCCTGGACGTCGACGACCTGCTCGACCGCCGTACCCGGATCGGCCTCGTGGCCGCCGACCGCGCCCTCGCCGGACCCGCCGCCCGCGAAGCGCTCCACCTCGCCGGGTCGCACACCCCCGCCTGATCCGCTGGTCGAGCTTGTCGAGCTAGTCGAGACCCCCGCTGGTCGAGACCCCCCCCCGCCGGTCGAGCTCGTCGAGACCCCGCGCTGGTCGACCCCCCGCTGGTCGAGCTAGTCGAGACCCCGCGCTGGTCGACCCCCCGCTGGTCGACCCCGCGCTGGTCGAGACCCCCCGCTGGTCGAGCTCGTCGAGACCTGCGCACGGGAGGTAAGTGGGCAAACGGTCCGCGACATGCCTCGTGGGGGCGATCTGCTCACGGACTACCCGTGCAGACCGGTGCGGGTCCCGCCACTTGCAACGAAATGCACCATTTCCGCGCCGCAACTGGTGCAGAACGTTGCAAGTGAGCCGAGCCCGAACAGCGACCCGGGCCCGCACCGCGACAGGCCGGTGAGCGGGTCAGCGGGTCAGGACGTAGACCGCGGCCCCGGCGCGCAGGTTGGCGGCGTACGACGACCGCATCGGGCGGGCCTTGTCGTCGAGCAGGATCCGCTGCTCGACGACCAGCCCGAGGTGTGCGAACAGCGCCTCGAGGTCGGCGAGGGTGGACAGGTGGATGTTCGGGGTCTCGTGCCAGGGGTGTGGGAGCTCCCGGGACACAGGCATCCGGCCGCGCAGCAGCAGCCCGAACCGGTGTCGCCACAGCCCGAAGTTCGGCACCGACACGATGCAGCGGCGGCCGACCCGGCTGATCTCGCGGAGCACGTCGGCCGGGCGCCGGGTGGCCTGCAGCGTCTGGGACATCACGACCACGTCGAAGGCGTCGTCGGCGAACTCGTCGAGCTGCTCGTCGAGGTCGACCTCGATCACCGGCACACCACGGCGGATGGAGGCGAGCACCGCATCGGGGTCGATCTCGACGCCGGTGCCCGAGCAGCCGTGCTCGTGGACGAGGTGGGCGAGCAGGTCACCGTCGCCGCAGCCGATGTCGAGCACCCGCGAGTCGTCGGGGACCAGCCCGGCGACCACGTCGAGGTCAGGGCGGCCGGGCACGTGCACGCGTTGGCCCGAGCGGATGTCGCGGGAGTCGGCGTTGAGGAAGGCGCTGATCGTCTCGTGGTAGCCGGGCACGACGAGCAGGAACGAGTCGTGCCCCCACGGCGAGCGGATCTCGCGGAAGCTGACCGACGCGCCGGCGTGCTCCAGCGTGCGGACGATCCGCCGTGAGTGCGAGGTGTCGAAGCGCCAGTCGGTGTCGAAGGAGATCACCAGGAAGCGCGTGCCTCCTGCGGCGACCCGGGCCGCGGCCGAGGGGTCGGCGAACGGGTCGAAGTAGTCCATCGACCGGGTCAGGTACAGGTAGGACAGGGCGTCGAACCGGTCGAGGAACACCTCGCCCTGGTGGTTGAGGTAGCTCTCGACCTGGAAGTCCACGCCCAGGCCCATCCGGCTGCCCGGCGGCTCGTCGCCCTGAAGCCGGCGGCCGAACTTCTCGCTCATCGCCTCCTCGGACAGGTAGGTGATGTGCGCCATCATCCGCGCGATCGACAGCCCGAGGTGCGGGGCCCGGTCGCTGTGCACGTAGGAGCCGCCCTGGAAGTCCGGGTCGCGCATGATCGCCTCGCGGGCCACCGCGGAGAACGCGATGTTCTGCGCGGTCAGCCGTGACGAGGCCGCGACCACCACCGCGTTGTCGATCTGGTCAGGAGCGTCGAGCGTCCACTGCAGCACCTGCATCCCGCCGAGCGAACCGCCCACCGCGGCGTGCAGCCGCTCGATGCCGAGGTGCTCGAGCAGCCGCCGGTGCACGGTGACGAAGTCGGTCATCTGCAGCAGCGGGAAGTCCATGCCGTACGGCTTCCCGGTCGCCGGGTCGGTCGACAAGGGGCCGGTCGTGCCCTGGCAGCCGCCGAGCAGGTTCGGGCAGATCACGAAGAACCGGTCAGTGTCCAGCGGCTTGCCGGGCCCGATCAGGTTGTCCCACCACCCCGGCTTGGTCGAGCCCTCGCTGTAGCCGGCGGCGTGCGCGTCGCCGGTCAGCGCGTGGCACACGAAGATGACGTTGTCGCGCGCCGGGGCGAGCGTGCCGTAGGTCTCGTAGGCGACCTCGACCGGGCCGAGGGTCTGCCCGGTGGCGAGGACGAGCGGGTCCTGCTCGGTGTAGAGCAGGGCCCGCTCGGTCGTCGTACGGCCGACCGAGTGCGGGTCGGAGACGGTGGTCACTTGCCCGCGGCCTGTGCCTTCTCTTGGGCCTTGGCCAGTGCCTGCTCGACGTCGGCGATGATGTCGTCGACGTGCTCGATGCCGATCGAGAGCCGGACCATGTCCTCGGGCACCCCGGCCGCCTCGAGCTCGTCGGGGGTCAGCTGCGAGTGGGTCGTGGTCGCGTTGTGGATCGCCAGCGACTTCGCGTCGCCGATGTTGGCCAGGTGGCTGAACAGCTCCAGTCCCTCCACGAACGCCTTGCCGCCCTCACGGCCACCGGTGACGCCGAAGCTCACCAGGCCGCCGTAGCCGCGGCCGGTCAGCGTGCGGTCCGCGACTTCCTTGTATGGATCGTTCTCCAGGCCGGGGTAGCTCACCCACGACACCGCGTCGTGCCCCTCGAGGAACTGCGCCACCTTAAGGGCGTTCTCGCTGTGCCGCTCCATCCTCAGGTGCAGCGTCTCCAGGCCTTGGAGGAACAGCCAGGAGTTCAGCGGCGCGATCGCGGCACCGGTGTTGCGCAGCAGCACCGTGCGCGCCCGGATGATGTAGGCCAGGTTGCCGACGGCCTCGGTCCAGACGACACCGTGGTAGGCGCCGTCCGGCTGGGTCAGCCCGGGGAACCGCTCGGCGTGGGCGGCCCAGTCGAAGGAGCCGGCGTCGACGATCACGCCGCCGATCGACGTACCGTGCCCGCCGATGTACTTCGTCGCTGCGTGCACCACGACGTCGGCGCCCAGGTCGAAGGGGCGGCACAGGTACGGCGACGGGGCGGTGTTGTCCACGATCAGCGGCAGGCCCTCGGCGTGGGCGGCGTCGGCCCACGCGCGGATGTCGACCACGTTGATCTTCGGGTTGCCGATCGTCTCGGCAAAGACCAGCTTGGTCTTCTCGTCGACGTGCTTGGCGAGCTCCTCCGGCTTGTCCGGGTCGACGAAGCGCACCTCGATCCCGAACTGCGGGAGGGTGTGCGCGAACAACGCGTAGGTGCCGCCGTACAGCGTCGACAGCGCGACGATGTTGTCCCCGGCGTAGGTCAGGTTGAGCACCGCGTACGTCGTCGCCGCCGAACCCGAGGCGGTCGCGAGCGCTCCGACGCCGCACTCGAGCGCGGCCATCCGCTCCTCGAACACCGACTGGGTGGGGTTCATGATCCGCGTGTAGATGTTGCCGGGCTCGGCCAGCGAGAACAGGTTCGCGGCGTGCTCGGTGTCGTCGAAGACGTAGGACGTGGTCTGGTAGATCGGCACCGCGCGGGCGTTGGTGGCGGAGTCCGCCTCCTCCTGACCGGCGTGCACTCCCAGCGTCTCGGGGCGGTAGGTCATCGGGGCTCCTTGCGTCGTTGCAGAGTCGGAGTCGGGGCGTTGCGAGCCTAGCCCCGGCCCCTCAGACGGACCGGTGCGTCTTGCATCCCGGTCGGGGCCCGGATCGTCCGGTCTGGTCGGCCCGGCACGGCCGGATGGTCCGGTCGGCACGGCACGCCCGGATGGTCCGGTCGGCTCGGCACGCCCGGATGGTCCGGTCGGGGACCATCGGCGGCAGGTCGGGACCTCGGCCGCTGGTGGAGGTACGACGGGCGGGCGATGGTTGTCTCGGGAGCGGGTGCCCGGGGATTCGTTCCTGAGCAGGCCAGGACGGTGATCGTGATGCGACGCCAACTCGCTGCTGTGGCGGCGCTGGTCCTGCTCGCGGCCGGGTGTGCCACAGATCCGACTGTTTCGGATGCGCCGCCGGCCGCCTCGCCGGGCAGCCCGACCAGCGCGCCGACCTCGGCCTCGCTCTCCCCCTCGACGACCTCGGCCTCGCTGTCCCCCTCGGCCGCCGAGTCGTCGACGCCGCCCCCGAGCGATCCGTCAGCAACCGATCCCGAAGACACTGCCGAAGCGGCGGCAGTCGCGTGCGAGGTGCCGCCCCGGTTCGATCGCGTCGAGGTCTCCCGGCTGGACCTCACCGACAGGCTGGTCGCGCTGACCTTCGACGCCGGAGCGAACGGCGACGGGGTGAAGCCGATCCTCGACAACTTGGAGGCTCGCGAGGTGCCGGCGACGTTCTTCCTGACCGGCCGGTTCGTGGTCACCTACCCCGGCAAGTCGCAGCGGATCGCCCGGGAGCATCTCGTCGGCAACCACACGTTCGCCCACCCCGACCTCACGACGCTGCCCGACTTCCGGGTGGTGAACCAGGTGGTGCGCGCCGAGCGGGTGATCCGGGACACCACGGGCGAGGACCCGCGGCGGTTCTTCCGGTTCCCGTTCGGGGCCCGGGACGCGCACACGATCGGGCTGCTGAACGACCTCTGCTACGTGCCGTTCCGGTGGACCGTCGACACGCTGGGCTGGAAGGGCACGTCGGGCGGGATGACGGTGACCGAGGTGGTGGACCGGGTGCTGGCCGCGGCCGAGCCGGGTGCGATCGTGCTGATGCACGTCGGGTCCAACCCCGACGACGGCAGCACCCTCGACGCCGACGCGCTGCCGATCGTGATCCGCAAGCTGCGGGCCCGCGGCTACGGCTTCGTCCGGCTGTCGAAGGTGCTCGCGCCGGCCCCGTGAGCACGACCCGGCGGCCGCCGTACTTCCCAAGCGCTGTGGACGGTTCACCCGCGTCATGCCGCGTGTGTTGCGTCCATAACCCCGCGTTACAACAGGTCGGCGGGGGTGGGGCGGGGTGGCGGGACCCGGGTCGGGCGACGGGGCTAGAGCGCGACGGTGAGCAGGAAGGCCGAGTCGGCGTGCGCGGCGACGGCGTGCCGCTCGGGCGGGATCGGCACCAGCTCGCCGGTGGTGACCCGCCAGGTGCGGCCGTCGCCGCTGACGGTCAGCTCGCCGGAGAGCACGTGCAGCGTGGCGGCGGGCGGCGACTCGTGCTCGGCCATCTCCGCGCCCGCGGCGAGCGCCATCACGACCGCGCGCATCCGCGGGCCGGACATCACCGTGCGTGCCGCACGGCCTGACGACTGTCCCGGCAGCGACTCCAGCAGCTGCTCGGCAAGCACGGCCACCGACACGACATCGCTGGAGGCCTGGAGGGCCGACTCCTGACCGGTGTTCTCGCTCATCGGTCGATCCGCTCCCATCCGGGTCGGGGCGAGTGGCTGCCGAGCTGCACGTCGTCGCGGCTGCGGTAGACGATGTAGGGCCGGGTGACGTAGCCGACCGGCGCGCTGAACACGTGCACCAGCCGGGTGAACGGCCACAGCGCGAACAGGATGAACGCGGTCAGCGCGTGCAGCTGGAAGCCCAGCGGCGCGTCGGCCATCAGCGCAGCGTCGGGCTGGAAGGCCAGGAACGAGCGGTACCAGACCGAGACGCCCTCACGGTAGTTGTACTCCCCGCCGATCGTGAAGATCGACCCGGCGATGGTGTTCCACATCCCGAGGATGATCACCAGGCCGAGGAAGAAGTACATCACCTTGTCCATCGGCGTGGTCGCCGAGAACACCGGGCCCACCGTGCGCCGGCGGTAGATCAGGATGATCATCCCGACCGTCGCGGCGATGCCGGCCAGCAGGCCGCCGATCACCGCGATGTAGTGGTAGAGGTGGTCGTCGATCCCGACCGCCTCGGTCCACGACCGCGGCACCAGCAGGCCGATCACGTGGCCGCCCACGACCCCGAGCATGCCGAAGTGGAACAGCGGCGAGCCCAGCCGGAGCATCTTGTCCTCGTAGAGCTGCGAGGACCGCGTGGTCCAGCCGAACTTGTCGTAGTGGTAGCGCCAGAAGTGGCCGACGACGAACACGGCCAGACAGAGGTAGGGGAAGATCACCCAGAGGAACGTGTCCATCAGCGGGCTCCTGAGGCGAGCGAGGTGGGCATCGGCAGGTCCTGCGGTCCGGCGGCCGGCGGCGCCCCGGGAACGGCCGGCCCCGGGTCGAAGCCGGGAGTGGCGTACGGCGTCAGCCCGACCTCCTCCTCCGGCGGGCCTTGTGCGGCGAGCTTGCGTACCGCCTCGACCTCGTCGCCCCGCAGCGGCGGCAGGGTAGAGGTGACCACCTCGACGACACCGGCCCACGCGGAGCCCTCGTCGCGCAGCGACATCCGGAGCAGCTCCAGGCCGGCCCGGTGGTCGAGCAGCAGGCCCCAGCCGAGCTCCCGGTCGATGGTGGCGGCGTACTCCAGCACCACGCACAGGTGGTCGGGCAGCTCGCCCCCATGATCGGACTCGGCGTCCAGCAGGAAGCCCGAGCGCAGGTAGGTCTGCTTGAACCGCAGCAGCGCAACCCCGCGCTTGCGGGTGTCCCCGTGCGCGAAGTAGGTGAGGAACAGGCTGTTGCGCCGGCGCCGGTCGAAGGTCTCGACGTAGTCGGCCTGCACCTCGGTGAGCGGGGCCGACTCGAGGTGTACGACGAGCTCCCGGATCGGCTCCCCCAGCGAGGCGGGAAGGTCGTGGGAGGCGGCCCGGATCGCCGGCAGGTCGGCGAGCAGCTGCTCGTCGGGGTAGCCGAGGAGCAGGGACGCCGACTGCCACGCCGTCGAGAGCTGCTTGTCGGGCAGGGCGGGCCTGGTGTGCTTGCGGCTCACTTCAGGTCAGCCCCTCCCGTGGTGCCCGCCGTGCCGCCCGGGCCCTCGGTGGCCTCGCCGGGGGCGACGTCGTCGGGCTTGGGCGGGAACAGGCCGGGCGGCGGGGTGCCCTTGCCGTCCCAGTTGAGCAGGTTGACCCGCTGCTTCTTGTTCTCCGGGGAGGCCAGGGTGTCGGAGGTCTGCCGGGCCTGGAGCATCGCGAAGTTCTCCACCGCGATCGGGGTGAGGCCGCCGGAGCCCTCACCGAAGATCTCCGGGTTGCCGCCGCCGTACTCACTGACGGCACACTCGGTGGCCAGCTCCTCCAGCGAGTGCGCCTGCTCGGCGTGCGCGGGCGGGATCACGTAGCGCTCGTCGTACTTGGCGATCGCGAGGAGGCGGTACATGTCGTACATCTCCTCCTCGGTCATCCCCACCGACGCCGGGATCGACGCGTCGGGGTCGCGGCCCATGTTGATGTCACGCATGTAGGAGCGCATCGCGGCGAGCTTCTTCAGCACCCGGTCCACCGGCTCGACGTCGCCGGCGGTGAAGAGCTCGGCGAGGTACTCGATCGGGATCCGCAGCGCGTCGATCGCGGCGAACAGGTTGCCCTTGTCCTCGGCGTCGTAGCCGGTGTCCTTCACGACGTCGACGACCGGCGACAGCGGCGGGATGTACCAGACCATCGGCATGGTGCGGTACTCCGGGTGCAGCGGCAGCGCCACCTTGAACGTGTTGATCAGCGCGTAGATCGGCGAGCGCTGCGCGGCGTCGATCCAGTCGCGCGGGATGCCCTCCTTCTCCGCCGCCGCGATCACCGCGGGGTCGAACGGGTCGAGGAAGACGTCGCGCTGGGCCTCGTAGAGCCCGTGCTCGTCGGGGGTGGAGGCGGCCTCGAGGACCTTGTCGGCGTCGTACAGCATCAGGCCGATGTAGCGCAGCCGGCCCACGCAGGTCTCCGAGCACACGGTCGGCAGGCCGACCTCGATCCGCGGGAAGCAGAACGTGCACTTCTCGGCCTTGCCGGTGCGGTGGTTGAAGTAGACCTTCTTGTAGGGGCAGCCCGACACGCACATCCGCCAGCCGCGGCAGCGGTCCTGGTCGACGAGCACGATGCCGTCCTCGGAGCGCTTGTAGATCGCACCGCTCGGGCACGACGCCGCGCACGACGGGTTGAGGCAGTGCTCGCAGATCCGCGGCAGGTAGAACATGAAGGTCTGCTCGAACTCGAACTTCACCTTGTCGGCGATGTTCTTCAGCATCGGGTCGTGCTCCGCGGTGGCCTTCGAGCCACCGAGGTTGTCGTCCCAGTTCGAGGACCACTCGATCTTCATGTCCTTGCCGGACAGCAGCGACTTGGGCCGCGCGACCGGCGTGTGCTCCTGCGCGGGAGCGTCGGTGAGCGTGGCGTAGTCGTAGGTCCACGGCTCGTAGTAGTCCTTGATCGACGGCATCTTCGGGTTGGAGAAGATGTTCGCCAGCTTCTGCCAGCGCCCGCCGGCCTTGAGCTTGAGCCGGCCGCGCTTGTTGAGCGTCCAGCCGCCCTTCCACTCCTCCTGGTCCTCGTAGGTGCGCGGGTAGCCCTGACCGGGTCGCGTCTCCACGTTGTTGAACCAGACGTACTCGGTGCCGGTGCGGTTGGTCCACGCCTGCTTGCAGGTGACCGAGCACGTGTGGCAGCCGATGCACTTGTCGAGGTTCATCACCATCGCCATCTGGGCCATGACCTTCATGCGATGCCCCCCTTCCGGAGGTTTCGAGACGCTCGCTTCGCTCGCTCCTCAACCACCGAGACCATCAGTAGGTCACCTCCTGGCTGCGCTTGCGGATGATCGTGACCTCGTCTCTCTGGTTGCCGGTGGGGCCTAGGTAGTTGAAGGCGAAGGCGAGCTGGGCGTAGCCGCCGATGACGTGGCTGGGCTTGACCAGGATGCGCGTCAGCGAGTTGTGGATGCCGCCTCGCTTGCCGCTGGTCTCGGCGATGGGTACGTCGATCAACCGGTCCTGCGCGTGGTGCATGTAGACCGTGCCCTCGGGCATCCGGTGGGACACGATCGCGCGAGCCACCACGACGCCGTTGCGGTTGACCGCCTCGATCCAGTCGTTGTCCTCGACGCCGACCTTCGCGGCGTCCTTGTCGCTCATCCAGATCGTCTGCCCACCGCGCGAGAGCGACAGCATGAACAGGTTGTCCTGGTACTCCGAGTGGATCGACCACTTGTTGTGCGGGGTCAGGTAGCGCACCGTGACCCCGAGCTCCCCGACGTTGCCGAGCTCGGGCTCCTGGAAGAGCATCCCCATGTTGAGCGGGGGCCGGTACACCGGCAGCTGCTCGCCGAGCTCGGTCATCCAGTCGTGGTCGAGGTAGAAGTGCTGCCGGCCGGTGAGCGTGTGCCACGGCTTGAGCCGCTCGACGTTGATCGTGAACGGCGAGTAGCGGCGGCCGCCGGTCTCCGAGCCCGACCACTCCGGCGAGGTGATCACCGGCACCGGCGCGGCCACCGTGTCGGCGAAGGTGATCTGCTTGCCCTCGTGTTCGGCGGCGAGGTCGTGCAGCTGGGTGCCTGTGCGCTTCTCCAGGGTCTTGAAGCCCTGGGTGGCGAGGTGGCCGTTGGTCGTGCCGGACAGGGCAAGGATCGCCTCGGCGGCGGCCATGTCCTTCTTCAGCGACGGCCGCCCGTCGGCCGGCCCGCCGCGCACGGTGCCGTTCTTGTGCGCCAGGTAGTCGATCGAGGCGGTCACGTCGTAGGTGATGCCCTTGGTCGTCGTACCCAGCTTGTCCAGGAGCGGGCCGAGCGCCTGCATCTGCGCGCCGATCGCGGTGTAGTCGCGCTCGACCTCGACGATCTTCGGCATCGTCACGCCCGGCACCGGCTCGCACTCACCGTGCTTCCAGTCCTTGACGACCCCGTGCGGGTTGGCCATCGCGTCGGGGGTGTCGTGCAGCAGCGGCACCGCGACGACGTCCTTGCGGGTGTCGAGGTGGCCGGCCGCGAGCTCGCTGAACTTGGTCGCGATCGTCAAGAACGCGTCCCAGTCAGTGCGGGTCTGCCAAGGCGGCGCGATCGCGGGGTTGAACGAGTGCACGAACGGGTGCATGTCAGTGGTGTTGAGGTCGTGCTTCTCGTACCAGGTCGCCGCGGGCAGGACCACGTCGGAGAAGACCGTCGTGCTGGTCTGCCGGAAGTCCAGGGTCAGCAGCAGGTCGAGCTTGCCCTCGGGGGCGGTCTCGTGCCAGTCGACCTCCTTGGGCCGCTGGCTCTCGCCTGCCTCCGTGGCGCGCAGGGAGTTGTCGGTGCCGAGCAGGTGCTTGAGGAAGTACTCGTTGCCCTTGCCCGAGGAGCCGATCAGGTTGGCGCGCCAGATCGCGAGCACCCGCGGGAAGTTCTCGGGCGAGTCGGGGTCCTCCGCGGCGAACCGCAGCGCCCCGGACTTCAGCTGGTCGACGACGTACTCCGCGGCCGGCTTGCCCTCCGCCGCGGCCTCGTCGGCGACGTCGAGCGGGTTGCGGTTGAACGTCGGGTACGACGGCATCCAGCCCATCCGCGCGCTCTTGGCGATCACGTCGGCGGTGCTCATCCCGTCGAACGCGCCCTTGCCGGTCTTCGCGGCGAGCACGTCGGCGGAGAACCCGTCGTAGCGGAACTGGTTGGTGTGCAGGTACCAGTACGCGGTGTGGATCATCTGCCGCGGCGGCCGCTTCCAGTCCAGGCCGAACGCGAGGTTGGCCCATCCGGTGATCGGGCGGCACTTCTCCTGGCCGACGTAGTGCGCCCACCCGCCGCCGTTGACGCCCTGGCAGCCGGTGAGCGTGGTCAGCGCCAGGAAGCCGCGGTAGATCGTGTCGGAGTGGAACCAGTGGTTGGTGCCCGCGCCCATCAGGATCATCGAGCGGCCCTGGGACTCCTCGGCGTTCTGCGCGAACTCCCGGCCGATCCGTGCAGCGGCCTGTGCGGGCACGCCGGTGATGGCTTCCTGCCAGGCCGGGGTGTACGGCGCGCTCGCGTCGTCGTACCCGGTCGGCCACTCGCCGGGCAGGCCGTCGCGGCCCACGCCGTACTGCGCGAGCATCAGGTCGAACACCGTGGTGACCAGCTGGTCGCCGACCCGGCGGACCGGGACGCCGCGGGGCAGCGAGTCGGGCGCACCATCGAGGTTGTCGAAGCGGGGCAGCTCGACGAGCACGCTCTCGGCGCTGGTGTCGAGCAGCGACAGCTTCGGGTCGACCTCACCGAGGTCGAGGTTCCACTTGCCCGCTCCGCTGTCGCCGAAGCGGTGGCCCAGTGAGCCGTTGGGCACGACCGGCTCGTCGGTGCGCGCGTCCATCAGCACGGTCTTGAACTCGGCGTTCTCCTCGCCCTCGCGACCGGGCAGGTCCGCGGCGGTGAGGAACTTCCCGGGCCGGTACAGGCCGTCCTCGGCCTGCTCCAGCGCGACGAGGTAGGGCAGGTCGGTGTACTTCTTGGTGTACTCGGCGAAGTACGGCGTCTGCCGGTCGACGAAGAACTCCTTGAGCACCACGTGGCCCATCGACATCGCCAGCGCGCCGTCGGTGCCCGGCGCCACGGCCAGCCACTCGTCGGCGAACTTCACGTTGTCGGCGTAGTCGGGCGAGACCACGACGACCTTCTGGCCGCGGTAACGGGCCTCGGTCATCCAGTGCGCGTCGGGGGTGCGGGTGACCGGGACGTTGGAGCCCCACATCACCAGGTAGCCGGCGTCCCACCAGTCCCCGGACTCGGGCACGTCGGTCTGGTCGCCGAACACCTGGGGCGAGGCGACCGGGAGGTCGGCGTACCAGTCGTAGAAGGAGAGCATCGAGCCGCCGAGCATCGAGGTGAACCGGGCGCCCGAGGCGTGCGAGACCATCGACATCGCCGGGATCGGCGAGAAGCCCGCGACCCGGTCCGGGCCCCACTTCTTGATCGTGTGCACGTAGGCGGCGGCGACCATCTCGGTGGCCTCCTCCCACGACGCGCGGACCATGCCGCCCTTGCCGCGGGCGGACTTGTAGGCCTTGGCGCGCTGCGGGTTGTCGACGATGTGCGCCCACGCGAGGACCGGGTCGCCGTGCTGGGACTTGGCCTCGCGGTACATCTGCAGCAGCTTCCCGCGGATGTAGGGGTAGCGCACGCGCGTCGGCGAGTAGGTGTACCAGGAGAAGGCCGCGCCGCGGGGGCAGCCGCGGGGTTCGTACTCCGGCTTGTCCGGACCGACCGAGGGGTAGTCGGTCTGCTGGGTCTCCCAGGTGATGATGCCGTCCTTGACGTACACCTTCCACGAGCACGAGCCGGTGCAGTTCACTCCGTGGGTCGAGCGCACCACCTTGTCGTGGCTCCAGCGGTCACGGTAGAAGGAGTCCGCGCCCCGGCCGCCCTTGCGGTGCAGGCTCCGCAGGTCCTCGGAGACCTCCGCCTTGGTGAAGAACCGACGGGAGCGCACGAGCGCGTCGCTCAGCCCTCCGTCCATCCCCACTTCGTGATCGTGCTTTCCCTCGGGCTGAACGTCGGTGCTCACATCGCCTCGCAGTCGCCGGTCGCTGTCGTGCCAGATCAGACCAGGGTCGCATCGGCCCCGGTCAGGGACTTATGACCCGTTTTTATTCGGTCATGCGTCTCATGGTGGTTTGGCTCACCTCTCTCGTCGAGACCCACCCAACCAGACCGGACCCCCGATGTCAGCCACCCCTCCCCGCGCTTCGCCGAGGCGGAGGCGGATCGGTTTCGGGCAAGGACGCGCCACGGTCGGTCCCCGCTACTAGGGTGTGCACCACTGAGCGGCGCGAGGCTGTCGAGGTGGTGCCCGTGGCACGGACGGAGCAGGTCGATGAGCCGCTGGCGCTCGTCCGCGGCCTCGCCGACCTGGATCGGCTCGAGGCGCTGGACTCCTACGCCGGCGAGATGACGCGCGCCACCGCGCGGCTGCTCGGCGACGACGTCGACGCGCTCGAGGTCACGCAGGCAGTCGCCCACGTCAACGACGCGCTCACCAGCCGCCTGCTCGAGCTCGCGGAGGAGCGCCTCGGACCGCCGCCGCAGGCCTACTCCTGGCTCGCACTCGGCTCCCACGGGCGCGGCGAGCAGGTGCTGTCCAGCGACCAGGACAACGCGCTCGTGTACGGCGGCCCGCCGCTCGTCCCGGGCGACCCGGAGGAGTACTTCGCCGCACTGGCCGAGCTCGTCGTGGCCGGCCTCGAGCGAGCCGGGATCCCGCGCTGCAGCGGCGGCTACATGGCCACCGCCTGGCGACACCCGGTGGCGACCTACACCGACTTCTTCCAGCACTGGGTCCACGACCCGCAGCCGTCGGCGCTGTTGAAGACCGAGCTCTTCCTCGACGTCCGTCCCGTCTGGGGAGGGCTCGACGTCGACGGCTTCGGCGACGCACTGCTCGAGGGCGGCCGGCGCGGCGGCTTCCTGCTGGCGATGGCGCGGGCGACGGTGACGTTCAAGCCGCCGCTGATGGTGTTCGGCCACGTCCAGACCGACCACGGCTACCTCGACGTCAAGCGCAGCGGCACGGCCGCCATCGTGCTGCTCGCCCGCCTCTACGCGCTCGCCGCCGGGTCCCGTGCCCGCACGACCCTCTCCCGGCTGGAGGCGGCCGGTGAGGCCGGGCTGCTCAGCCCCGCGGGTGTCGAGCAGCTCGCCGAGGGCTACCGGCTGCTGACCGGCCTGCGGCTGCGTCACCAGCTCGAGCAGGCGCTGGCCGGCCGGCCGCTGGACAACCGGGTCCGGGTGGACTCGCTCAGCCACGCCGAGCGCCGCGGCCTGCGCGACGCCATCCGTGCGGTGCGCGTCGTGCAGGAGATCACCGCGAACCGCTACCGGACCCATACGGTGACGTGAGCGTGGAGGGACGTCGATGAACGAGGAGAGGACGAGCACCCGGCTGGTCGTGCTCGCCGTGCTCGCCTTCGCGCTGTTCAACTACCCGCTGCTGCACCTGTTCGACGTCGACGTGCTGGTGCTCGGCGTACCCCTGGTCTGGCTGTACGTCTTCGGCTCGTGGGCGCTGCTGGTCGCCCTGGTCGCCCTCACCGTGAGGGACCGCTGATGGTCGCGACCTGGATCGTCGTGGCCGTGTCGGTGAGCTACCTCGGCCTGTTGTTCGCGATCGCCTACTACGGTGACCGGGCCGCCGCCCGGGGCCGCAGCGTGATCAGCAACGGCTACATCTACGCGCTGTCGATCGCCGTCTACGCCACCTCCTGGACCTACTACGGCAGCGTCGGCAGCGCGGCAGCCGGGGGGATCGCGTGGCTGCCGATCTACCTCGGCCCGATGGTCGTGGTCACGCTGTGGTGGGTCGTGCTCCGCAAGATCATCCGGATCTGCAAGCGCGACCGGATCACCTCGCTGGCCGACTTCGTCTCCTCCCGCTACGGCAAAAGCCAGGCGCTGGGCGGCCTGGTCACCGTGATCGCCGTGCTCGGCCTGGTGCCCTACATCGCCCTGCAGCTCAAGGCGATCTCGACGACGTTCACGATCCTGCGCGACGACGTGGTGCCGACCGCGGGCGGCGGCACCGGGTCGGTGCCGGTGCTGCACGACACCGCGCTGTACGCCGCGCTGCTGCTGGCCGCCTTCACGATCGTCTTCGGCACCCGGCACCTCGACGCCACCGAGCGGCACGAGGGGATGGTCGCCGCGATCGCGTTCGAGTCGCTGGTCAAGTTGGTGGCGTTCCTCGTGGTCGGCGCCTGGGTCACCTTCGGGCTCTTCGACGGCTTCCCCGACATCGTCGCCCGCGCCGCCGAGCGCCCCGAGCTGGCCGAGCTGCTCACCCTGGAGTCCACCACCAGCTACGGCACCTTCTTCTGGTTCACGGTGCTGTCGATGCTCGCCTTCCTGCTGCTGCCCCGGCAGTGGCAGGTCGCGGTGGTCGAGAACGTCGACGAGCGGCACGTGCGCACGGCGATGTGGCTCTTCCCGCTCTACCTGCTGCTGATCAACCTCTTCGTGCTGCCGATCGCGCTGGGCGGCCTGCTCACGTTCGGCGACGGCGCCGACGCCGACACCTTCGTGCTCGCGCTGCCGATGCACGACCAGCAGCCGCTGCTGGCCCTGCTCGTCTTCGTCGGCGGGTTGTCCGCGGCGACCGGGATGGTGATCGTGGAGACGATCGCGCTGTCGACGATGGTGTCCAACTCCCTGGTCATGCCGCTGCTGCTCCGCAGCCGCGCCGCGCTGCGGGGCCGGCGCGACCTCGGCCGCGTCGTGCTGCTCGTGCGTCGGGTCACGATCGTCGCGCTGCTGCTGCTGGGCTTCGTGTACTTCCGGATCGCCACCGACGCGCTCGGCCTGGTGCAGATCGGGTTGATCTCCTTCGCCGCGGTGGCCCAGTTCGCGCCGGCGGTGCTGGGCGGGCTGTACTGGAAAGGCGCCACGCACGCCGGCGCCGTCGCCGGCCTGCTCGCCGGGATCGGCATGTGGGGCTACACGCTCCTGCTGCCGTCGTTCTCCGACTCCGGCTGGCTCGGCACGTCGCTGCCCACCGAGGGGCCGTTCGGCGTCGAGCTGCTCGCCCCCTACGCGCTGTTCGGGCTCGACGGGCTGCACCCGGTCAGCCACGCGATGCTGTGGAGCATGCTCGCCAACGTCGGCGTGCTGGTCGTCGTGTCGCTGTTCACCGCCCGCGGCCCCGTCGAGCACGTGCAGGCCGCGGTGTTCGTCGACGCGATGCAGCGGCACTCCCGCGACACGTCGCTGTGGCGCGGCTCGGCCACCGTCGGGGCGCTCGGCGGGCTGCTCGAGCGCTTCGTCGGTCCGCAGGGCGCCCGCGACGCCCTCAGTGCGTACGCCGAGCGCACCACGGCCGACGTCGACCCCGAGGCGGTCGCCGACGCCGAGCTGATCCACCACGTCGAGACCCTCCTCGCCGGCTCGGTCGGGTCCGCGTCCGCTCGGGTGCTGGTGTCCTCGGTGGTGTCCGAGGAGCCGCTCGGCATGAGCGAGGTGATGGAGATCCTCGACGAGGCCTCCCAGGTGCGTGCCTACAGCCGTGCCCTGGAGCGCAAGTCGCTCGAGCTCGAGGAGGCGACCGCCGAGCTGCGCGAGGCCAACGTGCAGCTGAAGGAGCTCGACCGGCTCAAGGACGACTTCGTCTCGACCGTCACCCACGAGCTGCGCACGCCGCTCACGTCGATCCGGGCGTTCTCGGAGATCCTCGTGGACAACCCCGACCTGGACGTCGAGGAGCGGCAGCAGTTCCTCCGGCCGATCGTCGACGAGACCGAGCGGCTGACCCGGCTGATCAACCAGGTGCTCGACCTGGCCAAGCTGGAGTCCGGGGCCGCGGAGTGGCACGTCGGGCCGGTCGACGTACGCCAGGTGGTGGAGGCGTCCACGGCGACCACCGCCCAGCTCTTCCGGGACCACGGGGTCGCGCTCGACCTAGACTTGCCCGCGACGTTGCCGCTCGTGGCGGCCGACGTCGACCGGGTGACCCAGGTGATGGTGAACCTGCTCGGGAATGCCGTGAAGTTCGCCGACCCCGACCGGGGCCGCGTGCGGGTCGGTGTCACAGCGCGCGACGGCGAGGTGCAGGTGGACGTGGAGGACAACGGCGCCGGGATCCCCGAGGAGGACCTCGAGGTCATCTTCGACAAGTTCCGGCAGGGCGGTGACACCCACCGCGACCGCCCCTCGGGCACCGGCCTGGGACTGCCGATCAGCCGCGAGATCATCGACCACCTCGGCGGCCGGCTGTGGGCGCACCGGCACGCCGGACCGGGCGCGACCTTCTCCTTCACGCTGCCGGTGGTCAGGAGGGAGGGCTGATGGCCCGCAAGGTGCTGATCGTCGACGACGAGCCGAACATCGTCACGTCGCTGGAGTTCATCATGCGCAAGGCCGGCTACGACACCGCGGTAGCACGCGACGGCGACGAGGCGCTCGCGCAGGTCGAGGCGTTCGAGCCCGACCTGGTGCTGCTCGACACGATGATGCCGCGACGCGACGGCTACGAGGTCTGCCAGACGCTGCGCTCGTCCGGGCGCACCGGCCTGCGGATCGTGATGCTCACCGCGAAGGGCCGCGAGGCCGAGGTCGCCAAGGGCCTCGCCGTGGGCGCCGACTCCTACATCACCAAGCCCTTCTCGACCCGCGACCTGGTCGAGCACGTCGGCACGCTGCTCGCCGAGGACCGCTGATGCCGGGTCGCGGCGGGGTGTCCCGGCCGGTCGTCGCGGTCACGGCGTACGTCGTCGCGGCCGGTGCCGGACTGGTCGCCCTGCTCGCCGCGGAGGCCGACCCGGTCGCGGTTGCGGTGCTCGCGCTCGTGGCGACCGGCGGGCTGGTCATGATCCTCTCCCGCACCCTGGGCGGCACCTCCGCGACCGCGCGCCGACTGGCCGGCGACACCGCCGTCATCGTCGACGCGAACCCGGCCCACCGGCTGGACCCGACCGCTGCCGGAGAGCTGGCCGCCCTCGCCACTGCGGTGAACCGGCTGGCCGAGGACCGCGAGGCGGTCCGGCGCGAGGCTGCCGCGCAGGCGGAGGCCACCCGGCGCGACGTGGAGTCCGAACGCAACCGGCTCGCAACGCTGATGGCGCAGCTGAGCGTCGCGGTCGTCGTGTGCAACGGCGAGGGCCGGGTGCTGCTCTACAACCAGACCGCGCGGGACCTGGCCGGGGACACCGCGCCGCTCGGGCTGGGCCGGTCGGTGTTCGGCCTGGTCGACCGCGGCCTGCTCGCCCATGCGCTCGACCGGCTGCGTGCGCGCGGGGAGACCGCCTACACCGCGACCACCCTGCACGACGACAAGCTGCTCCGGGTCCGCGTGTCGCTGGTCGCCGAGCCGGGTTCGGACGCTGCCACCCGGGATCCGGGGTTCGTGCTGGTGCTGGAGGACCTCACCCGGGAGGTGCGCGCCGGCGACGAGCGCGAGCGCCAGGTCCGGCAGCTCGCCGAGAGCGCACGGGCCTCGCTGGCGAGCATCCGGGCGGCCACCGAGAGCCTGCTCGACTTCCCCGACCTCACCGACACCGAGCGGCGGCGTTTCCTCGAGATCGTGCACGAGGAGACCGGCCGCCTCACCGACCGGGTCGACGCAGCAGCGACGGAGTCGTGGACCGCCCGCGACGACCGCCTGGTCGCGGAGATCACCGGGGACGACCTGCTGGTCCTCGTCGCCGACGAGCTGATGCACGCCCGGATCGCGAGCAGCCCGCCGCTGGCGGACGAGCACGTGTGGGTCCTCGCCGACGGTCACGCGATCGCCCGGTGCGTCGTGCACCTGGCCACGCGGCTGCGCGACGCGGCCGGTCTCGACCGCGCGACGCTGTCCCTGACGTCGGCCGGCCGGCACGCCCAGCTCGACGTGTCCTGGCGCGGAAGCGCGCCACCGACCTCGGTCGTCGAGGCCTGGCTCGACGAGCCGCTGGCCGGGGCCGGGTCGCGCACCGCCCGCCAGGTCGTCGACCGGCACGGAGCAGGCGTGTGGTGCGGCGAGTCCACCGGTGACGAGCGCGGCCCGGTCGCCTACCTGCGGATGCTGCTGCCGCTCGCCGAGGGCACCGAGCAGGCGGGCCGCGCGCCGCGGGTGACGGTGGAGAGCCGTCCGGAGTTCTACGACTTCCACCTGTTCACCGCACGGACCCAGCCGGCCGAGCTCTCCGAACGGCGCCTGGACCAGCTCGCGTTCACCGTGTTCGACACCGAGACGACCGGCCTGGACCCGACCGGTGGCGACCGGATCATCTCGATCGGCGCGGTGCGCGTGGTCAACGGCCGGGTGCTGCGGCAGGAGACCTTCGAGCGGCTGGTCCAGCCGCACCGGTCGGTGCCGGCCGCGTCGACGGCGATCCACGGGATCACCGCGGAGATGCTCGAGGGTGAGCCCCCGATCGGCGAGGTGCTCCCTGCCTTCGCACGGTTCGCCGAGGAGACCGTGCTCGTCGGCCACAACGTCGGGTTCGACCTGCAGTTCCTCAAGCTCGCCGGTGCGCCCACGAGCATCGACCTCTCCCGGCCCGCTCTGGACACGCTGCTGCTGCACGCCGCCCTGCACCCCGACAACGAGGAGCACACGCTCGAGGCGATCGCGGCCCGACTCGGGGTCAGCGTCGTCGGTCGGCACACCGCGCTGGGCGATGCGCTGGTCACCGCCGAGGTGTTCGTCGCGCTGGTCGGCATGCTGCGACAGCGGGGGATCGAGACGCTGGGCGGTGCGCTCGCGGCGTCACGGGAGACGTTCCAGGCACGGCTCGACGAGCGGCTGTACGGCAGCTGAGCACCCCGGGCTCAGGGCTGCGTGTCAGGGGCTGCGTGTCAGGGCTCTGTGTCAGGGCTCTGTGTCAGGGCTCTGTGTCAGGGCTGGGCGGCAGGGCGGGTGCGGAGCAGGGACACCGCGGCGGTGGCGGCGAGGACGCCGGCGCCGAGTGTCATCACGAGGCCGGCGCCCGGCATCCACCCGCCGAAGCCGACCTTGGAGATCAGGTGGCCCAGCTGCCACAGCGGGAGCAGGATGGCCGCGGCCGCCATCACCGCGGCGTGGCCCCCGGCGAGACGCGGCGAGCGCAGGATCGCTCCGGCGATCCCGAGAAAGGCCGCGTACATCGTCCACAGGCCGGGCCCGCGCAGGCCGGTCACGGTCCCCAGTGGCGTGTAGAGCCACGGCAGGAAGGCGCCGACCAGGACCATCAACGACGCTCCGAGCAGGCGGCGGCTCGCCGGTGCACGACGGGCCCGGGGACGTGCGGCTGCGCTCATGGTTGCCATTCCAGCACTGTAGGCGCTGTCGCACGCAGCGCAGCCCCGCGCCGGCCGCGTGCGGTGAGCGGGCGATCTGCTGCGGCGAGCGGTCGGCCGGCTGACCAGACAACCCCGGCGGCACGGCGCGAGCAGGGCCGCCGATCGCAGGTATCCGACCGCCCGGCGATTCTTGTGACCCAGGTCACCGTTACCCCTTGACCCTGATCTCATGCCTCTGTTTCTCTCCGGGGCTACACGGCCCCCAACGAGGGAGACTCAATGGACGAGAATCAGCGCCAGGAGTACTGGCGCAAGAACCTCCGCCTGATGGCGGTCCTACTCGTGGTCTGGGCGCTGGTTTCCTTCGGCGCCGGGATCATCTTCGTCGAACCGCTGAACAACATCGAGATCCTGGGCTACCCGCTCGGGTTCTGGTTCGCCCAGCAGGGTTCGATCATCACCTTCGTCATCCTGATCGGCATCTACGTCTGGCGGATGGACAAGCTCGACGCCTCGTACGGCATCGACGAGTACGAGGAGGAGGTGCACCACTCATGAGCACAGTCCAGACCTGGACCCTCGTCTTCGTGGTCCTGACCTTCGGGCTCTACATCTACATCGCCTACGCCAGCCGGGTCAGCACAACGTCGGGCTTCTACGTCGCCGGTGGCGGCATCCCGGCGCCGGCCAACGGTGCGGCGATCGCAGCGGACTGGATGAGTGCGGCGTCGTTCATCTCGATGGCCGGCATCGTGTCCTTCGCCATGAACGGCTACGCCGGCTCGGTGTACCTGATGGGGTGGACCGGCGGCTACGTGCTGCTGGCACTCCTGCTCGCGCCCTACCTGCGCAAGTTCGGCAAGTACACCATCCCCGACTTCGTCGGTGACCGCTACAACGAGAGCGCCCGCATGGTCGCGGTCATCGCCGCGATCGTCGTGTCGTTCGTGTACGTCGCCGGGCAGATGGCCGGCGTCGGCGTGGTGTTCCAGCGCTTCCTGGGTGTCGGCACCGAGATGGGCGTCGTCATCGGCATGGTGATCGTGTTCTTCTACGCCGTGCTCGGCGGCATGAAGGGCATCACCTGGACCCAGGTGGCGCAGTACTCCGTGCTGATCATCGCCTACCTGATCCCGGTGGTGGCGATCTCGGCCAAGCTCACCGGGATGCCGATCCCGCAGATCGGCTTCGGTGAGATCCTCGCCGAGCTGGACACGCTGCAGCGCGACCTCGGGTTCGCGGCCTACACCGAGGCGTTCACCTCGACGAGCATGCTCAACATGGTGCTGATCACCGGCGCGCTGATGTTCGGCACCGCCGGCCTGCCGCACGTGATCGTCCGGTTCTACACCGCCAAGAGCGTGCGCGCCGCCCGCTTCTCGGCGCTGTGGGCGCTGTTCTTCATCTCGCTGCTCTACACCACCGCCCCGGCGATCGGTGCGTTCAGCAAGCTGAACTTCATCAAGGACATCAACGGCGTCGCGATCGGCGACACCCCCGGCTGGTTCAACACCTGGGCCGACGTCGGCCTGATCACCGTCGACGACCTCAACGGCAACGGCGTCATCGACTACACCGGTCAGGCCAGCGACGTGATCGTCAACAACGACATCATCGTGCTCGCGGCTCCCGAGATCGGCGGCCTGCCGGCCCCGGTCGTCGGCCTGGTCGCTGCGGGTGCCCTCGCGGCCGCACTGTCCACGGCGTCGGGCCTGCTGCTGGTGATCTCCTCGGCGGTCGCCAACGACGTCTACTACAAGAAGATCAACCCGGCCGCGACCGAGGCCCGCCAGCTGCTGGTCGGCCGGATCGCGATGGGCGGGGCGATCCTGGTCGCCGGCTACCTGGGCATCAACCCGCCCGGATTCGTGGCGCAGGTGGTCGCCTTGGCCTTCGGTCTGGCCTGTGCGAGCTTCTTCCCGATCCTGGTGCTCGGCATCTTCTGGAAGAAGACCACAGCGGCCGGAGCGACGGCCGGTATGGCCGTCGGCCTCACCGTGACGATCGCCTACATGCTGTGGACGATCGACATCTACGGCAACAGCGCGGGCATCTTCGAGATCCCCGAGACCGGCTTCGGCACGATCGGCATGCTGATCAACTTCGCGGTGACGATGATCGTCTCGACGTTCACCAAGAAGCCGTCGGCAGCCATGCAGGAGCTGGTGGAGGAGATCCGCTACCCCGGCAAGACCAGGCTGGTCGCCGCGCACGCGGAGGGCCACCTCGAGGACGTGTTCCCCGAGGAGGGCGGCTCGCCGTCCGGCGGTGCCCCCCGGCACTAGCCCCGCAGGCCCAGGGCCCGCTCACCGCGCTCGACGCGGTGGGCGGGCCCTGTCGCTGCGTGTCGGGTCCGTGGCGCAGAAGGTCAGGCGGCCGTTGCCGCGACCTCCGCGTCGTGGCGCTGCTCGGTGCGTCGTACGACGGTCAGCGTCATCACCAGGGTGAGGGCGGCGGTGACCGACAGCAGGACCAGGCCGATCGCGTAGGAGTCGGTGCGGCCGTAGACGTAGCCCATGATCAGCGGGGGCACGAAGCCACCCAGGCCCCCGGCGGCGCCGACCAGGCCGGTGACACCGCCGACGCGCGCGGGCTCGGTGACCTTCGCGATCAGCGCGAACGTCGCGCCGCTGCCGGAGCCGAGCGCGGCGGCCATCGCGAGAAAGGCGACGGTGCCGATGTGCTCGAGCAGCGGCGTGGTGGCGGCGACGGCTGCTCCGGCGACGACCACGGCGTAGCCGCCAACCAGCACCGGGACCGGGCCGAACTTGTCGGAGAGCCAGCCGCCCACCGGGCGCATGAGCACGGCGACGACGACGAACCCGGCCATCCGGTTCGCGGCGTCCGCGGGTGTCAGCTCGTAGGCGACCTTGAGGTAGGAGGGCAGGTAGACCGAGAACGCGACGTAGCCACCGAAGGCGACCGCGTAGAGGATGCAGGCCTGCCAGGTGATCGGCAGCCGGGCGTTCGCGGCGAGGCGCTGCATCAGCGTCGTGGTCGGCGCGGTGCGGCCCGGGGCGTCGCGCATGATGATCCAGGCCAGCACCGCGTAGACGGCCAGGGCGGCCGCGGTGATCAGGAACGGCGACCGGGCGCCGAGACCGTCGTAGAGCTTCACGGTGGTGAGCGCGCTGATCGCGGTGCCGCCCATGCCGGCGCCGAAGATGCCGACGGCGAGACCACGCCGCTCGGGCGGGTACCACGCGTTGACGAACGGGACCCCGACCGCGAACGCGGTGCCGGCGATGCCCAGGAAGAAGCCGCCGACGAGCAGCAGCGTGTAGGACTCGAGCGCGACGAAGGCGATGAACAGGATCGGCAGGATCGTGATCGCCGAGATCACCGGGAACATCACCCGGCCGCCGTACTTGTCGGTCAGCGCACCCACGATGATCCGACCCAGGGAGCCGACGATCACCGGCACGGCGACCATGAGGGCAACGTCGCCCTCCGAGAGCTCGCCGAGCGTGCCCTCCTGACGGAACAGCGGTCCGAGCGGACTGATCAGCGCCCAGGCCCAGAAGTTCAGGGCGAACCCGATGGTGGCCATCGCCAGCATCAGGCCGGGACTGCGTTGTGCCGTCTCGTCTCCGGTGGTCACACTGCTCATCGGCTCTCCCAGGGGGTCGTCACGGTCGGGGCTGACCTCGCTCTTGTCTATCGCACGTACCCTTCCGTGACCACGACCCTGCGCGCCCGGGTCGAAGGTCCCGGGCCGCAGCGCCGTTTGTCCCGGAGGGACTCCGTGGAAATGCGGTCGTAGCGACGATCAGGGCTTGAAGACCACCTTGATCATGTCGTCTTCCTTCTTCTGGAAGGTCTCGTAGGCCTGCGGCGCCTCCGACAGCGGCAGCCGGTGGGTGGCGAACTGCTCCACCCCGAGCGGGTCGTCGTCGGTGAGCAGCGGCATCAGGTCTTGCGTCCACTTCTTGACGTTGGCCTGGCCCATCCGCAGCTGGATCTGCTTGTCGAACATGGTCAGCATCGGCAGCGGGTCGGTCTGGCCGCCGTACACGCCGACGACCGAGAGCGTGCCGCCACGCCGCACCGCGTCGATCGCGGTGTAGAGCGCGGCCATCCGGTCCACGCCGGCCTTCTGCATCAGCGGCGCGGACACCGCCTTGGGCATGAAACCGACCATCCGCTGCATCAGCGAGGCCGCCGGCGATCCGTGCGCCTCCATGCCCACCGCGTCGATCACCGCGTCGGCACCCCGGCCGCCAGTCATCGAACGCACCGCGTCGCCGACGTCGTCGACCGCGTTCATGTCGATCACGTCGGCACCGCGCGCCTTGACCCGGGCGAGCCGCTCGGGGACCAGGTCGACGCCGATCACCCGGAGGCCGTGGTGCATCCCGATCCGGGCGGACATGTCGCCGATCGGGCCGAGACCGAGCACGAGCAGGGTGCCGCCCTCGGGAGTGTCGGCGTACTCCACGGCCTGCCAGGCGGTGGGCAGCACGTCGGAGAGGAACAGGAACCGCTCGTCGGCGGGACCTTCGGGGACCTTGATCGGCAGGAAGTTCGCGAACGGCACGCGCATGTACTCCGCCTGCCCGCCGGGGACCTGGCCGTAGAGCTTGCTGTAGCCGAAGAACGAGGCGCCGGTGCCGTACTCGCGGTTCTGCGTCGTCTCGCACTGGCTGTAGAGCTGCTGGTCGCACATCCAGCACGAGCCGCAGCACACGTTGAACGGCACCACGACCCGGTCTCCCACCGCGAGGTCCGTCACGCCGGAGCCGACCTCCTCGACCACCCCCATCGGCTCGTGGCCGACGATGTCGCCCGGGGTCATGAACGGGCCGAGCGTCTCGTACAGGTGCAGGTCGGAGCCGCAGAGGCCGGTCGAGGTGACCTTGATGATCGCGTCGTCCGCCTCCTGGATCTTCGGGTCCGGGACGTCCTCGACGCGCATGTCGCGTCGTCCGTGCCAGGTCACTGCCTTCATGCTCCACCTCCGAGATCGGGTACGGCGTCTGGGTATCCGTCCGGCCGCGGAGCAAACGTCAGACGCCGAGTCCCTGGACGATCTCGACCCCGGGCAGCGCGGCGAGGTCACGCCCGGCGAGCAGCAACTTCGACCGGCGCACCCCGCTGCCGATGATCGCGACGTCGATGTCGGCGACCGCGGCGTCGACGAGCACCCGCCAGCCGTCGGGCAGCCCGACCGGGGTGATCCCGCCGTACTCCATCGACGTCTCGGCCACCGCGCGGTCGGTCGGCAGGAACGATGCCTTGCGCACGTCGA
The DNA here is from genome assembly GCF_054781215.1 of Nocardioides pakistanensis. Lineage (NCBI taxonomy): Bacteria > Bacillati > Actinomycetota > Actinomycetes > Propionibacteriales > Nocardioidaceae > Nocardioides > Nocardioides pakistanensis. Next base: position 116,745 of record NZ_BAAGUV010000004.1, on the reverse strand, counting down.
GCATCCGCTTCACGAGGTTGTTGACGTCGGCGCGGGTGTCGGCGGTGACGACGCACGCGGCGATCCGCTCCTCGCCGGCGCGACGGCCGGCGACGACGACGCAGTTCGCGCTGGCCGCGAGCGGGAGGTCGTAGGCCTCGGTGAGCGCCGCGGTGTCCGCGAGGGCGGGGTCGATCTCGGCGACGGCGACCCGGTCCGCGTGGGGCCACGAGGCGAGCGCGCCGGCGACGGGCTCGGCGAGGAGGTCGGGTCGGTCCAGCGCCGGGACGCCGTGCAGGGATCCGAGGGAGGGAACGGGCATGGGCCCAGCCTAGGGAGGGGTGCTTCGGCTCAGCCCGGTGCCGGTGCCCGCCGCACCTCGCCGACGGCGGTCGCCGCCGTACTTCCCGGGGAAGAACCGACACTCCCCGTGGCCGTCGAGCCACGGGGAGTGTCAGTTCTCCTGCCTACCTTGGTGAACGGCTGGTCAGGGCCGAGCGGTCACGGGACCTCGGTGACCCGGTCGGTGCCAGGGGGCGAGAGCGGGCCCTCGCTCTTGAAGTAGGCGATCAGCGCGTCGAGGTCCATCATGCCGCCGACGTGCTTGTCGGAGCTGATCTGGTTGAAGACCGTGAACCCGTCGCCGCCGCCGGCGATGAAGCTGTTCACGGTGACCTGGTAGGTCGTGTTCATCTGGATCGGCTCACCGTTCAGCTCCAGGTCCGAGACCTGGATGCCGAGGCAGGCCCGCGGGTTGGCCGGGTCGACCTCACGCGTGTCGGTGTAGGTGAAGCCCTCGGACACGCCGAGCTGGAACTGCCGCTCGGCGTTGCACTGCTGCTCGAGCATCGTCTTGATCTGCGCGCCGGTCATCGGCAGCGTGACCAGGATGTTGTTGAACGGCTGCACGTTGTAGGCCTCGGCGTAGGTGATCACGCCGTCGCTGCCCTCGAGGAAGTCCGCGCGGACACCGCCCGGGTTCATGAACGCCATCTGCGCGCCGTTCTCCTGCGTCGCCCACAGCTGGGCGTCGGCGATCAGGTTGCTCGCGTTGGACTCCGCGCCGCGGTCCTCGCCACCCTCGGCGTCGGTGGCGCGGGTGATGTCGGCGGTGACCTTGCCGATCTCCTCGTTGCCGACCTTGTCGCCGAGAGCGCCCCACTTGTTCAGGATCCGGGTCTGCGCACGGACCGGCTTCACGTCCTGGGTGACGACGTGGTTGGTGGCCCGGACCGAGCGACGGAACACGTCGCCGGTGCGCGGGCTGATCTTGAAGTCGATCTCGGTGATGATCCGGCCGTAGGACATCGCGCTGGTGACCAGGCGCTTCTTGCCCGACGGGTCCTTGATCTTGCAGTTGTAGGCCTGGTGGGTGTGGCCGGTGATGACCATGTCGATGGCCGGCTTGAGCTTCTTGGCGATGTCGACCACGGGGCCGGAGATGCCCTCGCAGGAGTTGTAGCCGCCGCTCTGCTCACCGCCCTCGTGGAGGAGTACGACGATCGCCTCGATGCCCTTGGCCCGGATCTGCGGCACCAGCTTGTTCGCGGTGCGGACCTCGTCCTGGAAGCTCCAGCCCTTGATGCCGGACTGGGCGACCAGGCTGTCGGTGCCCTCCAGGGTCATCCCGATGAACGCGATCCGCTCGCCGCCGACGCGACGGACGGCGTAGGGGCGCAGCGCGGTGTTGCCGGTCTTGTCGTTGGTGACGTTGGCGGCCAGCCACGGGAAGTCAGCGCCGGCGTACTTCTCGCCCTCGAAGTAGCAGCCGTCGACCGGGTGGCACCCGCCGCGCTGCATCCGGCGCAGCTCGCGCACGCCCTCGTCGAACTCGTGGTTGCCCACGCCCGAGACGTCGAGGCCCATCGCGTTGAGCGCCTCGACCGAGGGCTCGTCGTGGAACAGGCCGGAGAGGAAGGTGGAACCGCCGATCAGGTCGCCGGCGGCGACGGTGAGGCTGTTGGCGTTCCCGCGGCGGAGGTCGGCCAGGTGGCGGGCGAGGTACTGCGCGCCACCGGCCGGGGTCTCGTCGACCTCTCCGGGCGTGTCGGCGGCCAGGTGGCCGTGGAAGTCGTTGAACGACAGCAGCTGCACCGGCACCGGGGCCTGCCGGGCGGGCCGGTCGGGCGGGCCGGTCGGCCGTGGCTGCCGAGTCACCGGTGGCTGCCGAGGCGCCGGTGGTGAGGCCGGCAATGGAGGCCGCGATCGCGACCGTGACGCCCGCGGCGGCCAGCCGGCGGAGACGTCGTGGGGCTGAGGTTGTGCGCATGAGACTCCTCGAGGGAATGAACGGGCGAAGTCAACGTACGACTTCTTGCGGCTATATGACAGATACATCGCAAAACCGCCCGCTGCGTGTCACGCCTCGATCATGCGCCTTCGGCCGGACCCTGGCTCTCCCGGACATCTTCCGCCTCGTCTGCGGCGACCTCCCGGCGCAGCCGAAGACCGAGCAACGAGGCTCCCAGGAGGGTCACGCCCGCGACCAGGAGGACGCCGGCGGTGCCCAGCGAGCCCTCGGTCCAGTCGAGCAGCGCCTCGGGGACCGCGAGGGTCACGCCCACCACTCCGACCGCCAGGTAGGGCCAGCTGCGGCGGCCGACGTACATCGCGAAGCCCGCCGCGGCGACCAGCAGCGTCAGCAGGTAGCCCACCCAGGCGCTGTCGGAGCCCACCGGGATCTGGGCGCCGACCACGACGAACACCGAGCCCACGATCCGGGCCGGCACCGGCTCCCGCCAGACGGCCCGCTCGGCGAGCACCAGCCACACCAGACCGATGGCCAGGTAGGCCAGGCCCAGCGGGATCGGGTCCACGGCGCCGCCCGCGTCGAGTGCCGACGGTGCGACGAACGCGAGGCCGACGGCGACACCGAACTGGCCGACGACCGACGGTGCCAGCAGGTAGCCGGCCAGCGCGACGGCTGCCATCACCGCTCCCCCGCTCAGCGGGACCAGCCAGCCGCGGTCGAAGTCCCGGTCCGGGCCGGCGAGCAGGTCGTCGGTCCACACCATCACCGCGGCCGCGGCCGCCGCGGCACCGCCGGTGAGCAGCACGCCGGCCAGACGCCGGCGGACCGCGGCCAGCCCGGCACGCATCGCAGCCAGGCCGTCACCGGCCAGCGCGGTCGCGACTCCCGCGCCGAGGAGGACGACCGCGACGCCGGCCAGGAGGCCGACCTGCTGGCCGGCGGAGAGGTCCAGCCACTGGTCGGCGACGAAAAGGGCCCCCGCCGCGAGGACCAGCGCACCGCCGACGTACCCGGCGAGCTCCGCGAGGCGGCGCTTGAGCGGCGCCTCCTCGGCGTGCTCCCCCGCGAGGACGCCGTCGACCACCGCGACCGCCTCCGCCCGGCGTGCCGGGTCGAGCAGGCCGCGGGTCTCGAGTGCGGCCACGACGGGCATCGTCTGCCGGTCGTGGGCCCTGCGTGGTGCCACCTGTGCGCTCATGGATGTCCTCCTGCCGGTGACGACCCGCTCGGCTCGTCACCGTGATCGTCTCGCGGCGGCGACCGCCGGGACAGAGCATTCGTACTCATCTCCGGCGGCGTGTCGGCCGGTGGTCGAGGAGGGAGCGCCCCGGTGGTCGAGGAGGGAGCGGAGCGACCGTCTCGAGACCTCGGCACGCCTGGTGGGTCAGAGCAGCGAGCCGGCGTCGGGAGGTACGTCGACCGCGTGCTCCTGCAGGTAGCCGAACGGCACGGCGTCGAGAGCCCGCTCGTGGGTGGAGGCGAGCACGACCGGGGCGGCGGCGCCGTCGTGGTAGGCCTGCAGCCAGCGGACCGCGACGACGCACCAGCGGTCCCCTGGCGTGAGCCCCGGGAAGCCCCACTCCGGGCGCGGGGTGACCAGGTCGTTGCCGACGGCGAGCTGGTGGTCGAGGAACTCCCGGGTGACCACCGCGCAGACCGTGTGCAGGCCGGCGTCCTCCGGGCCGGTGCGGCAGGTGCCGTCGCGGTAGAACCCGGTGACCGGGTCGACGCCGCACGGCTCGAGCGGGCCGCCGAGGACGTTCAGCTCCGGCGGCTCCTTGCCCCCGCCCGCGGTCACGACGCGACCGCCTCGCTGCGCGGCCGGGGCAGCACCAGGCTGAACGTGGTGTGCTCGGCGTCGGACAGCCGCAGCTGGCCACCGAGCCCCTCCGCGATCTCGGTCGCCTTCGCGAGTCCACCGGCGCCGCGGGCGATCGGGTGCTTCATGCCCCGCGCGGCCGCCTCGCGCGTCCCCTCGTCGGTCACCCGCACCTCGACGTAGGCGGGCGCCTCCACGACGTCGACGCTGATCCGGCCGGTGCCGTGCGTGACCGCGTTGCCGATGAGGACGTCCATGATCTGCATGACCGAGCCGGCCGGCATCCGGACCCGCACCACCGAGGTGCAGTCGGCGTCGAGGTCCCGACTCGGGGCCAGGTTGCGCCAGCGGGCGACCGTGTCACGGAGCAGCGCCGCCAGGTCGATGTCGACCCGGGTGCCCTCGCGGCTCGCCCGGGAGGCGTCGAGCATCTCGGCGACGGCGTCGCTGAGCCGGTCGAGCTGCCCGAGCGCCCCGGAGAGCCGGGACAGGACCTCGGGCGTGGCACCGGGGTCGAGGGCGGCCTCCTCGATCTCCAGCCGGGCGGCGGTGATCGGGGTGCGCAGCTCGTGGGAGGCGTGCGCGGCGAAGTCGCGCTCGCGCCGCACCAGCACGTCGAGGTCGCGGGCGCTGGCCTTGAGGGCCCGGGCCACGGCGTCGGCCTCCGGCACTCGGGAGCGCGGCACGTCCACCTCGAAGTCACCGCGTCCGATCTGCCCTGCGGCGTCGGCCAGCTCGCCGAACGGCCGGGCCAGCCGGCGCGAGAGCCAGAGCGCGGTCAGCGCCGCCGCCAGGATCAGTCCGAGGGCGACCATGACCAGCGGGAGCAGCGCGTCGGCGACCCGGTCGTCGACCACGTCGGTGTCGCGGGACAGGGTGAGCGTGCCGCCGCCGGCCACCGGCCGGGTGGTGCTCAGGCTGAGGTCGTGCTCCTCGTCGTCGGGCCCCGAGTGTCGCTCAGCCTCGTAGCGGGTGCCGTCGGGTGCTACGTAGACGAGGTGCTCACCGTCGTACAGCACGCTCTCGAGCACCGACTCGCGCACCTCGCCCTCCTCGGCACCCAGGAAGGCGGCGATGGTCTCCGCCGAGCGCTCGACCTTGCGCTCCTCCTCGGCCCGGATCAGGTTCGAGGTTGAGTAGAGACGCTCGACGAGGAACACCGCCACGACCGCGAGGGTGAGCGAGACGAGCGCGATGACGAGGCGGTCACGCATCAGGAGGGCCGTCCTCGAGCCGGAAGCCCACGCCGCGGACGGTCACCACCCTCGCCGGCGCCTCACTCTCCTCGAGCTTCTGCCGCAGCCGGCCGACGGTCACGTCGAGGGTCTTGGTGGAGCCGTACCAGTTGCTGTCCCACACCTCGTCCATCAGCCGGTCGCGGGTCACCACGGCGCCGCGGTCCTCGCTGAGCAGGGCGAGCACGTCGAACTCCTTGGTGGTCAGTGCGACCTCGTTGTCACCGACCCAGACCCGCCGCGCGTGCGTGTCGATGCGCAGCCCGGGCTCGGCGGCGGCCGGCTCGTCGGGAGCGGCGGTGTGGTTGCCGCTGCGGCGCAGCAGGGCCCGGGTGCGCGCGAGCAGCTCGGCGAGGCCGAACGGCTTGGACATGTAGTCGTCAGCGCCGACGTCGAGGCCGACCACGCGGTCGAGCTCGCCCCCGCGGGCGGTCAGGATCAGCACGCCGCCGTCGTACCCGCCGGCGCGGACCTGGCGGCACACCTCGAGGCCGTCGATGTCGGGCAGCCCGAGGTCGAGGATCATCAGGTCGACTCCCCCGCCGAGAGCCTTCTCCACCGCGACGCCACCCTCGGCGACCCGCTCGACCTCGTAGCCTTCACGACCGAGGGTGCGGACCAGGGGCATCGCGATTCCTTCGTCGTCCTCGACGATGAGCACCGTTGCCATGGTCATAGAGCATAGGGCTGGTCAGGCGTCGGCTCGGGCTGTCGACGTAGGCCGTCGACGGTGAGGAACACCAGGACCAGGGCGGCACATCCCGCGGTGAGCCAGCCCTCCGCGACACCGAGCCCGTCGAGATTCTGGGTGCCCGGCAGGCCGAGCGAGGCCTGGACGAGCTGGCCGAGCACCGTGGCCCCGGCGGCGAGGCCGGCGATGGTGCGCGCAACCAGCGTGACCCTGCTCCACAGGGCCAGCCCGGCCGAGATCGCCACGACCGCGGCAGCGGCGTCGAGGACCGCCACGTAGAAGGCTGCGTCCGCCAGTGCGGGAAGCACGAAGAGGAGGACCGCGCCGAGAAGCAACGAAGCGGCCGCGGCCACTCGGGAACACCCCGAGGGCGCGGCCTCGTCGCGGGCGCCTGACACGAACCCGGCGGTCGTCACCGGTTGCCCCCGACCATGAAGGCCTGGGAGGAGGGGCTGGGTGAGACCTGCCGGACGCTGTCGTCGTGCTGTTGGGAGGTCAGCACGATGCGTCCGGTCGAGTTCATGTCAGGCACCTACGTCTTGTTGCCAGCAGGGCCGCCTCCCGCCCTTGGACGGCCCTGCTGGTCTTACTTCCATCTCCCCCCGGAGCTTGTGCGTACAACGCTACGTTCGTCCCCGACACGTCGGGGCAACGCGTGTTCCACACCTGCGCCACACTTGGGTAACAGTGGGCCGGCTCACCCGCCCACCTCGTGCGGACCTCGTTGAGGGGCCTGCGTCGGGGTACGACGGGCGGGCGACCGCCCGGCTCCCGCGAGGCGGCGGCCCACCGACCCCGAGGAGTCTCGTGCACCGATCCCAGCCTGGACCGCGATGAGCGCCGACGTCGTCTACCTCCTCGCCGGCGCCGCGCTGCTCCTCGCGGTGGTCCTGCCCACGGCGCTGAGCCGGGCCGCGATCTCCGCGCCGATCGTGCTGCTGCTGGTCGGTGCGCTGATGGGCCTGCTGCCGTGGGGCGACGCGGACGTCACCCCGATGGGAAACCTGGCGTTCGTCGAGCACCTCACCGAGTTCACCGTGATCATCGCGCTGATGGGTGTCGGACTGGCACTGGACCGCCCCCTCGACCCGCGCGACTTCTCGAGCTGGCGCAAGTGGAGTGCGGCCTGGCGGCTCCTGGGCATCGCGATGCCGCTGAGCATCGCGGCCGTCGCGCTGGTCGGCTGGTGGATGGTCGGCCTGGCCCCGGCCGCGGCGCTGCTGCTCGGCGCGGTGCTGGCCCCGACCGACCCCGTGCTCGCCTCCGATGTCCAGGTGGAGGGACCCACCCCCGCCGACTCCGTGGAGGACCACGACGAGATCGATGAGAGCGACGAGGTCCGTTTCGCGCTCACCTCCGAGGCGGGCCTCAACGACGGGCTGGCGTTCCCGTTCGTCTACGCAGCGATCTTCCTCGCCTCGCTCGGCCCGGTCACCGAGTGGGGGCTGCGCTGGCTGGGCTGGGAGCTGGTCGGCAAGGTGGCCGTCGGTGTGCTGCTCGGGATCGCAGTGGGCTGGCTGCTGGCCAAGGCGGCGTTCCGGGCCCCGGCCCGCTCGCTCCGGCTCGCCGAGACCGGTGAGCCGCTGCTCGCGCTGGCCGCCGTGCTGCTGTCCTACGGGGTCGCCGAGACCCTGGGCGGGTACGGGTTCCTGGCGGTCTTCGCGTGCGCGATGACGTTGCGCTCCGCGGAGCGGGGACACGAGTACCACGCGCACATGCACGACGTCGTCGAGCGGCTCGAACGGCTGCTGACCCTCGTCGTGCTGCTGCTGCTCGGGGTGGCGATGACCAACGGCATCCTGCGGAACCTGACCTGGGAGGCGGTGGCGCTCGCCGTGCTCCTGGTGCTGGTGATCCGACCGCTGGCGAGCCTGGTCTCGATGGGGTTCCGGCGCTCGACCTGCCGGATCGGCGACCATGTGCTCACCGCGCCGGAGCGGCTGGCGATCTCGTTCTTCGGCGTGCGCGGCGTGGGGTCGCTGTACTACCTGGCCTACGCCACCGGCCATGCCGACTTCGGCGACCACCAGCTGCTGTGGTCGACCGTGGCCTTCACGATCGCGCTCTCCGTGCTGGTGCACGGGGTGAGCGCCACCCCGGCGATGCGGTGGCTGGAGCGGTCGCGCGATCAGGTCGGCTGACCCGGCTCGTCACAGCACGTGGTCGCCGTACATCTCTCCGAGCGGGTCGGCGATCAGCTCGATCCGGGCGCCGTCGGGGTCGGTGAAGTAGACCGAGACGCCGCTGTGGACGACGTACTCGACGCCGACCTGGTCGAAGCGGTCCACGATCTCCTGCCAGCGCGCGGGATCCACCGAGATCGCCACGTGGTGGAGGCCGCCGAGCACCTCGGCGTAGGGGCCGAGGTCGAGGCCGGGGAAGTCGAAGAAGGCCAGCAGGTTCTCGTGGCCGATGTCGAAGAAGAAGTGCGACGAGCCGGGGTAGTCGCGGTTCTCGATCAGCTCGGTCAGCGGGAAGCCGAGCAGCCCCTGGTAGAACTCGATGGTCCGCTCCACGTCGCTGCTGATCAGCGCAGTGTGGTGCAGGCCGCGCCCGGTCGACGCGGGCCGGTCACCGGCGGGACGCAGGTGGGCGTCCCTCAGTCGCTGCCGCTCGGCCGTCAGTGACTCCACGTCTGGTGCGCTCATCGGTCCATCATGCAAAGGACATGGGCTGATCCGCCAACCGGGGTTACGAGACATCCAGTCCGCGGGTCACTACCGTCGACAGCGAGGACTCCTTCGAGGAAGGCTGACGATGAGCGACCCGACACAGAACCCGCCGCCTGACGACAGCGGACAGAACCCGCCACCCCCGCCACCCGGCGCGGGCCAGGGTGGGTACCCGCCGCCCCCTCCGGGTCAGGGCGGGTACAACCCACCACCGCCCGGCGGGGGCGACTACGGCACCGGTGCCCCACCGCCGCCTCCCCCGCCCGGGGGCTGGCAGCAGCCGGGGTCGATGCCGCCGCCGGTGCAGGGCTACAACACCGGCATCGGGCAGCCGGCCGAGCTGCTGCCCCGGTTCCTCGCGCGGCTGATCGACTTCATCCTGGTCGGCATCGTGAACGGCGTCCTGGTCAGCGTCTTCGTGATCGGCTCGCTGATGGACGGTGACGTCGACTCCTTCGGCACCTGGGGGATGAACAACGGCTCGGCCTGGGCGGCCGGGGCGGTGTCCTCCATCCTCAGCACCGCGATCACGCTGGGGTACTTCACGTTCATGGAGCACAACCGCGGCCAGACGGTCGGCAAGATGCTGCTCAAGCTCGAGACCCGGGGTCCCGACGGTGGCCGGCCGACGATGGAGCAGGCGGTCAAGCGCAACGCGTTCACCGCGATCGGCCTGCTCGGGATCATCCCGGTCATCGGCTTCATCTCCGGGCTGCTCAGCCTGGTGGCGGTGATCATGATCGCGGTGACGATCAACAACAACAGCGTCACCCGCCGCGGCTGGCACGACGACTTCGCCGGCGGCACGCAGGTGGTGAAGGTCGGCTAGCTCCCCGCCTGGGAGTCTACCACGTGAACATGGGAAACCGGGACTTGGCACGGTCCACGCACCGTGCCAAGTCCCGGTTCTTCGTGCCAAGCAGGACCGGCGGTCAGTCCCGCGGCTTCTTGGTGCGCGGCTTCTTCTTCCCCGCCGAGTCGAACCCGTCGGCGGACTGGCCCTTGCGGTGCGGCTTCTTCTCGTACGGCTTCTTGGCGTAGGGCTTCTTCTCGAACCCCTTCTTCTCGTACGACGCTCGCGTCGGCGCCCCATCGGCCGGAGACAGCTCGATCAGCTTGCCGGAGATCCGCGTGCGCTCCAGGGCGGCGAACGTCTCGGCCGGCAGGTCGGCCGGCAGCTCGACGATCGAGTGGTCACCCCGGATGTCGATGTGGCCGAAGTCGTCGCGGCCCAGACCGCCCTCGTTGGCGATCGCGCCGACGATCTGGCGCGGCTCGACCCGGTGCCGCTTGCCCACGGCGATCCGGTAGGCGGCGTACTCCTTGTCGCTGCGTCCGCGGCGCGGCTTCTCGCGGCGCTCCGGGCGACCGCCCTCGGCGGCGTCACGGCGCCGGCCCTTCTCGTGGTCCCACGCGCCGCGCTTGTCCTCGCGCTTGCCGTCGAACACCCGCTGCGGCTCCGGCGCCTGCTCCATCAGCAGCGGCTGGCCGTCCTGGGCCATGATCGCCAGCGCCGAGGCGATGTCGGCCGCGGGCACGTCGTGCTCGAGCTCGTAGGCGTCGACCAGCTCCCGGTAGAGCGCCAGCTTGTCCGAGGCGAGCGCCTCGGTGATCGCGTCGTTGAAGCGGGCGACCCGGGTGACGTTGACGTCCTCCACGCTGGGCAGCGGGGTCTGGGTCAGCGGCTGCCGGGTGGCCTTCTCGATCGCCTTGAGCAGGTGGCGCTCGCGCGGGGTGACGAACGACAGCGCGTCACCGGTGCGCCCGGCCCGACCGGTGCGCCCGATCCGGTGCACGTAGGACTCGGTGTCGGTGGGGATGTCGTAGTTCACGACGTGGCTGATCCGCTCCACGTCGAGGCCGCGCGCGGCCACGTCGGTGGCGACCAGGATGTCGAGCCGGCCGTCGCGCAGCTGGTTGATCGTCCGCTCGCGCTGGGCCTGCGCGACGTCACCGTTGATCGCGGCCGCGGAGAAGCCTCTGGCGCGCAGCCGCTCGGCGAGCACCTCGGTGGCCTGCTTGGTGCGGACGAAGATGATCATCCCCTCGAAGTTCTCCACCTCGAGGATCCGGGTGAGCGCGTCGAGCTTCTGCTGGTGCGCGACGGTGAAGTAGCGCTGGGTGATGTTCGCCGCGGTCGTGGTCTTGTTCTTGACCGTGATCTCGACCGGGTCGGTGAGGTACTTCTTGGAGATCCGCCGGATCTGCGCCGGCATCGTCGCGGAGAACAGCGCGACGTGCTTGTCCGCCGGGGTGTCGGCGAGGATCGTCTCGACGTCCTCGGCGAAGCCCATCTTGAGCATCTCGTCGGCCTCGTCGAGGACCAGGAAGCGCAGCTCGGACAGGTCGAGGGTGCCCTTCTCCAGGTGGTCCATGATCCGGCCCGGGGTGCCCACGACGACGTGCACGCCGCGGCGCAACGCCGACAGCTGGACGCCGTACGCCTGACCGCCGTACACCGGCAGCACGTGCAGGCCGGGGATGTGCGCGGCGTACCGCTCGAACGCCTCCGACACCTGGAGCGCGAGCTCCCGGGTCGGGGCGAGCACGAGTGCCTGCGGCGTCTTCTGCTTCAGGTCGAGCTGGGACAGGATCGGCACCGCGAACGCCGCGGTCTTGCCGGTGCCGGTCTGCGCGAGGCCGACGACGTGCCGGCCCTCGAGCAGGGCCGGGATGGTTGCGGCCTGGATCGGCGACGGCGACTCGTAGCCGACGTCGTCGAGGGCGCGCAGCACGCGCTTGTCGAGGCCGAGGTCGGCGAAGGTGGGGGTCTGGTCCGGCGCGCCGGTCTCGGCGTCGTCAGGGGAAGGCATCCCCCCAGGGTAGCCGTGTGCGCGCCGTCACCCCGGGCCGCGCGGGTCTCGACAGGCTCGACCGCCGGATGCTCGACCGCCGATGCTCGACCGCCAGCTGAGTACGCGCACGGATGTGCACGGGGCCAGGTACGCCGAGCATGGGATCGTGCCGTGGTTCCCCGTGATGCTCTGCCTGCTTCCCGTGCTGGTGCCCGCCGCCCGGGTGGCCGGGGTCCGCAGCTGGCGCGACGCGGTCGTCGTGGCCGCGTCGGCTGCCTTCCTGCTCGCGCTGCTCGTCGAGCGGGTCACCACCCGAGCCACGTGACCCCCGGCGTGAAGCCCTGCGTGCCCGGCGTGATGCCCGGCCTGATGCCCCGCGTGATGCCCCCCGCCATCCGCCGGCGGTCAGCCCCGGGCGACACCGCCGAGCGGCCGGCGGAGCACGACGATCGAGCGGCCCGTCACGGGGAACTCGTCGCCGGGCTGGAAGACCGGCGCGTCGTCGAACACCGAGACGATCCCGATCTGGTCGTCACTGGTGTCGAGCGCGACGATCCAGCCGTCGTCGTACAGCCCCTCGGGGATGGTGAACGAGATCGTCTCGTGGAAGGCGTTGAACGCGACCAGGAACGAGTCCCCGACCACCGGCTCGCCGCGCGGGTCCGGCTCCGGGATCGCCTCACCGTTGAGGAAGACCATCATCGACAGCGCGTGGCTCTCGTTCCAGTCGGTGTCGGTCATCCGCGCGCCGGTGCTGTTGTACCAGCCGATCTCGGGCCGGCCGTGTTCGTCGGTGCCCGCCCCGGGGAAGCGGCGACGCCGGAACACCGGCTGCTCGTGGCGCAGCGCGACCACCCGGCGAGCGAAGGCGAGCAGGTCCTCCTCGGCCTCGACGAGGTCCCAGTCGACCCAGGCCAGCTCGTTGTCCTGGCAGTAGACGTTGTTGTTGCCCTGCTGCGACCGGCCGAGCTCGTCGCCGTGGGCGATCATCGGCACGCCCTGTGACAGCAGCAACGTGGTGAGGAAGTTGCGCTGCTGGCGTGCGCGCAGGGCGAGGACCTCGGGGTCGTCGGTGTCGCCCTCGACGCCGCAGTTCCAGGACCGGTTGTGGCTCTCCCCGTCGGCGCCGCCCTCGCCGTTGTCCTCGTTGTGCTTCTCGTTGTAGGACACCAGGTCGCGCAGCGTGAAGCCGTCGTGGGCGGTGATGAAGTTGACCGAGGCGATCGGCTTGCGCCCGGAGTGCTCGTAGAGGTCGGCCGAGCCGGTGATCCGCGACGCGAACTCGCCCAGGGTCGACGGCTCGCCGCGCCAGAAGTCGCGGACGGTGTCGCGGTACTTGCCGTTCCACTCGGTCCACAGCGGCGGGAAGTTGCCGACCTGGTAGCCGCCGTCCCCGACGTCCCACGGCTCGGCGATCAGCTTCACCTGGCTGACCACCGGGTCCTGCTGGACCAGGTCGAAGAACGCCGAGAGCCGGTCGACCTCGTGGAACTGCCGGGCCAGCGAGGAGGCGAGGTCGAAGCGGAAGCCGTCGACGTGCATCTCGGTGACCCAGTAGCGCAGCGAGTCCATGATCAGCTGCAGCACGTGCGGGTGTCGCATCAAGAGGCTGTTGCCGGTGCCGGTGGTGTCGAAGTAGAAGGACTTGTCCTCGTCGACGAGCCGGTAGTAGCTGTTGTTGTCGATCCCCCGGAAGCACAGCGTGGGGCCCTGGTGGTTGCCCTCGGCGGTGTGGTTGTAGACCACGTCGAGGATCACCTCGATGTCCGCCTCGTGCAGCGCCTTGACCATGGCCTTGAACTCCTGCACCTGCTGCCCACGCTGGCCTGTGGAGGAGTAGGCGTTGTGCGGGGCGAAGAAGCCGATGGTGTTGTAGCCCCAGTAGTTCGACAGCCCCTTGTCGAGCAGGTGCGCGTCCTGGACGTACTGGTGCACCGGCATCAGCTCGATCGCGGTGACCCCGAGCGTCTTGAGGTGCTCGATCATGGCCGGGTGCGCGATCGCGGCGTACGTGCCTCGGATGTCCTCGGGGATGCCCGGGTGGGTCTGGGTCAGCCCCTTGACGTGGGCCTCGTAGATCACCGACTCGTGGTACTCGTGGTCGGGGTGCCGGTCGTTGCCCCAGTCGAAGAACGGGTTGACCACGACCGAGAGCATCGTGTGCCCGAGGCTGTCGGTGTCGTTGAAGGCGTCGGGGTCCTCGAACCGGTAGGAGAACAACGACTCGTCGCCGTCGATCTGCCCCTCCACCGCCTTCGCGTAGGGGTCGAGCAGCAGCTTCGCCGGGTTGCACCGGTGGCCGTTCGCCGGGTCGTAGGGCCCGTGCACCCGGTAGCCGTAACGCTGTCCGGGCTGTACGCCGGGCAGGTAGACGTGATGCACGAACCCGTCGGTCTCCACCATGTCGACCCGGGTCTCGGCCCCGTCGTCCCCGATCAGGCACAGCTCGACGCGCTCGGCGACCTCGGTGAACAGCGCGAAGTTCACCCCGGAGCCGTCGTAGGTCGCGCCGAGGGGGTAGGAACGGCCGGGCCAGATCTGCATGCAGTGCTCCTCGGGAAGGGGTGGTGCTGGGACGACAGTAGCCACCCGTACCCCGCCGCGGCGATCGTGTGCGCGCCGCGCTGCAGTGAACTGCGTCAGTCGGCGGTCAGCCAGCCGGCCACGTCGCGGAACGCGAGCCGGAAGCCCTCCTGGTGCGCCTGCGCAGCGTGGTTGACCCGGTCCTCGGTCGGCGTCTGTGCCAGCCGGTTCACCAGCAGGTGGTAGGCACGAGCGCGGCGGTCGTCGTACGGCGTGTCCTGCATCGCGTGGTCGTTGAGTCGGTAGTCGACGGTCTTGTAGCAGTCGAGCCGGCCCTCGAGCTCGGCGAGCCGCAGCGCCGCTCGGGTGAGGCCGGTGCCGATGTCCTTGCCGCCGGTCTCGGCCAGCACCTCGCTGATCTCGGCACGGACGTCCTCGATGTCCTTGCGGGTGTCCTCCATCAGCGCGCTGAGGTCAGCGGCGACGGATTCCTCGGTGATCGGCTTGGCCACGGTCTCTCCTGGTCACGACGGTTGCCCGAAGCCTAGTGCTCGGCCCCCCGCAAATCCGGCGAAACCCCACGGGGTAACCGATTCGGGACCAAAGGCCCACCGCAGCCGCCGACGCCGCAGAGGGAGCGGGCCGTGAGGGCTGAGTGATGTGCCGGTGCCGAAATTGAGTATCCGCACGGAGGGCGACTGTCCCGCGCAACCGGCAGGCTCGGGGCATGACCACAGCACCTGCCTCCAAGACCACCACCGCCTTCTACATCCAGTCGGTGATCGCCTTCGCCGCCGCGCTGACCGCGGTCACGTTCGGGATCTGGTTCCTGCCCGTCGACGGGTGGATCCGCGCCTTCCTCGTCGTCGGCTCGCTGTTCCTGGTGACCTCGACGTTCACGCTCGCCAAGGTGATCCGCGACCAGCAGGAGACCGCGGCCGTGACCGCGCGCATCGACCAGGCCCGGATGGAGAAGATGCTCGCCGAGCACGACCCGTTCGCGCCGGCCGTCTGAGCCGCCGACGGCCTGCCACCCATGCCCCTCGTGTGGTCCAGCGAGCACCAGGGCGTCCGCGGAGCCTCACGACCTGTGTTCAGGGCTCGATCGGCGCCAGCCCGGGCCGCTTCGGGGTGACCCCGTCGCCGGAGGAGGTGCCGGTCAGCCGGCGCTTGATCCACGGCGCTGCGAAGCCCCGGGCCCAGTCGTACGCCGCCCGCCGCTCCTCGGCCTTGCTCAGCACCGGGTGCTCGGGCAGGTCGATCGGCACCAGGTCGTGGGGGACGCCGAGGGTGTCCAGCACCTCGATCGCCATCCGCTGGTGGCCGGCCGGGGACATGTGCATCCGATCGGGGTCCCACAGCCGCTGGTCGCGGTACTCGGTGAGCCGCCAGAAGTCGACGATCGTCGCCTCGTGCCGGTCGGCGATCTCGCGCACGAGCTCGTTGTAGATCGCCACCCGACCGCGCAGGCGGCCGAAGACCGGCGCCCAGCCGAGGTCGAACCCGGTCCACATCAACACCCGGGCGCCGGTCGCGGAGAGCTTGCCGATCGCCTCGTCGTAGCGCTCGGCCAGGGCGTCGAGGTCCACGCTCGGACGGAGCAGGTCGTTGCCGCCGGCGTAGATGGTGACCAGGTCCGGCTGCAGCGCGACGGCCGGCTCGAGCTGCTCGTCGAGGATCGGTCGGAGCAGCCGACCGCGGATGGCCAGGTTGGCGTAGCCGAAGTCCGGCGCATGCCGCGCCAGCACCTCGGCGACCCGGTCCGACCAGCCCCGCAGGCCGTTCGGCCGGTGCGGGTCCGGGTCCCCGACCCCTTCGGTGAACGAGTCACCGAGAGCGACGTACCGGGTGAAGACGGGGCTGCTGGTCATGGCCTCATGCTGTCACGCTGGTTGAAACCGCACGCACCCGGTCAGGTCGCCAGCGCGTCCGCGATCATCCGGTGCCCCTGCGCCTCGAACCCCTCGTCGCCGACCCGGTAGGCCCACACCGCCGTGCCGATCGCCTCCCGGATCCGCGTCCGGCGCCACGCCTCCGGCTCCCGCGGATCGTGACCGTAGCCCTCGACGAAGGCACGCTCGAGGTGGGGCCGGCCGCGGAACTGCTGGGCGGCCAGGCGCGCGAAGTCCGTGTACGCCGGCCGCCAGTCCGCGCGGCCAAGGTCGATGACGCGTACGGCGCCCTCGTGCACCAGCCAGTTGCGGGGCTGCCAGTCGCCGTGGGTGGGAACGACCGTCGCGGGCACCCGGTCACCGCCCGCCAGCGCCTCGCGCAGCCGCGCCACCGTCTCGGGAGCGATCCGGTGCGGCTCGTCGAACCAGGCCAGGGCTCGCGCGTCGGCGGTGGCCTCGTAGTCCGGCTCGCTGCGCGACGCCTGGGAGTGCAGGGCGGCCAGCAGGGCACCGGCCTGCCGGTAGGTGTCCGCCACCCCCTCCGCCGGGTCGCCCTCCACCAGGGTTCCGGGCAGGTACTCCGTGGCGAGCAGGCGCAGGTCGCGGTCGGCGTGGAGCAGTCGCGCGGCGCCGCCGACCTGCAGCAACGGCGCGGTGAAGCACTCGTGACCGGTGATCTCCCTGCCGATGTGGTGGTTGCTCGGGCCACCGGCCTTGACCACCACGTCGTGTCCGTCGTGGCGCAGGTGCAGCACCGCCGTGTCCGTCTGACCCCAGCTGAGGTCCTCGACCAGCTCGGCGCCGGGGAACCAGCCGTCGACGACGCCGGCCTGGGTGGGCGTCAGTCCGGGGCGGTGGGTCACGGCGTGAGGATAGTGCCGGCGCTCCGGCTGCACGATCGGATGCCGAGCTCGAGATGCGTCTGCTCGGTGACCGGGTGTCTCGTCGTACCGCCTGGCGGATCAGGTGGACCCGCCCTGGCCACGGTGGACGCCGCCCTGGCCGGCAAGGCTCACCCGCTCGTCGCGGTCGTCCCGGTCGAGGCGGTGTGCGCCTGAGCCGCCCGCTTCAGTCCTCGTGCACGACGCTCGCCGTCGTCAGGAACCGGTCGAGGTACCGGTCGGCGAACACCCGCGAGACGACCTCGGCGCGACTCCGCACCCCCAGCTTCGTGCGCACCGACCGCACGTGGTCGTGCGCGGTGTGCGCGGAGATGGTCAGCTCCCGGGCGATCTCGGCGTCCGAGAGCCCGCGGCACAGCAGCCGGGTCACCTCGACCTCGCGGGCGGTGAGCCCAGCTCCGGCCACGAGGGCACCGAGCAGGTCCGCCGGGCTCGGGGTCGTGAGCACCACGGCCGTCCGCGACTCGCTCAGCGCGGTGCCGTGCGCAGTCACCCAGCGCCCGTCGCGTGTGCCCAGGACCACGGAGAAGCGAGAGTCGCGCCGGCTGAGCGCCAGCAGGTGGTCGAGGGGGCGGTACTCCTGCGTCCCCGGCTCGTCGATCTCGCGCAACAGGGCGCGCACCTCGGATCCGGCCTCCACCACCGCGCCGTCCTCGATCACCAGCGCGCCGTGGACGGCCTGGGACGGCCCCGGACCGACCAGCGAGCGGAGCACGGCGTCGCGCATCGCGGCACCGACCAGGTCGGCCACCGCGTCCAAAGCCCGTTCGTGCTCCTTGGTGAACGGCGCCGACCCGCGCCGACGCCACAGCGACATCCCCGCCCATGCGACTCCGGCGTCCCGGCACACCACACGAAGCTCGTCGTCGTACCCGAACGGCTCGAGGACCGCCGTACGGAAGTCCTCGTCGGCCCCGGCCAGCGCCGAAGCGCCCGCACCGTCCCGCGCGAGGCGCCGGAAGGCGCGCGGCCTCCCGTCGTCGAGCTCGCTGGCGAAGAACGGGTGGCAGGAGGGTGCCGGCAGCCGGTCGACCGCGCCAGTGGTGAACAGCCCGGTGTCCGGATCCATCAGCACCAGGGCGCCCCCATCCGCGCCGAGCGCCGGGCCGAGCACCTCGAGCAGGCGCGCCGCGAGGGCCGGCGGGCTGGCCGGCCCGGCCTCGGTGACAACGCTGCGGACAGCCCGCACCACACGTTCGGCGGACCGGGCCACCGCGTCGGTGGACATGCTCGCCAGCGTAGACGCAATCCCACCAACCGGGGATGGTCCTGGTCAGCCTCACTGCCCCACGCTCGGGACATGACCACTCTCACCGGAGTCGAGCCCGCGTACGTCGATGCGACCCGCGCGCCGGTCCTCGACCACCTGAGCCTCCTGTGCCGCACCCTGCTGACGGGGGACTCGACCGGCGGCACGTTCAGCCTCGTCGAGGAGCGCGGCCGGATCGGCTGCATGACACCTCGCCACATCCACGCCCGCGAGGCGGAGACCTTCGTGGTGCTCGACGGCGCCCTCGAGGGGTGGTGCGAGGGCGACCTGCAGCTGGTCGAGGCCGGCGACGTGCTGCACCTGCCGCCGGGCCGGGAGCATGCCTACCGGGTCGCCTCGGCGGAGGCGCACTTCTACAACCTGATCACTCCGGCGGGCTTCGAGTCGTTCTTCACCGCCACCGGAGTGCCCTCGGACCAGCCGTTCCACGGGGAGCTGCCGTTGCCGGGGCCGATCGCACCCGAGGCCGTCGCCGCCCTGCAGGAGGTGCTCACGCCACTGGGTTGCACGATCACCGGGCCGCCGCCGTTCCCGGTCGGCTGAGTTCCGGATCTCGCTGCCCGGCACGGTCCACAATGTCGGGGTGAGCGCGCCATCACCGGACCCCTTCGGGGCGGCAGACCCGTCGAGGGCGGCAGACCCGTCGAGGACGCCTGACCCGTTGCGGGTGCCGGCCCCTGACGTCGACCCAGACGACCTCCGGACGGCGCTGCGCCGGCACTGGGGCCTCGAGGGCGAGCTGACTCCGCTCCACGGGGAACGCGACCGCAACTTCCGCGTCGACACCTCGGGCGGCCGGTACCTGCTCAAGGTGCACAACCCCGCCGACGACGAGACCGTCCTGAACCTCCAGGCCGCAGCTCTGCACCACCTCCACGGCGTGGCGCCGGACCTCCCCGTGCCCACCCTGGTGCCGACACGGGAAGGGAGCTCGTGGGTTGCGCTGACCGCGCAGGACGGACGTACGTCACTGGCCTGGGTGATGACCTGGCTGGAGGGCAGGCACCCGCGGGCGGACGAGATGAGCCCCGCGCAGCTGCGCGAGTGGGGGCGGACCGTTGCGCGGGTGGGCAGGGCGCTGCGCGGCTTCATCCACCCGGCCGCGGCCCAGCCGATCCTGTGGGACGTGCGCCGCCTCTCTGAGTTGCGCGCCTGGCTCCCCGCGGTCAGCGCGGAGAGACGCCCGGCGGTCGAGGCGGTGCTCGACCGGTTCGAGGTCCACGTCGCCCCCACCCTGCCGCGACTCCGGGCGCAGGTGGTCCACAACGACCTGGCCCCCACCAACGTGCTCGTCGACGAGGGTGGCACCCTCACCGGGATCACCGACTTCGGTGACATGGCCCACACGGCGCTGGTGTGTGACCTCGCGGTCTCGGTCGCCGACCTGCTCAGCGGCCACCCCGAGTCGCTGGACCGGGCGAGGGAGGTGGTCGCTGGGTATGAGTCCGTGACGCCGCTGGAGCCGGAGGAACGCCGCCTGCTGCCAGACCTCGTCGCCGCCCGGTACGCCGCGACGGTTCTGATCACCGCCTGGCGAACCCAGGAACACGGATGGGCTCCGCCGATCGACGCCGACGCCGTGCAGATGCTCGAGGCCCTGGCCGCAGCCGGCCCGGGCCCGTGGGCGTACGGCGGTCGACCGGGTGCTGCTAACCGCAGCCCCAGCGACACACCACTGCCGTACACCCGCCGGTCCACCGCCGACCTGGAGCGCGCACGGGCACGCTCCTTCGGCCGGCAGGAGCTCAGCTACCGCCGACCACTGCACCTGGTCTCGGGCGAGGGCGTCTTCCTGCACGCCGCCGACGGTCGCCGCTACCTCGACGCCTACAACAATGTCCCGGTCCTCGGGCACTCCCACCCGGCGGTGGTCGAGGCGGTCGCCGCGCAGCTGGCGACGCTGAACACCAACAGCCGGTACCTGCAGGACGCACCCGTCACCCTCGCCGAGCGGCTGCTGGCGACCGTGCCGGACCGGTTCGACCGGGTCCTGCTGGTCAACTCCGGCAGCGAGGCCAACGACCTGGCCTGGCGGATCGCCTGTCACGCGACCGGGGCGACCGGCGGGATCGCCACGAGGTGGGCCTACCACGGGATCACCGCCGCGACGATGCCGTTCTCCCCGGAGAGCTGGGGCGACCTTCCGGCGCCTGCTCACATGCGGCTGGTCGACCCGCCACCTGCGCCGGGTTCGGTGGCGGAGGCGGTCGCCGGCCTGGCCGAGTCCGGGCACCGGGTCGCGGCGATGCTCGTCGACGGCGTCTTCACCAGCGACGGGATCCTCGGTCCCGCTCACGACTGGACCGCGGAGGCTGCCGATGCGGTTCACGCGGGAGGTGGCCTCTACGTCGCGGACGAGGTGCAGGCCGGCCACGGTCGCACGGGCGCGTCGCTGTGGAGCTTCGTGGCCGGCGACGTACCGGCCGGACCTGGTCACCCTCGGCAAGCCGATGGGCAACGGGTACCCGGTCGCGGCGGTGATCGGACCGGCGGAGCTGATCGACCCGTTCGTCGCCGAGACCGACTACTTCAGCACCTTCGGCGGCAGCACCGCGGCCTGTGCCGCGGCGCTGGCGGTCCTGCGCGTGATCGAGGACGAACAGCTGGTGAGCCGGGCGGCCGACGTCGGTGCCCGGCTGTTCACGTCCCTGCGGGAGGCGACGGCGGACCGGTCGGAGGTGGCCGACGTGCGCGGCTGGGGACTGGCGCTGGCGGTCGACCTCGTCGAGCCCTCGACCGGAGAGCCGGACGCCGCGCGCGCCCAGTCGGTGGTCGAGGGGATGCGCGAGCGCGGCGTCCTGGTCGGCCGCACCGGCCGGCACCGCGCGACGCTGAAGATCCGCCCGCCGCTGGTCTTCGGTGAGGAGCACGTCGGCCTGCTCGTCGACGCACTGGCGGACGCGCTGAGAGATGCGTCGGTGACCGACTGACGACTGGCCCGACGGCCTGTTCCTCAAGGCGTCGAGGCTCCCGCCGGCGACCCTCCCCGCCCCGTGGGACCGGCCTCGTCCGCGGCCTCTGGCTCCAGCGCCTCAGGTCCGCTCGAGGAGCCACGAGGGACCCAGGCTGGTGCCGCCGGCAACCGTGACACGTTCTCTCAGGGCTCTGTCCGCGGTGACCACCGTGACCTCGTCGGCCCGCTCGTTCCGAGCGAGAACCTCGGCGACGATCGCGTCATCCCCGGACCCTGCAGCGTGGACGGTCTGCACCCCGCCGTCCTCACCGGCTGGTACGCCGGCCCTGGCTGCGCCTTCGAGGACCAGCACGACGGTGTCGAACCCGAGGTCCGCCTGGATGAGTGCGTCATGCAGCCGCGCCGCGGCGCCGGCCCGATCCCGCCACCACCCGTCGGCCCGGCTGCCGACCACGTTGGCGCCGTCCACGACGAGCACCCGCCGCCCGTCGCCCCGGTCGCCCCGGTCGCCCCGGTCGCCCCGGTCGCCCCGGTCGTCTTCCAGGCTCACGCGTGGTCCGTGGCCAGGCGGATCGCGAAGCCGACCAGCACGACGCCGGTGAGCCGGTCCAGTGCGCGGCGTACCCTCGGCCGTTCGAAGACTGCACGCGCGCGGGTCAGGGCGTAGCTGAATCCCGCGAACCAGGTGACCGTCAGCAGTGCATGGATGCCGACCAACACCGCCATCGACCACGGGGCCGGCACCGCAGCCGGCGCGAGCGTGGGCAGGAGCGCGGTGTAGAAGATGGCGATCTTGGGGTTCAGCAGGTTCGTCGAGAGCCCGGTCAGGAACGGCCTGTCGCGCCGCGGGATCGGGTTCTCGACGTCCGCCTCCCGGTCTCGGGCTGCGAGCGCCTGGACACCGAGGAACAGCAGGTACACCACCCCCGCCACCTTCACGACGAGGTAGGCCGTGGGCGCGGAGGCCAGCAGCGCGGTGAGGCCGAGCACGGCCAGCGCGCCCCACACCAGGAGTCCCGAGGCCACGCCGAGGGCTGTCCGCAGCCCGTCGCCGAACCCGCCCACCAGCGCGCGCCGGGTCACCACGGCCAGGTCGGGTCCGGGGACGACGGTGAGCAACGCGAGCACCGCTGCCGCCGCCGAGAGCTGAAACAACACGAGCACAGTCTCTCCCTCTCCCCTATTGGCGTCTGCTGAACCGGACTCGTCCCGAGGGCAGGGTGTGCATGTCTCATTGCTGGGGGTGGTCGGCCATCTGGTGGTGCGGTGGGCACAACGGGAGCCCGTCGGCCAGGTCGGTCCGGCCGCCGTGCTGCCAGGGATGCTTGTGGTGGGTGTCAGTCCACGACGGCGGCCGGTCACAGCCCTCGGTCGCACACCCGCCGTAGGTCTGGGCCAGCGCGAGACGCTGATAGCGGTCGAACAACCGCTGCTCCCGCCCCAGATCCAACGGCACCGACTCCCCGTCCAGGACCATCGGGATCAACCCCGCCCGGCACGCCAACCGACGCACCGCCCCGGCACTGATCCGCTCCCCGGTCTCCAACGTCCCCGCCCCGATCCCGGTGCGGAGGGCGTCGATGCCGATGGTGACCACCAGCGTGAACGGACACCCACCCTGCGACGGCAGACCCGCCGGGTTCAGGTGGTGCTCGAGCAGCTCGGTGAACCCCTGCCCGAGCAGCACCTGATACGGCAGCTTCTTCCCCGTCGCGGGGTCCAGCCTGCCGTCCCCGACCCGCCGCGGCGAAGTGAGTGCTTCCAGCGCCTTCTTCAACAACGCCGCGTGCAGCACCGGCAACCGAAACCAACCCGACACCGTCCCGTCGCCGTTGTCACGCATCGACAACGACGCCTTGCGCCGCGCCCGCTCCTCCTCGGCCTCCAGCGCCTCACCCTCGGCGGCATCAGCGGCCTCGGGACACACCACCTCGAACAACCGCTTCCCCAACCGCCGCAACACCACCGCATCAAACTGCTCCGCGAGGTCGAGCAGGTGCGCCTGGGCCCGTTCGTGAATGTCATCGGGCAGGTCGTCGTGCTCCCTCGTGAGCGCATCCACCGCCTGGGCGATCACCCGCGCCTGATCGGTGTTGACCACACCCGCAGCCAGTGCCCGCCGGGTCGCCTCATAGCGTTCGTCCAACGCCTCCGCCAACCGGACCGCGGCACCACACCGGGCCCGGGTCTGCCGAGTCGCGTGCGCCAACCACGCCGCGGTCGACGTCGCCCCCGCCTCGCTGCCGACCTGGTCCCGGTCGGCGGCGGCCAGCACCCGCAGCTCCAGCTCCGCCATCCGCGAGGACACCCGGTCCAACACCACCAACACCTCGGCCTGCTCCGCCGGGGTCATCGACCACGCCGGCACCCCGCCCAGCCCGACCAACGCCTCCTCCACCTCGTGCGCAAACCCCACCAACCGATGCGGCGGCACCACCCCACCACCGCCACCGCCCCCGGCCCCCGCGCCCACCGCGGCAGCCGCGCCCGACGCAGCAGCAGCCGTGCACTCAGCCGCACCGGTCGCAACAGCACCAGCCGCGCCCGCCGCCGAACCAGCGGCGACCGACGACTCCGGAATCACGTACGTGGACATACCCCCACGCTAGAAACAACCCACCCATCAGTCGAACACCAGTTCGAACAATGTGGACGATCGCGCACACCACCCAGCTGTGGACGAAACCTGGCGTGATCCAGAGGCTCCGCCGGCCGTGACGCGTACGCTGACGTCTCCTACGGAGTCCGGCGCCCGGAGCCCGGCAGCTCCTGCGACCGTCGTCGGGCTGCTCACGACCCGCTCAGCGTGCCGCTTCCCCGGCGACCCGAACGAGAGGAGCAGAGCGGGCAGATAGTGACTGGCCGCTCTCCTCCTGGTCAGAATCGGCAGCGGCAAGGCGAGAGACGGCGTGCTGTTCGGCCTGTTCCTCGCGTTCGCCCTCACGACCGTGTTCGCCACGGCCGACGCCTCCGGCGTCTGGGAGGGCTGGGTCATGTGGGCCGCGGTGCTCCCGGTGGCAGCTGTGCGCTGGCTGCGCTCACGTCACCGTCGAGCCGACTGCTCGGCGAACACGGTACAGCAGCAGCCTCGGCAGCGAACCGCTCTCGCAGCACCGCCGAGATCTCGAAGTGCCGCACGAGGAAGGCGCGCTCGTCCAGCTTCTTGCGTCGGAGCCACCCTGTGACCTCGTCGTTGCACTTGCTGGCGTTGCAGGAGCTGCACGCCGGAACGATGTTGGCGAGTGTGTAGCGGCCGCCACGCGACAGGGCCAGCACGCAGTCGCGCTGCAGTGGCACATCGCGTGCCCCGCAGTACGCACATCCGCCCCAGGCCGCCTGCAGTGCCGCCCACTGCTGATCGCTGAGGTCGTGCTCGACGCGATCCATGCGCAGCTTCCGCCGGCGAGCGGCCCGGGCTCTGCGACTGCGGTTCGCCGCCATGAGACCCGAGCGTAGGGGCTCAGCCGTGGGCCATGTCGACGAACCGCGAGTAGTGGCCCTGGAACGCCACGGTGACATCCCGGGTGGGACCGTTGCGGTGCTTGGCGACGATCAGGTCCGCCTCACCCGGCCGGGTGGACTCCTTCTCGTAGGCGTCCTCACGGTGCAGCAGGATCACCATGTCGGCGTCCTGCTCGATCGAGCCACTCTCACGAAGGTCGCTCATCATCGGCCGCTTGTCAGCGCGCTGCTCGGGACCACGGTTCAACTGGGACAGCGCGATGATCGGGACGTCGAGCTCCTTGGCCAGCAGCTTGATCTGCCGGGAGAACTCCGAGACCTCGAGCTGGCGTGACTCGACCTTCTTGCCCGAGCTCATCAGCTGGAGGTAGTCGATCACGATCAGCCGCAGGTCGTGACGCTGCTTGAGCCGGCGGGCCTTGGCCCGGATCTCCATCATCGTCATGTTGGGCGAGTCGTCGATGAACAGCGGCGCCGAGGAGACCTCGCCCATCTTGCGCGCGAGCTTGGCCCAGTCGTCGTCGCCCATGTGACCGTTGCGCATGTGGTTGAGCGGGATCTTCCCCTCCGCCGAGAGCAGACGCATGGTGATCTCGTTGCGGGTCATCTCCAGGGAAAAGATCACGCTCGCCATGTTGTGGTGGATCGACGCCGACCGGCACAGGTCGAGGGCAAGGGTGGACTTGCCCATCGCCGGACGCGCGGCGACGATGATCATCTGTCCGCCGTGGAGGCCGTTGGTCAGCTCGTCGAGGTCCGCGAACCCGGTCGGCACACCCGACATCCCGCCGTCACGGTTGGAGATCGCCTCGATCTCGTCGAGGGTCGCCTCCATGATCTCGCTCAGCGGCGCGTAGTCCTCGGCCGCACGCTTGTCGGTGACGGCGTAGACCTCGGCTTGGGCCCGGTCGACGACGTCGTCGACCTCGCCCTCGCCGGCGTAGCCCCACTGCACGATGCGCGTGCCGGCGTCGACCAGCCGGCGCAGGATCGCCTTCTCCCGAACGATCTCGGCGTAGTAGCCCGCGTTGGCCGCGATCGGCACGCTCGCCGACAGGGTGTGGAGGTACGGCGCCCCGCCGATCCGGCCGAGCTCACCACGACGCTGGAGCTCGGCGGCCACGGTGACCGGGTCGGCGGGTTCACCGCGGCCGTAGAGGTCGACGATGGCGTCGTAGATGGTCTCGTGCGCCGGGCGGTAGAAGTCGGTGCCGCGCACCGACTCGATCACGTCGGCGATGGCGTCCTTCGACAGCAGCATCGACCCGAGCACGCTCTGCTCGGCGGCGTTGTCCTGGGGAGGCGTCCGATCGCCGCCACCACCGCCGCCCCCGTAGTCACCGACGTCGGACGGGATGGTCCACCCACCGTCGATCGCCTGTCCCGGACCGCTCGGGAACTCTGCAATGCTCACCGGTGCCTCTCCTCGAACCGTCGTCCATCGACCCCACCGCGACCGTACGAGGGAGCACCCCCAAAGCCAGGTCGGACGACACCGCGAGGGCGGGACGACCGCTGGCTCCACGCCCGCGCGACGCCTGACGGTACGCTGCTCGGCCACCCCGATGACACTCGGTTGTCCACAGGTCTTGGGGATAACCGGAGGTTCTGTGTGGAACGCGCCGACGATCGTGTGCACAGTTTGTTGAACAGGCTGTGGATACCGCCGGGATGTGAGCGGCCACATGGCCTCTGACCTGCGGAAACGTGCTCCACCACCTGTGGGTGGAAGAAACCTCGCAATCTTCTGGTTCACCCGGAAGTCACCGAAACGGCGCCTCGTCTTCTTGTCGACAATTGGACGCGCAAGTTGGATTCCCACAGGGAAGGGCTAGTTACACACAGCTAGTCCGGACGTAGTCCTGTAATGGCCAGGTAACGTGGCACTGGTTACGTCGATATCCTGGTGCGGATGCCCTCCACGACCCGCCGCGCCGTCCACAGGGACCATGACCGCCAGATCCTCCGCCTTGCCGGGCCGGCGTTCCTCGCCCTGGTCTCCGAGCCGCTGTTCCTGCTCGCCGACGCGGCGATCGTCGGTCACCTGGGCACCGACCAGCTCGCCGGGCTCGGCATCGCCGGCGCCGTCGTCCAGACCGCGGTCGGCCTGTGCATCTTCCTGGCCTACGGCACCACCGCCTCCGTGGCACGCCGCGTGGGTGCGGGCGACGTGCGCGGTGCCCTCGCCCAGGGCATCGACGGGGTCTGGCTGGCCGTGCTGATCGGCGTCCTCACCACGGCCATCGGCCTGCCCCTCACCCTGCCCCTGGTGGGTGCGTTCGACATGGACCCGGGTCCGACCGAGCACGCGGTCAGCTACCTCGGCTGGGCGTGGCTGGGGGTGACCCCGTTGCTCGTCGTACTCGCCGCGACCGGTGTGCTCCGCGGGCTGCAGGACACGCGCACCCCGCTCTACGTCGCAGTCGGCGGCAACCTGCTCAACATCGTCTTGAACGTGCTCCTGGTCTACGGCCTGGAGCTGGGCATCGCCGGGGCTGCCATCGGCACCGTCCTCGCCCAGACCGCGATGGCCGTCGCACTGCTGGTCGTCGTCGTGCGCGGCGCGCGCGCCCACGGCTCCTCGCTGAGCCCCGACCTCCCCGGCGTCCGCGCGGCCGCCCGCGCCGGGGTCGCGCTCGTGGTGCGCACCCTCACCCTGCGCGCGTCGCTGCTGGTGATGACCTACTCCGCAGCCACGCTGGGCGCCGTGGCCACCGCGACCCAGCAGCTCGCGATGACGCTGTGGACGTTCCTCGCGTTCGCGCTCGACGCCATCGCGATCGCCGCCCAGGCGATCACCGGGCACACGCTCGGCACCGGTGACCGGGCGGCCACCAGGGCGGCCGCCCGGCGGATGGTCCAGTGGGGTCTCGCCTCGGGAGTGGTCACCGGGTTGGCGCTGGCACTGGCGGCGCCGCTGCTCGGCCCGCTGTTCACCGCCGACGAGGCCGTGCACCGGATGCTGTGGCCGGTGCTGCTCGTCGCCGCGGCGTTCCAGCCCGTGGCGGGCGTGGTGTTCGTCCTCGACGGCGTGCTGATCGGCGCCGGCGACGGCCGGTACCTCGCCTGGGGCGGCGTGGTCGTCCTCGCCCTCTTCGCGCCGGCCGCACTGCTCTCCACCGTGCTGGACGGGTCGGCCGGCCTGGTCGCCCTGTGGGTGGTGTTCGGTGCCCTGTTCATGGGCACCCGGGCCGTCGTACTCCTGCACCGCGCCCGGGGCACCGCCTGGATGACCACCGGGGTCCCGGCGCGGCGCTGACTGGCTACAGTGCCGCCCATGCCCGCCCTCGCACCCGTCCCGTGCGCTCGATGACCCCGCTGCAGTGGGTGGCGATGGGCCTCGTGCTCACCCTCGTCGACGCCGACATCGGCGGGTACGACGCCGTGCCCGACGTGCTGGGCTGGGTGATGGTCGTGCCGGCGCTGCTCCGGCTGCGCGACGTCCTGGCCACCACCACGCTCGTGGGCCTGGCCGTGCTCGCGGGGATGGCCTCCTTGACGACGCTGCGGCCCGACCTGATCGAGGACCTCCCCGAGAGCACCGGCTGGCTGCTGAGCCTGCCGCAGTTCGCCTTCTCGCTGCTGCTCAGCGTCGAGCTGGGCCGTGCGGTCCCCCGGCTGGCGCGCCGGTTCGGGGTGCTCGCCTGGACGTTCGGCGTCGCCGCGGTCGGCCCGGTGCTGCTGTACGGCGGTGGGGTCGACGTGCTGCTCGTGCCACTGGCCGTGCTCACGGTGCTGGCCAACGTCTACCTGGTCTACCTGCTGTTCCGGGTCGCCCGTGTCGGACTCGGGACCAACGTCCCGCCCTCCGGCTAGACCGAACGGGCTAGGCTCCGGCTAGCTCGATGGCCCGATTTGTCCAGATTTCGGCGGCACTGGAAGGTAAAGTTGCTTAGCGTGATCTCTCACACATCTCTGGGGAGGGACACACATGGGTATCAGTGCACCCACGCACGCCCGCACAGCGCTCCGCGGTCGGATGCGCAGGCGCCTGGCCGCCGGCCTGACCACCACGCTCGGACTGGCTCTGGGCGCGTCCGGCCTGACCGTCGCCCCCGCGCAGGCGGGGCTGCTCGACGACCTGCTCGGCGACACCCCGCTGAGCCCGGTCACCACGCCGATCGTCGACCTGCTCGACCCGTTCACCGAGGTCCTCGAGCCGGTCACCGACCCGATCCTCGACCCCGTCACCGGCGTGATCACCGACGGCCCGGGGGGTGACCTCGTCGCCACGCTCGACCCGGTGACCGGTCTGCTCACCGGCCCGACCGGTGACATCCTCGGCATCCTGGACCCGGTCACGGAGCAGATCCTGCAGGCGCCGGTGCCGCAGATCGCGCCCGGAGGGGCCGGAAGCATCGAGTTTCTCGGGGCGACCGTGTGTTCCTCCACCGGCGCCGGAGCCGTGTGCGACGCGCTCCCGCTCGACCAGCTCGGCCCGCTCGCCGGCGTCGCCTCGCTGGTGCTCACCGCGGTGCCCGCGCCCGGCTCAGGCAGCATCCCGGAGTGGGACCCCGCGACCTGCCCGGACGCCATCGGCGCGCTGTGCACCCTGCCCCTCGACGACCTGCTCGGGGACACCCCGCTGGCCCCGATCGTCGGGTTCCTGCCCGGCATGGGCGGTGGGGCGGACGACGCGCCCGACACCACGATCACCAGCGCCGCCCCGGGCCCCCGGGCCACCTCGCACACCTTCCGGTTCGCCGCCGAACCGGCCGGCGACGACATCAGCTTCGAGTGCGCCCTGAAGGTCACCTTCCGCGGCACGGCGCCGCAGGGCGCCGACCAGGGACACGACTGGCAGGCATGCGGCACGAGCGGCTCGGCGAGCTACCCGGGTGTCGGCAAGAAGCTGGCGAACGGCGACTACGTGTTCGCCGTACGCGCGGTCAAGGGCAGCGGTGACGCGGCCGCGGTGGACGAGACCCCGGCCACCCAGAGCTTCCGGATCTCGGTGCCGCCGCAGGTGCCCGACACGGTGATCACCGCCGGTCCCCGGTCAGGCGCCTGGGCACTCGGCCCGCAGGTGACGTACAGGTTCCGCAGCACCGTCGAGGGCAGCCAGTTCGACTGCACCTTCAACGGGCGGATGCAGGGCACGGCGTGCGACAACGGCGCGTTCACCGTGCGGCGTCCCGGCAAGGGTACGCACACCTTCCAGGTCGAGGCGACCGCGAACGGCACCCGCGACCTGAGCGCCGCCCGCCGCGTCTTCCACGTGCCCTTCGACGACAAGCAGCTCCTGCGGGTCAAGAAGTGGGCGCAGAAGACCCAGAAGGGCCACTTCCGCAACACCTTCAGTCTCACCCGCGTCAAGGGTGCCGCCCTGGTCACCCAAGCGCCGCAGCGCTTCAGGCGCATCGTGCTGGTCGCCGACAAGGGCCGCGGCCACGGCACGGTCAAGGTGTTCTGGAATAAGAAGCTGCTCAAGACCGTGAACCTCAGCGCCAAGCGCCTGCAGAAGCGCAAGGTGATCACGATCAAGAAGTTCGACGGCCCGATGCGCCGCGGCAAGATCCGGGTCGTGGTGGCCACCCAGGGCAAGCCGGTCCGCATCGACGGCCTCGGCGTGGCCGACCGCTAGCCCGCCGTACAGCACCGCGGTACAGCAGAAGGGCCG
Source organism: Nocardioides pakistanensis (assembly GCF_054781215.1). NCBI lineage: Bacteria > Bacillati > Actinomycetota > Actinomycetes > Propionibacteriales > Nocardioidaceae > Nocardioides > Nocardioides pakistanensis. Next base: position 86,720 of record NZ_BAAGUV010000004.1, on the reverse strand, counting down.
CTCCCCATCGGGGAGCGGCCCTTCTTCGTTGCTGCGTGCCGCCGGTGTACGGCGGGCACCGGGTGGTGCTGGGTCAGGCAGAGACCACGTTGAGGTTGACGGTCGCGTCCACCTCGTCGTGCACCTTGACGGTCACCGTGTGCGCGCCCAGCGACTTGATCGGGTTGCCGAGGACGATCTTGCGCTTGTCGACCGTGTCCTCACCGATGGTGCTGGCGATGGCGCCGGCGATGTCGTTGACCGTGACCGCACCGAAGAGACGACCACCCTCGCCGGCGCGAACCGGCAGGTTGACCGTCGTACCCTCGAGCTTGGTCTTGATCTCCTTGGCGTGGTCGAGGTCGCGGACCGCGCGGCTGGCGCGGGCGGCCTTGATCGACTCGATCTGCTTCTCGCCGCCACGCGTCCAGCGCATGCCGAGGCCACGCGGGACGAGGTAGTTGCGGGCGTAGCCGTCCTTCACCTCGACGACGTCACCTGCGGAACCGAGGCCGTCGACCTCCTGAGTCAGGATGAGCTTCATCGTGCAAACCCCTCTCAGCGAGCCGTGGACGTGTAGGGAAGGAGGGCAACCTCGCGGGCGTTCTTGACCGCCGTGGCCACGTCGCGCTGGTGCTGGACGCAGTTGCCGGTCACCCGACGCGCGCGGATCTTGCCGCGGTCGGAGATGAACTTGCGAAGCAGGGTGGTGTCCTTGTAGTCGACGTAGGACACCTTCTCCTTGCAGAACTGGCAAACCTTCTTCTTCGGCTTGCGGAGTACTGGCTTGGCCATTGTGGTGCTCCCTTTCAAAGAGCCCGGCGGGTCCGCCGGAATGGTCAGTGGGTCATGGACAAGTCGGTCCGCCGCCCGTCACCGGGACGGCGGGCCGGGGTCGATCAGAACGGTGGCTCGTCGGCCGAGCCACCCACGCCCGGCGCACCCCACGGGTCGCCACCGCCGGAGCCGCCGCCCTGCTGGCCGCCCCAGCCACCGCCGGAGCCGCCCTGCTGGCCGCCCCAGCCGCCACCGGCACCACCGGAGCCGCCGGCGGACTGGCCACCAGCCTGGCCACCGGAGGCCCACGGGTCGTCGCCGCCGCCGGAGAAGCCGCCACCGCCACCACCCTGACGGGTGGTCTTGGTGACCTTGGCCGTGGCGTACTTCAGGCTCGGGCCGACCTCGTCGACGTCGATCTCGAAGACGGTGCGCTTCTCACCCTCGCGGGTCTCGTAGGAGCGCGCCTTGAGGCGACCGGAGACGATCACCCGCATGCCGCGCTGCAGGGACTCCGCGGCGTTCTCCGCGGCCTGCCGCCACACCGAGCAGTTGAGGAAGAGGGCTTCGCCGTCCTTCCACTCGTTGCTCTGCCGGTCGAAGGTGCGAGGGGTCGACGCGACCGTGAAGTTCGCGACGGCCGCACCCGACGGGGTGAAGCGCAGCTCCGGGTCGGCGGTCAGGTTGCCGACGACGGTGATGGGTGTTTCGCCTGCCATGTCAGGCCTCCAGTCTCGATGTCTGTCGATGTGTTCCGACGAGAGTGACCGGGGGAATCGGTCGGGGACGCGATGTTCTGATCAAGACGTCCGGGCCGGCGGGCCGGCCGGACGACATGGAGGGTCAGCGAACGTCGGGACGGATGACCTTGGTGCGCAGCACCGACTCGTTCAGCGTGAGCTGACGGTCGAGCTCCTTCACCGTGGCCGGCTCGGCCTGCAGCTCGATGACGGCGTAGATGCCCTCGGCGTTCTTGTTGATCTCGTAGGCCAGGCGGCGACGTCCCCAGACGTCGACCGAACCGACCGAACCGCCGTCCTTGACGACGACGTTGTTGAGGTACTGCTCCAGCGAAGGCGCAACAGTGCGCTCTTCGAGGTCGGGGTCGAGGATGACCATCACTTCATAGGCACGCAAAGCGGTCTCCACCTCCTTCGGACTCGGGCGGCCACGGCGTCTCCGTGGCAGGAGGGCTTGCGTCCGTCGAACCCCCCGCTTGCCCGGGACGGGCCGGTGAGGTGTGCGACGTACCGACGGCCCGACGCCCACTCATGTCTTGGGGTCGAGCCGATCGACGCCCCAGGGTATCAGCGCAGGACTCAGCCCCACGAATCGTCATCCACAGGCTGCCGGGGCACATGCCGGCGTCGGGTGCGGGTACGCCGAGACGTGAGCAGCCGACGAAGGGGAGGAACGACATGACCGAGCAGCAGGAGAAGGTCCGCAAGCTGATCAAGGACACCCGGGTGGCGATGCTGACCACCGTGGACCCCGAGGGCCGATTGGTCAGCGCCCCGATGGCGACGCAGGACGTGGAGCCGGACTCCGACCTGTGGTTCATCACCGAGCGGTCCTCGGAGAAGGTCACCAACCTGCGGCACAACCCGCGGGTCAACGTCGCCTACGTCTCGAGCGACTCCTGGGTGTCGGTCTCGGGGCACGCGGTCGTGCTCGACGACGCCGAGAAGCTGCGCGAGCTGTGGGGCACCTTCACCGACGCCTGGATGGAGGGCGGCCCGGACAACCCCGAGAACGTCCTGATCAAGGTCTCCGCCGACAGCGCGGAGTACTGGGACTCCCCCGGCGGCAAGGTGACCCAGGTGGCGAACCTGCTCAAGTCCGTCGTGTCCGGGGAGCGCTACGAAGGCGACAACGCGACCGTCGACCTCTGAGCCCGGGTCCCTAGTCTGGATCCATGACCCAGCTGCGAATCGGTGCCCACGTCGACCAGACCGACCCGGTGGCCGAGGCGCTGGCCCGTGAGGCCGACCTCAGCCAGTTCTTCCTCGGCGACCCGCAGGGCTGGAAGGGCCCCGAGGTCCGGTACGACGGGGGCCCGGCCGCCCTGCGCGCCGCCGCCGAGGAGGCCGGGATCGACCTGTACGTCCACGCCCCCTACGTGCTCAACGTCGCCACCACGAACAACCGGATCCGGATCCCGAGCCGCAAGCTGCTGCAGAAGCACATGGACGCCGCCGCCGAGGTCGGCGCCAAGGGCCTGATCGTCCACGGTGGCCACGTCGGGAAATCGGACGACGATGCTGAGTTGTTGGAGAAGGGCTTCGACAACTGGCGCAAGTGCGTCGACCAGCTCGACCTGAAGATCCCGCTCCTGATCGAGAACACCGCCGGCGGCACCAACGCGATGGCCCGGCGGCTGGACCGGATCGGCCGGGTCTGGGAGGCGATCAGCCACGCCGAGGGCGCCGACATGGTCGGGTTCTGCCTCGACACCTGCCACGCGCACGCCGGCGGCATCGACCTCACCGCGGTGGTGGAGAAGGTCCGCGGGATCACCGGCCGGATCGACCTGGTGCACGCCAACGACAGTCGCGACGCGTTCGACTCCGGCGCCGACCGGCACACCAACTTCGGCCAGGGCCAGATCGACCCCGACGAGCTGGCCGCCGTCGTGCGCGAGGCCGGCGCGCCCGTGGTCTGCGAGACACCGGGCGGTCCCGAGCAGCACCAGGCCGACTTCGCCTGGCTCCGCGAGCGCGCCTGACCACGTCCGAGCCGGGTCGCGTCGTCACGATCGTTCACGTGAGCGGTTGTGACAGCGAATAGGCGCCAAGGGACGTCACAAGCGTTCAGCTGAACGATGGTGACGGCTCCGCCTGCGGTCAGCTGCACACCGACCGGCCCGTTAGGCTCGGGCGCGTGACCTCCCCGCCCCAGACGACCGGCCTGACCGTCCGCACCATCCCCGCCGAGGAGCACCTGTCGTTCATCCGGGGGCAGCGCTCGGCCAGCTTCCTCCAGACCCCGGCCTGGGCGAAGGTCAAGAGCGAGTGGCAGGCCGAGTCGCTGGGCTGGTACGACGAGCACGGCACCCTCGTGGGCGCCGCGCTGGTGCTCTACCGGCAGCTGCCGAAGGTCAAGCGGTTCCTGGCCTACCTCCCCGAGGGCCCGATGATCGACTGGGGCAGCGAGGACCTCGACGCCTGGCTCGCGCCGATGACCCGCCACCTCGCCGACCGCGGCGCCTTCGGCGTCCGGATGGGGCCTCCGGTCGTCACCCGGCGCTGGTCGGCCGACGACGTCAAGCGCGGTGTCGCCGACGAGGGGATCCGGCGGCTCACCGAGATCGCACCGGCCGAGCGCTCCCAGGTCGGGGCCCGTGTGGTCTCCCAGCTGCGCGACCTCGGCTGGCGGCTGCAGTCGGTCGAGGGCGGGTTCGCCGCCGGCCAGCCGCAGTACAACTTCCAGATCCCGCTCACCGGCCGCACCGAGGACGACGTCCTCAAGGGCATGAACCAGCAGTGGCGACGCAACATCAAGAAGGCCGCGAAGGCCGGTGTCGTCGTCACCCGGGTCGAGCCCGCGGACCTGGGCCCCGCTCTCGAGGATTTCCACGCCCTCTACGCGCACACCGCCGAGCGCGACCACTTCACCCCCCGGCCGCTGAGCTACTTCCGCACCATGTTCGACGCCCTCGGCGCCGAGGAGCCGGACCGGATCCGGCTCTACCTGGCGCACCACGAGGGCGACCTGGTCGCCGCCACGATCTGGGTGCGCGTCGGCGGGCACACCTGGTACTCCTACGGCGCCTCCTCCACCGAGAAGCGCGACGTCCGCGGCTCCAACGCCGCCCAGTGGGCGATGATCAGCGACTCGCTGGCCGCCGGCGCCGACGTCTACGACCTGCGCGGCATCACCGACACCCTCGACGCCGACGACCCGCACGTCGGGCTGATCCAGTTCAAGGTCGGCACCGGCGGGGAGGCGGTGGAGTACGCCGGCGAGTGGGACCTCCCGCTGCGACCGCTGCTCTACAAGGCGTTCGAGCTCTACATGAAGCGTCGGGGGTGAGCCTGCGATGTCGGTGACGCTGTACGTGGACGGGGACAGCTGGCGCGGCCACCTGCGCCGCGTGCTGGAGGCACACCCGAGCCTGGTGCCGGTGATCAAGGGCAACGGCTACGGCTTCGGCAACGCCCGCCTGGCCCGCAAGTCGGCCTGGCTCGGCGTCGACACGGTCGCGGTGGGCACCTACGCCGAGGTCGAGGACGTCCGGACGCGCTTCGACGGCACGATCCTCGTGCTCACCCCCTGGCGGCCGTTCGAGGAGCGGGTGGAGTACGACGACCGCATCGTGCACACGGTCGGCCGGCTCGAGGACCTCCACGCCCTGGCGGCCCGCGACGACCGCCCGCGTGTGGTGCTGGAGCTGATGACCTCGATGCGCCGCCACGGGTTCACCGCCCGCGGCCTGCGCGAGGCCGCCCCGCACACCGGGTCCCTCCGGGTGGAGGGGGTCGCCCTGCACCTGCCGATGGCGCACGGCTCGCACCTGCCGGAGATGGAGCGGCTGATGACCGACGTGGTCGCCGCCGGCCTGCCGACCAACCGGGTCTGGGTCTCCCATCTCACCGACGCGGAGCTGTCGACGCTCGCCGCGACCTACCCGGACTTCGAGCTGCGTCCGCGGGTCGGCACCAACCTGTGGCTCGGTGACCGCGGTGCGCTCGCGGTGCGGGCGACCGTGCTCGACGCGCACCCGGTCGAGCGCGGCGACGTGTTCGGCTACCGCGCGCGCAGCGCCCCGAAGGCCGGCACCATCCTCGTCGTCTCCGGGGGGACCGCCCACGGCATCGGGCTCGAGGCACCGAGCGCCGTCGAGGGCCTGCGCCAGCGCGCGGTGACCCTCGCCAAGGGCGGGCTCGAGGCCTCCGGCTTCGTCCGCTCGCCGTTCACCATCGGTGGCAAGCAGCGGCTGTTCGCCGAGCCCCCGCACATGCAGGCCTCGATGCTGTTCCTGCCGCACGGCGCGCCGGTGCCGGAGGTGGGCGCGGAGGTCGACGTACGCGTGCGGTTCACGACCACGACCTTCGACCGGACCGTGGTCAGCTGAGCCCGGGTCTCGACAAGCTCGACCACCGGGCTCGACCACCGGGGCCGACCAGCGGCGTGCGTCAGCCGACCCCGCTCGCGGCGTGGCGGGGCCGCGGGGCCGCAACGGGCTCGGCCGCCGCCTCGTCCACCGGGTCGCGCCACGGCTGCCACACGTCGCGGATGACCATCGCGACCAGGTAGAGCTCTGCGGCGACCCGCACCAGGATCGCCACCCAGTACAGCCGATCGGGGGCGTCGCTCACGCTCGAGGCGGTGAACCCGCCGAGGTAGAGCCACACCGCGGCGAAGTAGAACAGCTCTCCGGCCTGCCAGACCAGCAGGTCGCGCCAGCGGGGGCGGGCGAGCACGGCGAGCGGCAGCAGCCACAGGACGTACTGCGGCGAGTACACCTTGTTCACCAGCAGGAAGCCGGCGACGATCAGGAACGCCAGCTGAGCCACCCGTGGGGTACGGCGCGCGAGCAGTCCGAGCACGAGCACGGCCAGGCAGATCGCCGCGAACACCACCCACGACACCAGGTTCACCGTGTCCGCGCCGACCGGATGGCCGGCCTGCTGCCACACCAGCCACAGCGAGCCGAGATCCGGCCCCCGGTCGGCGTTGAAGCTCCAGAACACCTTCCACTGCTCGAAGCCGAGCAGCATCGCGGGCGCGTTCGCCAGCAGCCAGGCACCCGCCGCCGCGCCGGTGGCCACCCAGAACCGGCGCATCCGGTTGCTGCGCAGACACACGACGAGCAGCGCGCCGAGCAGGAACAGCGGATACAGCTTGGTGGCCGTGCCGAGACCGATCGCCACCCCGGCGAGCACAGGCCGGTCGCGGGCCCACGCCCACATCGCGACCGCGACGGCGAGCACGGCGAGGACGTCCCAGTTGATCAGCCCGGTGACGACCAGGACCGGTGAGGCAGCGAACAGGATCGCGTCCCAGGGCCGGCCGCGCTGGGCTCCGGCCATGAACCAGGTCGCGACGAGCAGTGCGGCGCCGAGCAGCACTGCGGTCACCATGAAGTACAGCCCCGACTCGTCGGCCACCCCGGGCGCGGCGTACACCTGGTCGGCGGGCAACGCGCGGCGCGCCTCGAGGTCGACGTCGCCGGCGACCGCCTGGGTGACCACCGCGGCGCCGTAGGCGAAGTAGCCGATCAGCACCGGGTACTCCATCACCTGGTAGCGCCCGCCGGTGTCGCTGAACGGAACGCTCAGCTCGGCGAAGCCGCGACCGGTGTAGAGGTAGGGGATGTCGGAGTAGCACATCGCCGAGTAGCGCAGCTGGCCGTCGGTCCAGTTGCTGGCGACGCACGGGGTCTTCTGCACCATGCCGAGCGCGAACGCCAGCGCGGCCACGGCGAGCACCACACGCACCGGCGTCCACCAGGGGTGCGGGGCGGCGTGCTCACCGACCGGGCCGCCGACCACCTCGCTCGCGGCCGTCGCGACCGGGTCCTCGAGCGACGGCCGCGCCACCGGTTCGAGCGTGGCGCTCACCGGTGCGCCGGGCGTCCGGCGACCCTCCCCCTCGTCCACGCTCAGCCGCTGCCCTGGCCGTCAGGGCCCTGACCCTCGTCCGGCGGAGGCGGCTCCTCACCACCGCCGTCCGGGGGCGGGAAGATCGGGGTCGGCGTCTCGGTCGGGGTCGGCTCCTCGGTCACGGTCGGGGACTCGGTGACCGTCGGCTCCTCCGTCGGGGTCGGGCTCTCCGAAGGCGACTCGGTCGGGCTCGGCTCCTCGGTCGGCGACGGCGGCGGCACGTACGTCGGCGTCGGCGAGCCGTTGACGTAGTCCACCTCGGGGAAGTCGACACACTCCTGGCCCTCGAGCGCCTTGGACATGAACGCGGTGAACGTCCGCGCCGGGTAGGCGCCGCCGTAGAAGTCCGGGAGGCCGCCGACACCGTCGAGGTTCTCGGTGCCGGACTTGCCCTTGACGTACATCACGGCCGCCGCGAGCTTCGGGGAGTACCCCGCGAACCAGGCCGAGGTGACGCCCGGCGTGTCGGGGCGGAGGTTCGCCGTACCGGTCTTGCCCGCCACCGGGCAGCCGAACTCGAGCGCGGCGGTGCCGGTGCCGGACTTGACCACCTGCTCCTGCGCGTAGACCACGTTGGAGTTCACGTCGGCGGGGAAGGCCCGCTTCTGGTCCTTCTTGTGCGTGTAGAGCGGGTCGCCGTCGGCGTCGGTCACCTTGCGGATCACGAACCAGTCGTTGCGCAGGCCGTTGTTGGCGAACGTGGCGTAGCCGGTGGCCATGTCCACGGGCCGGATGTCGGCGGTGCCGAGGGTGATCGTCGGCACCGGCTCGAGGCCCGGTGCCTTGCGCGGGATCCCGGCGGCGACCGCGGCGTCGATGACCTCCTGCGGACCGTTCTCCATCTGCACGGTCATGTCGACGTAGGCGGTGTTGATCGAGTTCTCGGTGGCGGTGAGCATGCTGACCGGCCCGTAGTTCGTGCCGCCCTCGTTGTTCACCTCACCGCCGCCGGGGAAGTAGTAGGTGTTGCCGTCGAAGGTGTCGAAGAGGCTGATGTCGTTCATCAGGCCGGCGGCCAGGGCGTAGGGCTTGAACGTCGAGCCCGGCTGGCGACCGGTCAGCGCCCAGTTGCGCTGGTCCTTGACGTAGTCCGGACCGCCGTACATCGCCTTGAGCTGGCCGGTCCCCGGCTCGACGGCCGCGATCGCGATGTTGACGCCCTTGGCGTTCTCGGTCGGCCGTTCCTCGCGTACGGCGGCCACCGCGGCGCGCTGCATCTTCGGGGAGAACGTGGTGGTGACCCGCAGGCCGCCCCCTTCGATCTCGCTGTCGGTGAAGCCCACCTCACGCAGCTCGGACTTGATCAGCGCGAGCAGGAACCCCTTCGGACCACCGAGGCTGTCCTGCACCATCACCTCGGCGAACTTCGGCAGGTGCGCGGCAGCCTTCTCGGCCGCATCGGCGTCGAGGACCCCCATGTCGGCCATCCCGCCGATGACGTACTCGTAGCGCTCCTTGAGCCGGGCCCGGGCCTCCTTGCCGTCGGCAGGGTCGAACGCGCCCGGCCGGTTCAGGATCGCGGCCAGCGCGGCACCCTCCCGGACGGACAGGTCCTTGGCGTCCTTCTCGAAGAACGCCTCGGCCGCGGCCTGCACGCCGTAGGCACCGCGCCCGAAGTAGACGGTGTTCAGGTAGCCCTGGAGGATCTCCTCCTTCGAGCGCTGGTTGTGGATCTTCAGCGAGAGGAAGGCCTCCTTCACCTTGCGGGTGATCGTCCGCTCGGGCGAGAGGTAGAGCAGCTTCACGTACTGCTGGGTGATCGTCGAGGCGCCCTGGGTCGACTCGCTGGTCGCGTTGCTGAACGCCGCCCGAAGGATGCCTTTGGGGTCGATCCCGCGGTCCTCCCAGAAGGTTCGGTTCTCCGCGGCGACGACCGCGTCCTGGACGTGCTGGGGCATCTCGGTGAGCGGGATGCTGACCCGGTTCTGGTCGGCGAACTTGCCCAGCTCACGCTTGCCGTCGGCGTAGTAGACGAAGGTGGTCTGCGCCTGGAAGGCCTTGTTGGGGTCGGGGATCTCGGTGCGCGCGTAGAGGTAGGCGAACCCGAGGACGCCGAGGACCAGACCGGTGAAGCCGGTGATCGCGGTCCACTTCAGGATCCGGCGGCCCAGGCTCTTGGGGGGCGCCTTGGCTGCTTTCTTGGCCCCGGCCGGCTGTCGGCTGCGGCGGCCGCCGGGGGGCGTGCTGGCCTTGCGCTGTGCACTCAAGAGGTCTCTCCAGGGCAGGGGAAGTCGATCAACGTGCTGTAGAGCAGGGTACGGGGGCCCGCGCAGAGACCGTCAAAGCTGCGACGCGGCTCACGCCCATGGGGCAGGTAGCGCAGGCGCGATATATCGGTACGATAGATTCTTCCGCTAGTGATCCAGGAGCGGGAAGAAGGTTGGGACAGTGGCGCGGCGCGGTGACACCCTCGAGCTGGCGGTTCTGGGACTGCTGCACGAGTCGCCGATGCACGGCTACGAGCTGCGCAAGCGGCTCAACACGGTCCTCGGCTGGGGCCGGGTGCTGTCCTACGGCTCGCTCTACCCGGCGCTGAAGCGGATGCTCAAGGCCGGGTGGATCGCCGAGCAGGCGTCTCCGGAGACGGCTGCCGGTACGGCGGTCGGCGGCTCGGTCGGGGGCAGCCGTCGACAGCGGATCGTCTACGAGCTCACCGAGGCCGGCGACGTCCGGTTCAACGAGCTGATGGCCCAGGCCGGACCCTCGGCCTGGGAGGACGACAACTTCGGTGTGCGGTTCGCCTTCTTCAGCCGCACCGACATGGAGATCCGGCTACGGATCCTTGAAGGCCGCCGGACCCGGCTCGAGGAGCGCCTCGAGCGGGTGCAGGGCCAGCTGGCCAGGACCCAGAAGGAGATGGACCGCTACGCAACCGAGCTCCAGCGACACGGGGTGGAGTCGGTCGAGCGGGAGGTCCGGTGGCTCTCGGACATGATCGCCGCGGAGCGAACCCGGGACCAGAAACGGCCCCTGGACAACCAACCGACAGAAAACGCATAGGTAGTGAGGAGAGCCCGATGGGTTCGGTACGTGTAGCAATCGTGGGAGTGGGCAACTGCGCGACCTCCCTCATCCAGGGCGTGGAGTACTACAAGGACGCTGACCCCAACGGCACCGTCCCCGGGCTCATGCACGTCCAGTTCGGCGACTACCACGTCCGCGACGTCGAGTTCGTCGCCGCGTTCGACGTCGACGACAAGAAGGTCGGCAAGGACCTCGCGGAGGCGATCAACGCCTCGGAGAACAACACGATCAAGATCTGCGACGTGCCGACGCTCGGCGTCGAGGTGCAGCGCGGCCCCACGCTCGACGGGCTCGGCAAGTACTACCGCGAGACGATCGAGGAGTCCGGCGCGGAGCCGGTCGACGTGGTCGCCGCGCTCAAGGCCGCCGAGGTCGACGTACTCGTCTCCTACCTGCCGGTGGGCTCGGAGGAGGCCGACAAGTTCTACGCCCAGTGCGCGATCGACGCCGGCGTGGCCTTCGTCAACGCGCTGCCGGTGTTCATCGCCTCCGACCCGGTGTGGGCCAAGAAGTTCGAGGACGCGGGCGTCCCGATCGTCGGTGACGACATCAAGTCCCAGGTCGGCGCGACCATCACCCACCGCGTGATGGCCAAGCTGTTCGAGGACCGCGGCGTGGCGCTGGACCGGACCTACCAGCTCAACGTCGGCGGCAACATGGACTTCAAGAACATGCTCGAGCGCGAGCGGCTGGAGTCGAAGAAGGTCTCCAAGACCCAGGCGGTCACCTCGAACCTGCACGGCTCGCTCGCGGGCAAGGTCGACGACCGCAACGTGCACATCGGCCCGTCGGACTACGTCGCCTGGCTCGACGACCGCAAGTGGGCCTACGTCCGGCTCGAGGGCCGCGCGTTCGGTGACGTCCCGCTGAACCTGGAGTACAAGCTCGAGGTGTGGGACTCCCCCAACAGCGCCGGCATCATCATCGACGCGCTCCGGGCCGCGAAGATCGCCAAGGACCGGGGCGTCGGCGGCCCGATCCTGTCCGCCTCGTCGTACCTGATGAAGTCGCCGCCGGTGCAGCGCCCCGACGAGGAGGGTCGCGCCAGCGTCGAGGCGTTCATCCGCGGCGAGGTCGAGCGCTGACCCGCAGCCACGACTGACAGGGAGGGGGTCCGACGCAGCTTCGGACCCCCTCCTTCCGTGTAACGCGGGGTTATGGACGCTCTACACGGGGCATATCGCTCAGGATGCGTCCATAGCGCCGGCGAAGACGACGCCGGCGAGCCGAGAGGAGCCGAGAGACGTGACCGCATGGCGGCACCTGGCCCACCTCCTGCGCGGGAAGTGGTTCCGCCGGCTGTTCGCGGTGCGGGTCACCAGCCAGCTCGGCGACGGCGTCTTCCAGGTCGCGCTCGCCTCCTACGTGATCTTCTCCCCCGAGCAGGCCCCCTCCCCGGCCGCGATCGCCGGCGCGCTCGCGGTGGTGCTGCTCCCGTTCAGCGTGCTCGGCCCGTTCGTCGGGGTCTTCCTCGACCGCTGGTCGCGCCGCCAGGTGCTGGTGTGGTCCAACGCCGTGCGGGTCGTGCTCGTGTCGGTCATCGCCGTCGGCGTCGCCCTCGAGCTCGGCACCGTGCTGCTGGTGCTGATCCTGGCCGCGCTGTCGGTCAACCGCTTCCTGCTCGCCGGCCTGTCCGCCTCGCTGCCCCACGTCGTTGACCCGCCCGACCTGATCATGGCCAACGCGGTCACCCCGACCAGCGGCACGCTCGCCTCGCTGGCCGGCGTGGCCGTCGGTACGACGGGCAGGGTGCTGTTCGAGGGCAGCGGCGGCCTCGACCCCGATGTCGTGGTGCTCGTCACCGCCGCGGTGATCTACACCGTCGCGGTGCTGCTCGCACTGCGCATCCCCCGACCGCTGCTCGGCCCCACGTTCGACCCCGCCCGCCCCGGCGTCCGCGAGGCCGCCCGGCACGTCGCGCGGGGCCTCGTGGACGGGCTCGCGCACCTCGGTCACCGGCGCACGGCCGCACACGGGCTGGCCACGATCGGCGCGCACCGGTTCTTCTTCGGCATCTCGACGGTGATGCTGATCCTGCTGCACCGCAACTACTTCAACGCCCCGGACCAGGTCGACGCCGCCTTCAACGGGCTCGCCGTCGCGGTGCTGGTCAGCGGGGCGGGGTTCATCAGCGCCGCGTTCATCACCCCGTTCGTGACCGAGCGCATCACGCTGCGGGCGTGGATCATCACGCTGCTGCTGGCGGCGGCGTTCACGCAGATCGTGCCGGGCGCGTTCTTCACCGAGAGCGCGCTGCTCGTGTCGGCGTTCTTCCTCGGGGTCGCCTCGCAGGGCATCAAGATCTGTGTCGACACGCTCGTGCAGGCCGGTGTCGACGACGCGTTCCGCGGGCGGATCTTCTCCCTCTACGACGTGATCTTCAACGTCGCCTTCGTCGCGGCGGCTGCGGTGGCGGCCGTCGTACTCCCCACCACCGGTCGCTCGCACGCCGTGCTGGTGGTGATCGCGCTGGGCTACGTCGGCACGGCGCTGGTCTACGCACGCCAGTCGGGGCGGCACGCCCGCGAGGTGCGGCGCTGACCCACGTGAGCGGAGCGGCTCGTCAGCCGCGCGCGGCCCACCACTCGCGCAGCGCGGCGGTGGCCTCCTCCTCGCTCATCGGGCCCCGGTCCAGGCGCAGCTCGAGGAGGTACTTGTAGGCCTCGCCGACCTCCCGGCCGGGACCGATACCCAGGATCGTCATGATCTGGTTGCCGTCGAGGTCGGGCCGCAGCGAGGCGAGCTCCTCCTCCTCGGCGAGGCGGCTGATCCGCTCCTCGAGATGGTCGTAGGCGCGGCGCAGCCGCTCGGCCTTGCGCTTGTTGCGGGTGGTGGAGTCGGCCCTGGTCAGGATGTGCAGCCGCTCGAGCTCGTCCCCCGCGTCACGCACGTAGCGCCGGACGGCCGAGTCGGTCCACTCGCCGGAGCCGTAGCCGTGAAACCTCAGGTGCAGCTCGACGAGCTTGCTCACCGCGGCGATCTCGTCGTTGGAGAACCGCAGGGCACGCATCCGCTTCCGGGTGATCTTGGCGCCCACCACGTCGTGGTGGTGGAAGGTCACGGTGCCGTCGCCGAGGAACCGGCGGGTGCGCGGCTTGCCGACGTCGTGCATCAGCGCGGCGAAGCGCGCGATGAAGTCCGGAGCGGGCGGGTCCTCCGAGCTCAGCCGGTGCTCGAGGTCGATGGTCTGCTCGAGGACGGTCAGCGTGTGCTCGTAGACGTCCTTGTGCCGGTGGTGCTCGTCGCGCTCCAGCGCGAGCGCGGGCAGCTCGGGCAGGACGTGGTCGGCCAGTCCGGTCTCGACCATCAGCGTGAGCCCGAGGCGGGGGTACGGCGCACACACCAGCTTCACCAGCTCGTCGCGCACCCGCTCGGCGGAGACGATCTCGATCCGGCCGGCCATCGCCGTCATCGCCTCGACGACCTCGGGGGCGACGGTGAACCCGAGCTGGGCGGCGAACCGCGCGGCGCGCATCATCCGCAGCGGGTCGTCGGAGAACGAGTCCTCCGGGCGACCCGGGGTGCGGAGCACCTGGTGGGCCAGGTCGACCAGACCGCCGTACGGGTCCTGGAACTCTCGCCCGGGCAGGGAGACCGCCATCGCGTTGACCGTGAAGTCCCGCCTGCCGAGGTCCCCCTCCAGGGAGTCGCCGAAGTCGACCTCGGGCTTGCGAGAGTCGGGGTCGTACTTCTCCGACCGGTAGGTGGTGATCTCGACCTGCCAGTCGCCGTGCCGGCAGCCGATCGTGCCGAAGGCGCGGCCCATGTCCCAGGTCGCGTCCGCCCAGCCCTTGACCAGCCGCTCGGTCACCTCAGGCCGGGCCGAGGTCGCGAAGTCGAGGTCGTTGTGCAGCCGTCCCAGCAGCGCGTCGCGGACCGGTCCACCGACCAGCGCGATCTGCTCACCTGCGGCCGCGAACCGGGCGCCCAGCTCGTCGATCACGGGCGCGATCCGGATCATCTCGCGCACCGCGGTCTCCTGGACCTCGCTCATGCGGACGGGAGGTCGCTCGGACGCTCGGGCTGCGGCCCCGGCAGGGCTTGTCGGGGGCGCCTTCGGCTGTTCGGACACGGGAGACCACTCTAGTTGCACCCGTGCCAGGCGCCGATCCACGCCCGTTAGCATCGACCGCGTGATGCCACCCGCCGATGCACGTCCGCCCAGGCGTGTGCCGGCGGTCCTGCGGCGCGGTCTGCACGCGGTCGCTGCGGCCGCGCTCGTGGTCACCGCACTGGCGGTGCCCGCGACACCGGCGGTCGCCCACCCGGCCGGCCGGCCCGGGGCCGCCGAGGACGGGGAGGGCGGCGACCGTCCACCGCTGAGCGTGACCATCGACACGATGACCCCCGCGGCGGTGCCCAGGCGGGGCCGGATCACGCTGACCGGGCGGATCACCAACGACTCCGAGGAGACCTGGACCGACCTCGACGTCTACCTGTTCGCCTCCACGACGCCGATGACCACCTCGGCCGAGCTCGAGGAGGCGACCGCGACCGGGGAGACCGCCGACGTCGGCGGCCGGCTGACCGGCCCCGGGCAGTACGACGAGGTGGACGACCTCGAACCCGGCGAGACCACCGACTACCGGATCTCGCTCCCCCGCGCGGACCTGGGGCTCGAGGCCCCCGGGGTGTACTGGATCGGCGTCCACGTCCTCGGGACCACCGCCGAGGGGCGGCTCGAGGGGGCCGACGGCCGGGCCCGCACGTTCATCACGTCGATGGCGCCCCGGGGCCCCCGGGCGACCCTCTCGCTGGTCCTGCCGCTACGAGCGCCGGTCCGCCGTACGACCGAGGGCCGACTCGACAACGTCGACCTCTGGACCGACCGGTTCGCCGACGACGGCCGGCTCCGCCGGCTGCTCGACCTGGCCCGCACCGGCTCCGACGTGCCCGTCACCTGGCTGGTCGACCCCGCCGTGCTGGAGGCCGCACGGTCGCTCGGCGAGGGCAACCCCGACTTCGACCTCACCACCAGCGCTGCCGGGCCGGACGGCGAGACCCCGGGCGGCGTGGTGACCGAGAGCCCGGGCCAGAGCGAGGGCGCCACGCCCGACGGCCCCGACGACCCGGAGGAGGAGCTGACCCGGATCAGCCCCGAGGCCGCCGCTGCCGCGACCTGGCTGGAGGACTTCACCGAGCTGGCCACCGAGCACACCGTGCTCCACGTTCCCTACGCAGACGTCGACGCGGCGAGCCTGCTGCGCAGCGGTTTCGACGAGACGTTCGCGGCCGCCACCGAGCTCGGCGAGCGTGCGATGGCCGACCTGGGCGTGGAGTCCGAGCCCGTCGTGGCGCCGCTCGACGGGCTGCTGCCCAACGCCGCGCTCGAGCATCTCGACGCCGACACCGACCTGCTGCTCTCCCAGCGCGCGGCCCCCCGCACGGACGCCGGCGTGGTGCAGGTCGAGGGGGACACCGAGGCCGTGCTCACCAGCGAGGCGGCACGGGTGGGCGGGCCCGCCCCGACCGCTCCCTTCGCCGCGCTCGCGCTGCGCCAACGGATCCTGGCCGAGGCCGCGGTGCACGCGCTGAGCGGTCCGGCCGGGCAGCCGCTGGTCGTGTCCCTCCCCGAGCTGTGGGACCCCGGGGTGGACTGGCCCGTGGCGGACTTCTTCGGCGGCCTGGAGGCGCCGTGGCTCAGCCTCGTCGACGTCCCGTTCGCCCGGGCGACCAGCACCCCGGAGCCCTACGACGGCCAGCTGTTCTACTCCCGGGCGAGCCGACGCGCGGAGATCCCGGACGCGAACGTGCTGGCCACCCAGGACCTGACCACCGCCGGCTCCCTGCTCGGTGACCTGCTTACCGGCGAGGACTCGATCTCCGAGCAGGTCGGCCGGGCGGCGCTGGCCGCCTCCTCGGTCCATGCCCGCCGGCAGCCACGACGCGCCGTCCTCCGCACCCGCCGGATCGCCGGTGAGGTCCGCGGACGGCTGCAGCAGGTGACCATCGAGGGCTCCCCGCTGGTGACCATGTCCAGCGAGACCGGCAACTTCTCGGTCACGGTGGTCAACGGGCTCGCCGAGCCGGTCACCGTCGGGATCAAGGCGCAGACCGGTTCCGAGGACCTCGTCATCCGGGCGCCCGACCTGGTCTCGCTCGGCGCCGGCCAGCGGGCCTCCGTGCGGCTGGCCGTGACCGCCACCGACACCGGCGTGCACTCGGTGCGGCTGCTGCCCACCACCCGCGACGGCCGGGAGCTGGGCCACTCCACCACGGTGAAGGTCCGCAGCAGCCAGGTCGGGCTCGTGATCTGGCTGGTGATGGGGGTCGGCGGGATCGTCTTCGTCGCCGCGATCGTCGTACGCATCTGGCGGCGGGTGCGCGACAGCCGACGGGGCCCGGAGACCGAACCCGGGAGCGGCACCGCATGAGCCAGAACTCCGGCGGGGACGAGGAGCGGCGCAGCATCCTGTCCTCCAGCGCGGTGATGGCAGCCGGCACCGTCGTCTCCCGGGGCAGCGGCTTCATGCGGAGCGCCCTGCTCGCCGCCGCGCTCGGCGCCTACCTCCACGCCGACGTGTTCAACATCGCCAACACGGTGCCGAACATGCTCTACATCCTGCTCGCGGGAGGGGTGTTCAACACCGTCCTGGTGCCGCAGCTCGTGCGCGCGATGAAGAACGACGCGGACGGCGGCGAGGCCTACACCAACCGGATCGTCACCCTCGCCGGGCTGTTCCTGCTCGGGGTGACCGTGCTCCTCGTCGCCACGGCCCCGTGGCTGATGCAGATCTTCCTCTCCGACGCCTGGGACCAGCCCGACCGGGCCGAGCAGCGGCAGTCGGTGATCGACTTCGCCCGGTACTGCCTGCCGCAGGTGTTCTTCTACGGGATGTTCGTCCTCGTCGGGCAGATCCTGAACGCCCGCGGCCGGTTCGGGCCGATGATGTGGGCGCCGATCGCCAACAACGTGATCTCGGTGCTGGTGCTCGTGGTCTACCTGCTGGTCTTCGGCCCCGCCGAGGACCTGTACGGCGGCTACACCACCGAGCAGGAGCTGCTGCTCGGCATCGGCTCCACGATCGGCATCGCCGTGCAGCTGCTGGTGCTGCTGCCCTACCTGAAGAAGGCCGGCTTCACCTTCCGCCCCCGGTTCGACTTCCGTGGCACCGGCCTGGGCCACACCCTGCGGCTGGGCACCTGGACGGTGCTGTTCGTGATCGTCAACCAGATCGCCTACACCGTCGTGGTCCGGATCGCGTCGAGCGGCAGCGCCGAGGGCAACACCGGCTACACGATCTACTCCCAGTCGTTCCTGCTGATCATGGTGCCGCACGCCGTGGTCACGGTGTCCCTGGCGACCGCGATCCTGCCCCGGCTGTCCGCGCACGCCGCCGACGACGACCTCGCCGGGGTGGCCCGCGGCCTGGCCTCCACGCTGCGCACGACGCTCGCCCTGATCATCCCGTTCGCGCTGCTGCTGCCGCTGATCGCACGTGACGTCGCGAACGTGGTGTACGGCTGGCTCGCCGCGTCGGAGGCGTACGTCGACTACGCCCGCCCGCTGGCGCTGTTCGGCATCGGGCTGGTCTTCTTCACCGTCCACTTCCTGATGCTGCGCGGGTACTACTCCCTGGAGCGCACGCGGACGGTGTTCTGGGTGCAGTGCGTGATCGCCGCGACCAACATCGTGCTGGCCGTCGTACTCACCCGCACCGCCGCCCAGGCCGACGTCGCCTCCGGGCTCGTGCTCGCCTACACCGGTGCCTACGCGGTCGGCGCCGCAGTCTCCTACGGCCTGCTCCGGTACCTGCTCGGCGGCCTGGAGACGCCCACGCTGGTGCGTTTCCTGAGCAGGCTGCTGCTCGCTGCCGCGGTCGCCTCGGCGCTCGCCTGGGCGCTGCGCGAAGGGCTCGCGTCCGTGTGGCCGGTCGACGACAGCAAGACCCGGTCGCTGACGATGCTCGGGCTGCTGACCGGCGTGGACGTGCTCGTCTTCGTGCTGCTGGCCAGAGCGCTGCGGATCCAGGAGGTCACCGGTGTCCTCGGACTGGTCACGTCCCGGCTCGGGCGGGGTCGCGCGGCCTAGCATGTAGGTTGCCTAGGAAGGGCACAGCCCAGGCACCGCAGACGCACGCAGCGAGGAGGGACGTGACCGACAAGCCCATCGGGCGTGGGACCGTCCTCGCAGGGCGGTTCCGTCTCGAGGACCTGGTCCAGGACACCGACGGCGCTCGGTTCTGGCGTGCCGTCGACCAGATCCTGGCCCGCAGCGTCGCGGTGAACGTGATCGACACCGCGGACCCGCGCGCCGACGCCCTGCTCGTGGCCGCGCGCACCTCCGCGACGGTCACCGAGGGTCATTTCCTCCGCGTGCTCGACGCCGCCCAGGAGGACGGGGTCGTCTACGTCGTGCACGAGTGGGGCTCGGGCATGTCGCTGGACAAGATCCTCGCCGAGGAGCCGCTCACCCCACGGCGTGCCGCCTGGCTGGTCAAGGAGGTCGCCGACGCGATCACCGTCGCCCACCAGCACGGCATCGCGCACGGCCGGCTGGTGCCGGAGAACGTGATGGTCACCGAGGCCGGCTCGGTGAAGCTGATCGGGTTCGTGGTCGACGCCGTGCTCCATGGCCGGCGGCAAGCCGGTCCCGGCGGCCGGGTGCTCAGCGACCACGAGTCTGACGTGCACAACCTCGCCGCCCTGCTGTACGCCACCCTGGTCGGCAAGTGGCCCGGAGAGCAGACCTGCAACCTGCCACCCGCGCCGACGGACCACGAGCGGATCCTGCGACCGCGACAGGTGCGGGCCGGGGTGCCGCGGGCGCTGGACGCGATCTGCGACCAGGTGCTCAACCCCGGGCAGGGACCCGGCTCGCTCGAGACGGCGCAGGAGATCAGCGCGGCGCTCAGCGACTTCATCGGTGACGCGGTGGTCCCGATGGCCGGCCACGAGCCGACCGTCGCCCTCCCGCGCGACGCCGCTGCCGGCCTCCGTGCCCGGCCGACGCCCGAGGCGTCCCCACACCCCTCACCCGAGGAGACCTCTCCCGACACCCGCCCCGGGACAGCGCCCGGTGGCCGATCCGGAGCAGCCGGAGCGGGCAGGCACGCGGCCCCCTCCGCCGACCCCGAGGCGACCCAGGCGGTTCCCCTCGCCGGCGCCGAGGAGCTCGACGCCACCCAGGCCGCCGGCCCGTTCTTCGACGACGACGAGCCGACCCGCCGAGTGGCGCCACCGCCGCCGCCTCCACTGCCCGAGCCCGAGGAGAGGCCGCTGTTCGCGCCCGGCCCACCGCGGGCCGCGACCGAGAGCCCGGCGCCTGCTGCCACCGGCGCAGGCGCACGAGCGATCGGCCACTCCCACCACGGCACCGGGTCGCTGCCGCCGGTCTGGGGTCCCGACACCGAGGGGCGCGACGAGACCGACTGGGCCTCGCGCGACAGCAGCCGCGACTGGCTCAAGCTGGCCGCGGCCGTGGCCGTGATCCTGCTGCTGGTGGTGGCGATCATCTTCGCCTTCAACCTCGGCCGGGACTCCGGAGGCACGGACACCGCCCCCGGCCCGGAGGAGTCGCCCTCCCAGGCACCGGCCGGCCCGCTGCGGATCGCCGCCGTCAGCGACCTCGACCCGCTCCCGGACGGCAACGGCGAGGAGAACCCCGAGCTCGCCGCGCTCGCGATCGACGGCGACCCCGGCACCGCGTGGCAGACCATGGAGTACTACCGCAACCCCCAGTTCGGCAACCTCAAGGAGGGCGTCGGGCTCGTGGTCGACCTCGGCGACGAGCAGGAGGTCGGCTCGGTGCAGGTCACCACGCAGGGCGGACCCACCGGACTGCAGGTGTACGCCGCGCCGCAGGGCACCGGCGCCCCGACCGACGTCGCCGGCCTCGAACGGGTCGCCTCGGACGGCGGCGCCGACGGTCGCACGGACCTGGAGCTGCGGGATCCGGTCACCACGCGGTACCTCGTGGTCTGGCTGACCTCCCTGCCGCCCGAGGGCGGCAACTTCCGGGGCAAGATCGCCGAGATCGTCGTGAGGCCCTGACCGTGACGCAGCCGCCGGCGGACGACCCGCCGGTCCCCGACGACCGCAGCCTGCTCAGCGCCCACGTGGCCGGTGACCCCGACGCGTTCGGGACCCTCTTCCGGCGCCACCGCGACCGGCTGTGGGCGGTGGCGCTGCGGACGACAGGAGACCCGGAGTCGGCCGCGGACGCGCTCC
Source organism: Nocardioides pakistanensis (assembly GCF_054781215.1). Lineage (NCBI taxonomy): Bacteria > Bacillati > Actinomycetota > Actinomycetes > Propionibacteriales > Nocardioidaceae > Nocardioides > Nocardioides pakistanensis. The sequence goes on along the minus strand of NZ_BAAGUV010000004.1, from coordinate 66,165 downwards.
AGGACGCGATGGTCTCCGCGTTCCGCCGTGCCGAGTCCTACCGCGGGGACGCCGCGGTCACCACCTGGCTGCACCGCATCGTCGTCAACTCCTGTCTCGACCGGATCCGCCGGGAGAAGGTTCGGGCAGCCGGACCGCTGCCCGACGACCTGGAGGAGTACGCCGGCCGCGGTGCTGTCTCGACGAGCACCGCGAACCCGGGCACCGGGGAGGTCGGTGATCCCGCCGACGTGGTGCTCGCCGGTGAGCGGCGACAGGCGGTGGCCGCCGCCCTGGCCGTCCTGCCGGTAGACATGCGGGTCGCGCTGGTCCTGGTCGACATGCAGGGCTACCCCGTCGAGGAGGCCGCTCTGATCCTGGACTGCGCGCCGGGCACGGTGAAGAGCCGCTGCTCGCGAGGTCGGCGCCGGCTGGCGCCCCTGCTGGCCGGGCTGCTGGGCGAGACGGCCGGGGAGGCGTCGAGCAGACCCCCTGCCACGACCGGTCCCGCCGGGGAACCACAGGAGCAGCCGGCACGTCCAAGCAGCAGAGCTCGGGGAGGAGGTGAGCAGCGATGACCGGACGTGACGACACTCCGGAGGAGACCGGCGTCTCCCCGGAGACCGAGCGGCAGGTGCGTGCCCTGCTCGCCGAGTCTGCGGACGCGGCGCCGACGCCGCCCGACGTCGCGGCGCGGCTCGACGATGCCCTCGCCGGACTGGTGGCCGAGCGCGAGAGGCCACACGCCGACGGTGCCGTGGTGGGTGCCACCGAGCTCGGCTCCCGACGCGCCCGGTCGTGGCCGCGCCTGCTGGTCGCCGCCGCGGCGGTCTCGGTGCTCGGCCTGGGCATCGGCAACCTGGACGACCTCACCGGAGCCGGTACCGGGGACGCCGCCTCCACGGAGTCGGCCGCGGGAGGCGCCGCCGAGGACCGGGTCGTGCCCGAGGCGGGCGTACTGTCCGAGAAGGAGGCGCCCGAGTCCGGTCCGCAGCCGGAGACCCTCTCGAGCGAGGCCGCCCCCGGCCGCCGGGAGGGCGATCCCGCGACCGGCACCGCCGAGGAGCGCGTGCAGGCCGATCCGTACCCCTCCCTGGCCACCGCCCCCCGGCTGAGCACCAGCTCGGCGACGCTCGACGTCCAGCGGATCGAGGACTTCGCGCTCGCCGTCCCGGTCGGCGACGCCCCCGGGGCCTGGGCCCGGATGTGCGTGCAGCCGGCCGCAGGGCCGGGCGACGAGTGGCTGCCGGTGCGCCTCGACGGCGAGCCGGGGGCCCTGGTGCTGAGGGCGCCGGTCGGTGGCCGCCGTACCGCGGAGATCTTCACCTGCGAGGATGCCGAGAGCCCCGCACTGTCCACGGAGGTCCTGGCGGCCCGGTGACCATCACCGCCGGTACCCCCGGGGGTGTCGGGAATGTCTGCGGCCTAGGATCGGTTGAGTCCGGCGGAACGACACGAAACCCTCACCACACAGGAGCACGAGTCACATGGCGGACCAGGACGTACGCAACGTCATCATCGTCGGATCCGGCCCGGCCGGGTACACCGCAGCTGTCTACGCAGCCCGCGCCAACCTCACGCCGTTGGTGTTCGAGGGTTCCGTGACGGCCGGTGGTGCCCTGATGAACACCACCGAGGTGGAGAACTTCCCCGGCTTCCGCGAGGGCATCATGGGCCCTGAGCTCATGGACAACATGCGCGCGCAGGCCGAGCGCTTCGGCGCCGAGCTGGTCACCGACGACGCGACCGCTGTGGACCTGACCGGCCCGATCAAGGTCGTCACCGACGGTGCAGGCAACCAGCACCGTGCGCACGCGGTGATCCTGGCCACCGGGTCCGGCTACCGCAAGCTCGGACTGGAGAACGAGGAGCGGCTGTCGGGACACGGTGTCTCCTGGTGCGCCACCTGCGACGGGTTCTTCTTCCGCGACCAGCACATCGCCGTCGTCGGTGGTGGTGACTCCGCGATCGAGGAGGCCACCTTCCTGACCCGGTTCGCCTCCAAGGTGACCCTGATCCACCGCCGTGACGAGCTGCGCGCCTCCAAGATCATGCAGGACCGTGCGTTCGCCGACCCCAAGCTCGAGTTCGCCTGGAACTCCGCGGTCAAGACCATCCACGGTGACGACAAGCTCACCGGCGTGACGCTGGTCGACACCGTGACCGGCGAGGAGCGCGAGCTCGACGTGACCGGCCTGTTCATCGCGATCGGTCACGACCCCCGCTCGGAGCTGCTCAAGGACCAGGTCCGGCTCGACGAGGAGGGCTACGTGCTCGTGGACCACCCCTCGACGAAGACCAACCTTCCCGGCGTCTTCGCCTGCGGCGACCTGGTCGACCACAATTACCGGCAGGCGATCACCGCCGCCGGCACCGGCTGCGCCGCGGCCCTCGACGCCGAGCGCTACCTCGCCGACCTCGAGCACGCCGCCAAGACCGACTCGCCGCAGGTCGCCGCGGAGATGCTCACCGAGCAGGTCCAGTCCGCGGGCCTGTGAGCCCTCGGGGCATGTTTGTCGGTGCCCCGTTGTTTACTGCACACTGAAACCCATCGTTGAGCAAAGGAGCCCCCTGTGGGTGACATTCCCGCTGTGACCGACGCCGACTTCGAGACCGAGGTCCTCAAGGCCGACAAGCCCGTGCTGGTGGACTTCTGGGCCGAGTGGTGCGGTCCGTGCCGCCAGGTCTCCCCGATCCTCGAGGAGATCAACGCCGAGCACGGTGACAAGCTGATGTTCCGCAAGCTGAACGTCGACGAGAACCCTGTCACCCCCTCGACCTACCGTGTCACGGGCATCCCGACGCTGAACGTCTACAAGAACGGCGAGCTCGTCAAGCAGATCGTGGGCGCCAAGCCGAAGGCCGCGCTGCTCAACGACCTGAGCGAGTTCATCGCCTGAGTCGCGGTCCCTGGCTGAGGGATCACGACTGGAGGAGAGAGGGCCGGCTGTCCTCCCAAGGGCCGGCCCTCTCTTCCTGTCTCGGAAGCCAACGAAGAGGGGTGCGATGAGCCCGTCCCCGGAGACCCCCGGACCCCCGACCGGTCGGCACCAGCGGCTGTTCCGGATCGGTGACGCCGGTACGGCGGTCGCGGAGATCCGCACGTTGCTGAGCATGATCGGACTGCTGGGCGACGGCGAGGGCGACGCCTCGCCGCAGGAGGACGCAGCGTCCACGTTCGACGCCGCCACCGACCGGGCGGTGCGGGCGTTCCAGCAGCACCGCGGCCTCAGCGTCGACGGCATCGTCGGCCCGGAGACCTACCGCGCCCTCGACGAGGCCCGGTGGCGGCTCGGCGACCGCCTGCTGACCCACGTCCCCGGGAGTCCCCTGACCGGCGACGACGTCCTCACCCTGCAGCAGCGGCTGCTCGACCTCGGCTTCCACGTCGGCCGCGCCGACGGCATCTTCGGGCACCAGACCGAGCAGGGCGTCCGCGACTTCCAGCGCAACATCGGTGTCCCGGCCGACGGCACCTGCGGGCCCGCGACCCTCAAGGCGCTGGCCCGGCTCGCCCCCCGGGTCCAGGGCGGCCGGCCCAACGCGCTGCGCACCGAGGAGCAGATCCGCCTCGCCGGCCCGGGCCTGCCCGGCAAGGTGGTGATCATCGACGCGGCGGAGACCCGGCTCGCCGACCCCGAGCTCGCCGCCCGGGCCACCGAGATCAGCGAAGACCTCGCCCGCCGGGTCGAGGGCCGGCTGGCCGCCACCGGGGTCCAGGCCTTCCTGACCCACCAGGCCGGCACCGACCCGGCGCCGAGCGAGGCCGAGCGCGCCGAGTTCGCCAACCGCACCGGAGCCAACCTCTGCGTCTCCCTCCACGTCGACGCGTCCTCGCACCCCGAGGCCAGCGGGGTCTCGAGCTACTACTACGGCCTGGACGCCCGCGGGGTGCGCTCCAGCGGCGGCGAGCGCTTCGCCAGCCTCGTCCAGCGTGAGATCGTGGCCCGCACCGGCCTGGTCGACCTCCGCACGCACGCCAAGACCTGGGACCTGCTGCGCCGCACCCGGATGCCGGCGGTCCGCATCGACGTCGGCTATATCACCAACGCCGGCGACGCAGCCCGACTGGCCGACCCGGCGTTCCGCGACGTGCTCGCCGAAGCGGTCGTGGTCGCCGTGCAGCGGGTCTACCTCTCCCCCGAGACCGACACCAAGACCGGCGTGCTTCGGTTCTCCGAGCTGCGTCGCGCCCTGCGCGAGGAGCCGGGGCCGCCGGGCTAGCGCTCGGCGCGCTCCGCACCGCGGTCGGCCGCCGGAGCCGGCACCGGACGCGGACGCACCACGTCGAGCAGCTTCTCGAGCGCCTGCTCGAGCTCCTCCCGCCAGGTCAGCACCGACCGCATCTCCATCCGCAGCCGGGGGTACCGGGCGTGCTGCCGGTGCGTCTTGAAGCCCACGCGCAGCCAGAAGTCCGCGGGCACCACACAGCCCGGGAGACCGCCGAGCGCTCCGGGCCGGCGGTCACCGAAGACCTCGAGCGCCCGGATCCCACCGCGGCTCAGCACGTCCTTCACGACCGCCTGGACCAGCATCCGACCCAGGCCACCGCCGGCGTACTCCGGGAGCACGACCAGCGACGCGAGCAGGACGGCGTCCTCGCTCACGGGCGCGGTCGGGAACGACTCCGCTCCCGGCACGAACCCGGCCGGCGCGTAGATCGCGTAGCCCGCCGGCTGGTCGTCGACGTACAGCACCCGGCCGCACGAGCCCCATTCGAGGAGCACCGAGGAGACCCACGACTCCTTCTCCAAGGCGGCCTCGCCGGCTTCCGTGGCCCGCACGCGGCGCACCGGGTCGAGCTCCCAGAACGCGCATCCGCGGCAGGCGAGGGGCAGGTCGTCGAGGTTGTCGAGCGTGAGCCTGGTGATGCGACGCGAGCTCGATCCCATGTCGTGACCCCCCTCGAGCCAAGGCTGGGTTGATGATCCATCCTAGTAGTTCACCGACGGGAGCAAGGATGTCTCAGAACGGTCCAGGAGAACAGCGGCCCAGCGACGGACCGACCAGCGACGGACGGACCGGCGACGGACGGGCCGGCGACGGACGGGCCGGCGAGGTGCGCCGCAGCGCGACGCGGCTCGACAGCTACGTGGACCGCTACGCCGCTCGCACGCAGGGCATGACCGCCTCCGAGATCCGCGCCCTGTTCGCCGTCGCCAGCCGCCCCGAGGTGGTCTCCCTCGCCGGCGGGATGCCGAACATCTCCGGGCTCCCTCTCGACGTGGTCGGCGGGGCGATCAGCGACCTCGTGCGCGACCACGGCACGGTGGCGATGCAGTACGGGTCCGGCCAAGGTGACCCGACCCTGCGCGAGCAGATCTGCGACGTGATGCGTCTCGAGGGCATCGAGGCTCATCCCGACGACGTGGTCGTCACCGTCGGCTCGCAGCAGGCGGTCGACCTGGTCACGCGGATCTTCTGCGACCCCGGTGACGTGGTGATCTGCGAGGCCCCGTCGTACGTCGGAGCGCTGGGCGTCTTCAAGTCCTACCAGTGCGAGGTCGTCCATGCCGAGATGGACGAGCACGGTCTGGTGCCGGAGGCGCTGAGGCAGGCCATCGCCGCGACCAAGGCGGCCGGCAAGCGGATCAAGTTCCTCTACACGATCCCCAACTACCACAACCCCGCCGGCGTCTCGCTGGCCCCCGAACGCCGTCCCGAGATCCTGGAGATCTGCCGCGAGGCCGACATCTTGATCCTCGAGGACAACCCCTACGGTCTGCTCGGTTTCGACGACCAGCCACACCGGGCGCTGCGGGCCGACGAGGCGGAGGGCGTGATCTACCTCGGGTCGTTCTCCAAGACCTTCGCCCCCGGCTTCCGGGTCGGTTGGGCGCTCGCCCCGCACGCGGTGCGCGAGAAGCTGGTGCTGGCCCAGGAGTCGGCCACGCTGTGCCCCCCGTCGTTCTCCCAGATGGCGGTCTCGGCGTACCTGGCCGAGCACGACTGGCGCGGCCAGGTCAAGGAGTTCCGGGAGATGTACCGGGAACGGCGCGACGCGATGATCTCCGCCCTGGAGGACCTGATGCCGGCCGCGGCACGCTGGAACGTCCCCGACGGGGGGTTCTACGTCTGGCTGACCCTGCCGCAGGGCCTCGATGCCAAGGCGATGCTGCCGCGCGCGGTGACCGCCCGGGTCGCCTACGTGCCCGGGACGGCGTTCTTCGCCGACGGCTTCGGCGCCCAGAGCATGCGGCTGTCGTACTGCTATCCGACCCCGGAGCGGATCCGGGAGGGCGTGCGCCGCCTCGTGGGCGTGATCGAGGAGGAGATGGAGCTGCGCGAGACCTTCGGCACCGCCGAGCTGCACTCGACCCTCCGCCGCGGCTACGAAGCCCCCAACACCGACCTCACCTGAGCAGGAGCCTGACGTGAACGAAGCAGTCGAGGGCCGGATCGTGGTGCTCGCCGGCGGCCTGTCCCACGAGCGCGACGTCTCCCTGCGGTCCGGACGTAGGGTCGCCGAGGCGCTGCGCGACACCGGGGTCGAGGTGGAGGAGCGCGACGTCGACGCGGGCCTCCTGCCCGCGATCCTGGCCGAGCCACCCGCCTGCGTGGTGCCTCTGCTGCACGGTGAGACCGGTGAGGACGGGGCCCTCCGCGAGGTGCTCGAGCTCGTCGGGGTGCCGTACGTCGGCTCAGGGCCGGCCGCCTGTCGCGCCGCGTTCGACAAGCCGGTCGCGAAGGCCGCGGTCGCCCGGCACGGCCTGCACACCCCGCCCGGCGTCGCACTTCCGCACGAGACCTTCCGTGAGCTCGGCGCAACAGCGGTGATGGACGCTATCGTCGACCGGCTGGGGCTCCCGTTGATCGTCAAGCCCGCCAAGGGCGGCTCCGCCCTGGGCTGCACCGTGGTGCGGGATGCCGGCGACCTGCCCAGCGCGATGGTCAACGCCTTCGCCTACGGCGACACCGCGCTGGTGGAGGTGCTGATCGAGGGTCAGGAGGTCGCCGTACCCGTGGTCGACACCGGCGAGGGCCCCCGGGCGCTGCCGGTGGTGTCGATCCATCCCGACGGCGGCGTGTATGACTACACGGCCCGCTACACCGCCGGGAGCACGGAGTTCGTGGTGCCCGCCAAGCTGAGCGACGAGCTCGCCGCCGAGTGCGCGCGGGTCGCCGTCGCCGCGCACGAGGCGCTCGGGCTGCGCGACCTGTCCCGCTCGGACCTGATGATCGACGCCGAGGGGACAGTATGGTTCCTCGAGGTGAACGTCGCTCCGGGTCTCACCGAGACCTCGACGGTGCCACTGTCGGTGCAGTCCGCCGGGCTCGAGCTCGGTGGGCTCGTCGAGTCCCTGGTCCGCGTCGCCGTGGCGCGGTCCACCGATCGCTGAGCCGAGGAGCCTGCCGTGCGCGACATCACCTACCCCCCGGTCGTGCTGGCCGCCAAGACCGCCTTCAAGCTGCTGGGCCTGCGTTTCCAGCTGTCCGGCACCGAGCACATCCCCCGCTCCGGCCCTGCCCTGCTCGCGGTCAACCACGTGTCCTACCTGGACTTCATCTTCGCCGGGTTCGCCGCCCAGCCCGCCAAGCGGCTGGTGCGGTTCATGGCGAAGAAGGAGATCTTCGACCACGCCGTGGGCGGCCCGGTGATGCGGTCCCTGCACCACATCGAGGTCGACCGCGGCGAGGGGCTGGCGTCGTACCAGGAGGGACTGCGCTACCTGCGGATGGGCGAGATCGTCGGCATCTTCCCGGAGGCGACCATCTCGCGCAGCTTCGAGATCAAGGAGCTCAAGACGGGCGCGGTGCGGATGGCGGCCGAGGCCGGGGTTCCGCTGATCCCCGTCGTCGTCTGGGGAACGCAGCGGATGATGACCAAGGACCATCCGAAGGACTTCTCGCGCGGCAAGACGATCGCGATCAGCGTCGGCGAGCCGCTGCGTCCCTCGGGTGAGGATCCCGTCGCCGACACGGCGGAGCTCCGGCGCGCGATGAGCTCCCTGCTCGCCGACACGATCGACTCCTACCCTGCCCAGGAGCAGCCGCCAGGATCCTGGTGGTTGCCGGCCGCCCGAGGCGGGAGCGCCCCCACTCCGGAGCGGGCCGCCGAGCTCGACGCGGAGGAGAAGGAGCGTCGGGCCGCGAGGAAGGCCGAGCGCCGCGCCCAGCAGGATCGCCGCTGACCGAGCGCCGCGCTCGGCGCTCCGGTGGCACTTCCCCCCTGGGGTTGCACGCCCACGCGAAAGGCGCCGTGGGTCTTGGCACGCAGGGTGAGACTGGGCTACGCGAGCCTGCCTGGCGCCACATTGGCGGTCGCGGAGCGCGTCTGGGAGGCCCGCTGAGCCGCCGATGCCGCGGCCGGGGCTCCCCTTCGCGGATGAGCGGTCGCGCCTCGCGCTTCGGACCTCGCCGGATCCGCAGAGGGTTTCATGTGAAACATTCTGTTGCGATATTTGTCGACAAAGCGATTTGCATCTAAATCGTTAGATCGTCAAGTCGTTACGGTCGCTCGTTCGTCTCGCCCGAGCGCGGGTCGAGGATGTCGACGATCCGCTCGAGGTCGGGGATCGAGGCGAACTCGACGGTGATCTTGCCCTTGGTCTTGCCCAGGTCCACCTTGACTCGGGTCTCCAGCCGGTCGGAGAGCCGAGCAGCCAGGTCGTCGAGTGCGGGCGCGTGGGGTTTGCGTCGGCGCGGTTTCGGCTTCTCGTCCGAGCCGAGGTCGCCGACGGCGACGATCTCCTCCAGGCCCCGGACAGAGATGCCCTCGGAGATCACTCGGCCGGCGAGGCGGTCCTGGGTCTCCGGGTTCTCCACCGACAGCAGGGCACGGGCGTGGCCCGCCGACAGCACGCCGGCCGCAACCCGGCGTTGCACCGCCGGGGACAGCCGGAGAAGCCGGAGGGTGTTGCTGATCTGGGGACGGCTCCGCCCGATCCGCGACGCCAGCTCCTCGTGTGTGCAGCCGAAGTCGTCGAGCAGCTGCTGGTAGGCGGCCGCCTCCTCGAGCGGGTTGAGCTGGGATCGGTGCAGGTTCTCCAGGAGCGCGTCGCGGAGCATCGCGTCGTCGCTGGTGTCCCGGACGATCGCCGGGATCCTGCTCAGTCCCGCCTCCTGGGTGGCCCGCCACCGCCGCTCGCCCATGATCAGCTCGTAGCGGTCCTCACCGACCCGGCGCACCACCACGGGCTGGAGCAGTCCGACCTCCTTCACCGAGTGCACCAGCTCCGCGAGCGCCTCCTCCTCGAAGACCTGCCGCGGCTGACGTGGGTTCGGCGTGATCCGGGCGACCTCGAGCTCGGCGAAGTAGGCGCCCTCCACCGGGGCCAGACCTTCCGGCAGCCCTCGGCTGTCCTCGGCCGCGTCCGCGCCCGGCGATCCGGCTTCCGCGGCGACATCGCCGGGCGAGGTAACCGCCTGCCCGGCCGCGTCGTGACCCTCGCGAGCGCCGTGATCAGGCGCGGGCGGCGCCGTAGGGATCAAGGAGCCCAGTCCACGGCCGAGTCCGCGTCGCTGTCCCGGTCGCTGCTGTGTCATCGCTGTGCTCCTCTGAGTGCCATCTCCCGCGCCGCCTCCAGGTAGCTGAGTGCCCCTGGCGAGCCGGGGTCGTAGGTCATCACGGTCTGGCCGTAGCTCGGCGCTTCCGAGACACGCACCGACCGCGGGATCGCGGTCCGCAGCACCTGGTCTCCGAAGTGGCTGCGCACCTCGTCGGCGACGCCGGCGGCAAGCCGGGTCCGCGCGTCGTACATGGTCAGCAAGATCGTGCTCACCACGAGCTCGGGGTTGAGATGCGCCTTGACCATCTCCACCGTCTCCAGGAGCTGACCCAGACCCTCCAGCGCGTAGTACTCCGCCTGGATCGGGATCAGCATCTCGTCGCCGGCCACGAGTGCATTCAGCGTGAGCAGTCCGAGTGACGGTGGACAGTCGATCAACACGTAGTCCAGTCGGTCCTCGCCATCGGTGTTCACCAGGGGGTAGGCGTGGATCGCCTTCCGCAGCCGGCTCTCCCGGGCCACCATCGAGACCAGGTCGATCTCCGCGCCGGCCAGGTCGATCGTCGCCGGGACCACGAAGAGACCCGCGACCTCCGGGCTGGGCTGGACGATCTCCGCGAGGGGGACGCCGTCGACCAGCGCGTCGTAGGTCGACGGTGTGCCGCGGTGGTGCTCGATCGACAGCGCGGTGGACGCGTTGCCCTGAGGGTCGAGGTCGATCACCAGGACGCGCAGCCCGTGCTGGGCGAGGGCTGCGGCCATGTTGACCGTCGAGGTCGTCTTGCCCACGCCGCCCTTCTGGTTCGCCACCACCATGATCCTCGGACTCTCGGGACGTGGAAGCGGGTCGCTCAGCCGGCGACCCTGCTTCACCAGAAGCTGGTGCGCAACGGCCTTCGCCATGGGGGTGGAGTCGTCCGCAAGGGAGACGACTCCCTCCGCAACCTCGGCGGCGGTTCGGACCCCCGGAGTGCCGGGAGCCGGATAGGGGCCGAAACGGCTGGCGTCCATCGGCGGCTCGGTCACGCTGCTCTCCTCGGTCGTGCGACGCATGCTCTGCTCATCGGCCAGTCCTGTTTCACGTGAAACGGAGCGCCCAGGTGCAGAGTCGCCCTCAGCTTCGTGCGACATGGTTTCACGTGAAACGGGACGTCGCGAATCGGACAGATCTGGGTGTGGACGAGGCTGTGGATTGTGTGGGTAACTAGGCCTGCTGAGCGTGAAATCCGGGTCATGCTCGTCCACAGGCCAGCCCAGCCCGGCCGCGGATCGACGACGATCGAGAATGGGCCAGCCCAGGCCCGACGCGCACCCGCCACTCCCGGCCACCGAGCCGCGTTCTCTTCGGAACGGCACTGCCTCGGGAGTCATCAAAATCCTCTCCCCTTACGGCTTCGTGTCGGCCTACGTCGGCTGCCGTCCGTCGAGCTCCGCACTCCGGTCCCGAGAGTGGACGGCTTCCCGGCCCTGACCCGGACAACCACCGTGGGTGGGTCCACGATCTCCTCACCGTACTTCTCCACGCGAACGTCGCTGCCACCGACCCGCTTGAGAACCTTCTCCGCCTCCGCGATCTCGGCGTCGATCGTGGACCCCTTCATCGCCACCAGCTCGCCCCCTTCGCGGACGAGGGGCATGCACCAGCCCAGCAACCTGTCGAGCGGTGCCACCGCGCGAGCCGTCACCACGGTGAACTCGCGCCGGCCGTGCAGCTCCTCCGCTCGACCGCGGACCACCTCGACGTTGCCCAGCTCCAGGAGCTCGACGGCCTCCTGGAGGAACGTGGTCCGCCTCAGCAGCGGCTCGACCAACGTCACCTGCAGGTCGGGCCTGCTTAGCGCGAGGACCAGACCCGGCAGCCCGGCCCCGGACCCGACGTCGCACACGTCCACACCCTGCTCGATCGCCCGACCGAGGAGGGCACAGTTGACCAGGTGGCGCTCCCACAGGCGTGGCACCTCCCGCGGCCCGATCAGACCACGGAGGACGCCCTGGTCCGCGAGCAGCGACGCGTAGCGGGCGGCAGTCGGAAGGGTTTGCGCGAACACCCCCACCGCCGAGGGCGGTGGGGGTGTTTCACGTGAAACAGAGGTGTCTTCGTCACCCACGACAAGCTCCGCCGCGCCGGCTCACGCGGGCAGCACGACCACGTAGCGACGAGGCTCGACGCCCTCCGACTCCGACTTGAGCCCGGCGGCGGCCACGGCGTCGTGCACCACCTTGCGCTCGAACGGGGTCATCGGGTCAAGCTCGATGGCCTCGCCGGTCTCCTTCACCTCAGCCGCGGTCTCCGCAGCAAGCTGCTCGAGCTCGGCCCGCTTCCGAGCACGGTAGCCGCTGATGTCCAGCATCAGTCGCGAGCGCTCGCCGGTCTCCCGGTACACCGCGAGACGGGTGAGCTCCTGCAGAGCCTCGAGGACCTCGCCGTTGCGACCCACCAGCTGGCTGAGGTCGGCGCCGACGATCGACACGACCGCGCGGTCGCCCTCCACGTCCATGTCCAGGTCACCGTCGAGGTCTGCGATGTCGAGCAGCTCCTCGAGGTAGTCAGCGGCGATCTCACCCTCCTGCTCGAGCAGTTCGATCCGGCTCTTGCGGCCTTCGTCGTCGGCCGCATCCTGCTGAGGCGTCTGGTCGGTCACGGTTACTCCTTGCTCTGGGAAAGTCTCGGTGGCTCGGTGAGCGATCAGTTGGCGTCCGGCTCAGCCGAGCCGGGACCCTTCTGATCGGGGCCGGAGCCGGTGTCGCGCCGCGGCTGCCCGCCGGACTTCTTCTTGCGCTGGCTTCGCGGCTGCTTCTTCGGCTGCTGTCTCGCGGCCGGCCTGTGCTCGCCCCCCGGCGCCTCTTCCACCGCGGGCTGCTCCGGGGAGGCCTCGGGCAGCAGGCCCTTCCTGGCGGCCTTGTGGGCGTCGCGCGCCAGCTTCGCCTCGGCCGCCGGGGTGCCGGGCGCCGGGTTGTTCCGGATCACGTAGAACTGCTGGCCCATGGTCCACAGGTTCGACGTGGTCCAGTAGATCAGCACACCGATCGGGAACGCGATGCCGCCGACCGCGAAGACCACCGGCAGCACGTAGAGCAGCATCTTCTGCTGCTGCGCGTAAGGACCGCTCATCGCGTCGGCCGGCATGTTCTTGCTCATCAGCTGCCGCTGGGTGAGGAAGGTGGTCGCGGTCATCGCCAGCACCAGCGAGAGCGCCAGCACCCGGACGGTCATGTCGCCCTCGGCGGCCAGGAACGTGTTGGAGATCTTGGCCCCGAAGATCTCCGAGTTGCCGAACGAGGTGGCCTGCTCCGTGGTGAGCACGCCGCGGGTGTCTCCGTGCGCGGCGCGGTCGAGCAACCGGAACAGCGCGAGGAAGATCGGCATCTGCAGCAGGATCGGCAGGCACGAGGCGAACGGGTTGGTGCCCGTCTCCTTGTAGAGCGCCATCGTCTCCTGGGCGAGCCGCTCCCGGTCGTGGCCGTACTTCTTCTGCAGCTCCTTCACCTTCGGCTGGAGCAGCTGCATGTTGCGGCTCGACTTGATCTGCTTGACGAACAGCGGGATCAGCGCCGCCCTGATCACCAGGGTCAGACCGACGATGGACAACACCCAGGCCCAGCCCGAGTCATCCCCGAAGACGTTGCCGAACAGGCTGTGGAAACCGGTCAGGATCACCGAGGTGATCCAGTACAGCGGCGCCATGATGAAGCTGCCGATGTCGCCGAAGAAGTCGAACACTCAGGCTCCTAGAGTCTGTTCTGGTGGGAGTCGGGGGAGTCCTTGCCCGTGCCGGGCACCGGATCGTAGCCACCCGCGGCCCACGGGTGGCAGCTCGCCAACCGGCGCGCCGCCAGCCAGCTCCCGCGCACGCTGCCGTGCACGGTGACCGCTTCGAGCGCGTAGGCGGAGCACGTCGGGTGGTACCTGCACACCTGCCCGTAGAGCGGGCTGATCAAGAAGCGGTAGGCCCGCAGCAGAGCGATCAGGATGTGCTTCACGCCATCACGCCCGACTCGCGGGGACGCGCAACGTCCCCCGCCGGGTGTCGTCCGCGCGGGACTGCATCCGGCTCAGCGCGCGATCGAGCGCGGCGTCGAGGTCCGCTCCGAGCTCGGCGTACGACGCAGCGGCGGCCGGGGGGAGCGCACGAACCACGAGCACAGCAGAGCCCGGGAGCGAACCGATCCGCTCCCGGGTCAGGTGTCGAAGTTGCCGCTTCACGCGGTTTCGCGTCACGGCGGGGCCCACGGCCTTGCTCACCACGAAGCCAGCCTTCGGTCCTTGCGCACCCTCGAGGAGGTGCAGGTGGACGACGAGGGTCCGGGTCCCGGCCCGACGACCCCGGCGCACCGCCTCGGAGAACATCCCGCTCGCAGCGAGCCGGTTCTCCCGGGTCAGCACCGGGCCCCCGAAACGGGCGGCCGAGGAGTCAACGCACGCGAAGAGCGCTCAGGCGGCCAGACGGGTGCGGCCCTTGCGACGACGCGACGCCAAGATGGCGCGGCCGGCGCGGGTCCGCATCCGCAGACGGAAACCGTGCGTCTTGTGACGGCGGCGGTTGTTCGGCTGGAACGTACGCTTGCTCACGGGTGTGCTCTCCGGTGTCGGGGAAATGGAACGAGATCGATCTCGAACCGGGTCTGACGGCGGTGGGATGCATTGCCTGGTCGGCTGGCACCGCCCGTCCACGGGCACCTCGGCTGCTGCTGAGCGTCCATGGACATGCGGCACCGGTCGACTCCGGTTCGACCTCCCAACGGTACGCGGTGGCGCAGGACAGGGTCAAACCGAGCGCGGCGGAGGACCGGCCCCTCGGTCACCACCCGGTGACCCGCGGCCCGCCGCCCACGCTGCGCCCACCGTCGACCTCGGTCACCAGCCCTCCCCGGGCCTGTGGACAACCAGTTGATCCACAGGAGCCCGCCTTGTTAGCGTCATGGCCGTTCGCGACTCCCTGCGGTCAGCTTCCCCGAGACAGTCCCCGGTGCCCACGGCCTTCGGGTCCGACATCGGAAACCGGCTCTGACCTGCGCAGACGGTGTCGGGGAGGATCGATCCCGGGCCGGACCGGATGCCATTCCGGACCGGGACATCCCGCATACACATCCTGTGGACAAAGGTGTGGAACCCGGGGGTGACCAGATCCACGCCGAGCCGTTTGCCCGAAAACGGTCGGCTGTCCGCGGGCGCTGCATCATCCTTGGCCCAGGCGCCCGGGCCAGGCGGTACCCGCCCGTTTCGGGCCGGATGTGAACGGTGTGATTGGAGTGGGAGACCACGTGGACGACATGGTGAGCACGACCCCTGACCCCCCTCGTGGTGCGTCGGACCTGGCGACGGTGTGGGCCGCCCTGATCGAGGACCTGCCGCCCAACCAGCGGGCCTGGCTGACCGCGAGCCGACCGGTCACCGTCCACGAGAACACCGCGATCATCGCCGTCTCCGACGAGTTCACCCGCAACCAGCTCGAGGGGCGGCTGCGGACCCGCCTGGAGGACTCGCTCACCGAGGCCCTCGGCCAGCACGTGCGCATCGCGGTCACCGTCGACCCCGAGCTCGAGCCCACCCCCACCGGGCGGTTCACCCGCAGCGAGCCCGACGCCGACGAGGGCGACGCCCAGACGCCGTTCTCTCCGGGCTACGAGCGCGAGGAGCCGACTCCTGCAGGTACCTCGACGAATCAACAGATCGCTTTGTCGACAAATCCACTTGATGCCCCGAGCCCCATGGCCGGCCCTGCACCACGCTCCAGCGCGCCGGGCAACGTCCTCGAGACCCGGCTCAACCCCAAGTACATCTTCGAGAGCTTCGTGATCGGCTCGTCCAACCGGTTCGCCCACGCCGCGGCGGTCGCGGTGGCCGAGGCGCCGGGCAAGGCCTACAACCCGCTGCTGATCTACGGCGACTCCGGTCTGGGCAAGACCCACCTGCTGCACGCCATCGGCCACTACGTGCGCAGCCTCTTCAACGGCGCCCGGGTGCGGTACGTCTCCACCGAGGAGTTCACCAACGAGTTCATCAACGCGATCCGCGACGACAAGGCAGCCACCTTCCAGCGCCGCTACCGCGACGTCGACGTCCTCCTGATCGACGACATCCAGTTCCTCGAGGGCAAGATCCAGACCCAGGAGGAGTTCTTCCACACGTTCAACACGCTGCACAACGCCAACAAGCAGATCGTGATCACCTCCGACCGGGCACCCAAGCGCCTGGTCGCCCTCGAGGACCGGCTGCGCAACCGGTTCGAGTGGGGCCTGATCACCGACGTGCAGCCGCCGGACCTCGAGACCCGGATCGCGATCCTGCGCAAGAAGGCGGCCCTGGAGCGGATGACCGCCCCGCCGGACGTGCTCGAGTTCATCGCCAGCAAGATCCAGACCAACATCCGCGAGCTCGAGGGCGCCCTGATCCGGGTCACCGCCTTCGCCAGCCTCAACCGCCAGCCGGTCGACCTGACGCTCGCCGAGATCGTGCTCAAGGACCTGATCCCCGAGGGCGGCGAGCCGGAGATCACCGCGGCGCTGATCATCGCCCAGACCGCTGCCTACTTCGGGCTCTCGATCGACGACCTGTGCGGCTCCAGCCGCAGCCGGGTCCTGGTCACCGCCCGGCAGATCGCGATGTACCTGTGCCGTGAGCTCACCGACCTCTCGCTGCCGAAGATCGGCCAGCAGTTCGGCGGCCGTGACCACACCACGGTGATGCACGCGGACAAGAAGATCCGCCAGCTCCTCGCCGAGCGACGCAGCGTCTACAACCAGGTCACCGAGCTCACCAACCGGATCAAGCAGCAGGCCCGTCAGCCCTGACCGGCGTACCCCACAGCTGGGGAGGACCGTGTGGAACGACAAGCTCCGCATGCGGATCGGCTGTGGAGAAGATGTGATCCGCTGCGAACCACAGAACGCCGCCCACATCGGACGTGTAGTTTGCCCAGGGGCGGTCCACAGGGGTTGAGGACGACGAAACCGGCTCCGACCTGGGCAGATCCGGGTTCTCCACAGTTTCCACGGATGCTACGAACACGATGAGTCCCATGACATCTCCTCGACCCGGGAAACCCATGCGGCCCGATGCCTGGGGACGAACCACAAGTTCTCTGTCATTCGACCCTGCCTGCCCGGGTGTCGGTGCACCTTGATGAGATAGCGACTACACCTGCCGGGTGGGGCCTGGTCATGGCAGGATTCACTCCCGCACGGCGGCCCTACCCCTTGGACCCATGGAGGCGAACACACGTGAAGTTCCGCGTCGAGCGCGACGTCCTGGCCGACGCCGTCGCCTGGGCAGCTCGAAGCCTGCCGGTCCGCCCGAGCGTCCCGGTCCTCGCCGGCCTGCTGATCGAGACCGCGCCGGACGGTGACGGCCTGGTGCTCTCCACGTTCGACTACGAGACCTCGGCACGCGCCACGGTCCCGGCGGACGTCTCCGACGAGGGACGGGCGCTGGTGTCCGGCCGCCTGCTCGCCGACATCTGCCGCAGCCTCCCCAACAAGCCCGTCGAGATGAGCATCGACGGCGCCAAGGTCTCGCTGATCTGCGGCTCGGCCCGGTTCAGCCTGCAGACGATGCCGGTCGAGGAGTACCCCAGCCTGCCCGACATGCCGGCTGCAGCCGGCACCGTCGCCAGCGACGTGTTCGCGGCCGCAGTCAGCCAGGCCGTGGTGGCCGCCGGCCGCGACGACATGCTCCCGGTGCTGACCGGCGTCCGGATCGAGATCGAGGGCGACAGCATCTCGCTGCTGGCCACCGACCGGTTCCGGCTCTCCCACCGCGAGCTCTCCTGGGACCCGGCGACCCCGGACACCTCCGCGGCCGCCCTGGTGCCGGCCAAGGTCCTGGCCGACACGGCCAAGTCGCTGACCGCCGGCAACCAGGTCACCATCGCGCTGTCCAGTGGCGGCAGCGGCGAGGGCATCATCGGCTTCGAGGGCGCGGCCGGTGGCGGGGTGCGGCGTACGACGACGCGGCTGCTCGACGGCGAGTTCCCGAAGGTCCGCACGCTGTTCCCCAGCGAGCACCTCACGATCGCCCGCGTCGACAAGGCCTCACTGATCGAGTCGGTCAAGCGGGTCTCGCTGGTCGCCGAGCGCAACACCGCGGTGCAGCTCGCGTTCAGCGACGGCGTGCTCACCCTCGACGCGGGCAGCGGCGACGAGGCGCAGGCCTCGGAGTCGATCGAGGCTTCGGTCGAGGGCGAGGACATCACCACCGGCTTCAACCCGCAGTTCCTGCTCGACGGTCTCGGCGCGATCGAGGCGCCGATCGTGGAGCTCGCGTTCACCCAGGCCTCGAAGCCTGCGGTGATGGCCGGTGCAGGTTCGATGGACGCCGACGCCGACCTCGACTTCCGCTACCTGTTGATGCCGCGGCGCCTGCTCTCCTGAGTCGGAGCCGGCCGGGCACGCCCTCCGGACTCGGCCGGCAGGGTAGGCCCGCCCCCGCTGGGTAGCCTGGCGGGGACGGTCAGCACAGGTCTGCGAAGGGACGCACATGGAGCTCGGACTCATCGGCCTCGGCAAGATGGGCGGCAACATGCGGGAGCGACTGCGGCGTGCGGGGCACACCGTCGTCGGCTACGACCGCAACCCCGACGTCAGCGACGTCGAGAGCCTCGAGGAGCTCGTCAAGGCGTTGCCCTCCCCCAAGGTGGTCTGGGTCATGGTCCCGGCAGGAGAGCCGACCCGAGACACCGTCCGCAGCCTGGCCGACCTCCTCGGTCACGGTGACGTGGTCGTCGACGGCGGCAACTCCCGGTGGACCGACGACCTCGTCCACGCCGAGCTGCTCGCCGCCAGGGGAATCGGCTTCGTCGACTGCGGGGTCTCCGGCGGCGTCTGGGGCCTGGAGAACGGCTACGCGCTGATGGCGGGCGGTGACGCCGCGGACGTGGCGAAGGTGCAGCCCGCCTTCGACGCGCTCAAGCCCGAGGGTGAGTTCGGCTGGGTGCACGCCGGCAAGGTCGGCGCCGGGCACTTCTCGAAGATGGTCCACAACGGGATCGAGTACGCCATCATGCAGTCCTATGCCGAGGGCTGGGAGCTGCTGAACAAGGTCGACATGGTCGACAACGTCACGGAGGTGTTCCGCTCCTGGCGCGAGGGCACGGTGATCCGGTCCTGGCTGCTCGACCTGTTGGTCGCCGCCCTCGACGAGGACACCGACCTGGCTGGCATCCGCGGTTACGCCGAGGACTCAGGTGAGGGCCGCTGGACCGTCGAGGCGGCGATCGAGAACGCCGTACCGATGCCGGCGATCGCGGCCGCGTTGTTCGCCCGCTTCTCCTCCCGCCAGGACGACAGCCCGGCGATGAAGGCGGTGGCCGCGATGCGCAACCAGTTCGGTGGCCACGCCATGCACACCGAGGCGCCGCCGACCTCCGACGAGCGAGTGGACCGGGCGGCCGAGCCCACCCATGCGCCGGACCAGTCCGCCGAGTCCCGTGCCGCCGGCGCCGGCTCGGGCACCGAACCGTCGGAGAGCTAGCCCCCGGTGCACGTCGCTCACCTCTCCCTGCACGACTTCCGGTCCTACCCCGAGGTCGACGTCCCGCTCGGGCCGGGGGTCACGGCGTTCATCGGCCGCAACGGGCAGGGCAAGACCAACCTGGTCGAGGCGATCGACTACCTCGCCCGGCTGGGCTCACACCGCGTCTCGAGCGACGCGCCGCTGGTCCGCCACGGTGCCGACCAGGCCGTCGTGCGCGCCCTGGTCGTCCGCGACGAGCGGCAGGCGCTGCTCGAGGTCGAGATCAACCCGGGCCGGTCCAACCGGGCGCGGATCAACCGGTCGCCGCTCCCCCGCAGCCGCGAGCTGCTGGGGATGGTGCGCACCGTGCTGTTCTCCCCGGAGGACCTGGCCCTGGTCAAGGGCGACCCGTCGGACCGGCGCCGGTTCCTCGACGACCTGCTGGTCCTCCGCGCTCCCCGCTACGCCGGCGTGCGTGCGGACTACGACCGGGTGCTGCGACAGCGCAACTCACTGCTCAAGACGGCCGGCGCCGGTCGCCGCGGCGGGTCGGCGAGCAGCCGCGGCGAGTCCGCCCTGTCGACGCTCGCGGTGTGGGACACCCACCTGGCACGCACCGGAGCCGAGCTGCTCGCCGCCCGGTTGGCCCTGGTCGAGGACCTCCGGCCGCTGGTGGCCAAGGCCTACGAGGCGGTGGCCCGCGGCGCCACCCGGGACGACGCGACGATGGCCTACCGCTCGTCGTTCGAGCTGCCCGCCGAGCTCGGGGACTACGACGGCCGGCTGCCCGACCGCCAGCTGCTCGCCGACGTGATCCTCGCCGAGCTCGAGCGTCGCCGGGCCGACGAGCTCGACCGCGGGATCTCGCTGGTGGGACCCCACCGCGACGAGCTCGTGCTGTCCCTGGGCCCGCTGCCGGTCAAGGGGTATGCCAGCCACGGCGAGTCGTGGTCGTTCGCGCTGGCGTTGCGGCTGGCCTCCTACGACCTGCTGCGGGCCGGCGGCGACGACCCGATCCTGATCCTCGACGACGTCTTCGCCGAGCTCGACACCGAGCGGCGGCAGCGACTCGCGGAGATGGTCGCAGACGCGGAGCAGGTGCTGGTCACCGCGGCGGTCCCCGCCGACGTCCCCGAGGCACTGGCCGGCGCCCGGATCTCGGTCGGGGACGGGGCGGTGACCCGTGACGAGTAGCGACCCGGAGGTTCCGGACCGCCCCGAGGGCTCCGAGGAGACCGCGCCGCCGGCTCAGCCGGACCCCACGAGCCCGCGCTCGGCCCGGGTACCCGATCCGGCGGACGACGTCCCACGGCCGGAGGTGGACCACGACGAGACCGGCCTGGACCTGGCCCGGAGCATCGCGCGGTCGCTGGCCGGGAGCAAGCGCCCCGCCCGTCGTACCCCTCCCCGGCCCGGCAGCCGTCCACGCCGCACGGACGCGGCGGCGTCGGGCGCCTTTCCCGACGACCGCGACCCGCAGCTGCTCGACAGCACCATCGGCCGGCTGATCGCGGAGCAGGGCTGGGGCACCGATGTGCGCGTGCACGGGGTGTTCTCGCGGTGGGAGGCCCTGGTCGGTCGCGAGGTGGGGCTGCACTGCCGCCCGGAGTCGTACGCCGACGGCAAGCTCGTGGTCCGGACCGACTCCACGGCATGGGCAACCCAGATGCGCCTGCTGGCGGCCACGGTGGTCAAGCGCCTCAACGAGGAGCTCGGCGACGGCACGGTCACCGTGATCGACGTGCTCGGGCCGCACGGGCCCACCTGGCGCAAGGGGCCGCGGTCGGTGCGCGACGGCAGGGGACCCCGCGACACCTACGGCTGAGCCCGAGGACAACGCCGATCCTGAGGCCGCACAGGACGCCTCGAGGGCGGTCGGGCCGGTATGGGGACCCGGCGCCACCCCTCCGCGGCGCTCTCGACTGCCCTTCCGTGCCGCAAAACAGCACTCCTGCGTCCACCGACCCCGGTTTCCTGTGGACCGACACGTCGAAATCGGCGCGTCACGGGGTAGACTGGCGGTCGGGTCGAAGCCTGGTCTGGGCCGACCTTCGTCATGTCATCGCCGTCCGTGACCAGCCGCGCCGTGCCCCGGCCGACAGGTCGCGCCGCGGCCCTGTGGATCGAAGAGGACAGAACTCCGTGGCTCCTGAAGACAGCTCCACGCCGTCTGCTGACGCGGTCGCCGAGACCGCCGCCGCGCTCGCCCCGGAAGGGTCGGGTCACGCCGTCGAGGAGGGCAAGTACGACGCCTCGGCGATCCAGGTCCTCGAAGGCCTCGAGGCGGTTCGCAAGCGGCCGGGCATGTACATCGGCTCGACCGGTGAGCGCGGTCTGCACCACCTCGTGTGGGAGATCGTGGACAACTCGGTCGACGAGGCGCTGGCCGGCTACTGCGACCGGATCGTGGTGACCCTGCTCGACGACGGCGGGATCCGCGTCCAGGACAACGGTCGCGGCATCCCCACCGACACCGCGCCCGGGCAGGAGATGCCGGCGGTGACGATGGCGCTGACCATGCTGCACGCCGGCGGCAAGTTCGGCGGCGGTGGCTACAAGGTCTCCGGCGGTCTGCACGGCGTCGGCGTCTCGGTGGTCAACGCGCTGAGCAGCAAGCTCCAGGTCGACGTCCGCAACCGCGGTCACCACTGGCGGCAGACGTTCAGCCTCGGCGTGCCCGACGGCCCGCTCGAGCAGCTCGAGGCCACCGAGGAGACCGGCACGACGGTCACCTTCTGGGCCAGCCCCGACATCTTCGAGACCACGACCTACTCGCTGGAGACCATCACCCACCGCATCCGCGAGATGGCCTTCCTCAACCGCGGCCTGGAGATCGTCGTACGCGATGAGCGCGCGACTTCCGGCGCGATCGCCGAGGCCGTGGAGGACGGCACGGTGGCCCCCGAGATCGACCAGGCGACCGGCGACGCGATCCGCCAGGTCGACGGTGGCGTGCTCGAGCAGCGGTTCAAGTTCGAACGCGGCCTCGTCGACTACGTCGAGCACCTCAACCGCACCAAGCAGGCCGCGCACCCGAGCATCATCGACTTCGAGGCGCAGACCAACGAGAACGGCATGAGCGTCGAGATCGCCATGCAGTGGAACACCACCTTCACCGAGTCGGTGCACACCTTCGCCAACACGATCAACACGCACGAGGGCGGCACCCACGAGGAGGGCTTCCGCGCCGCGCTGACCACGCTCGTCAACAACTGGGGCGAGGAGTGGGGCCTGATCAAGAAGAAGGAGGACCGGGTCTCCGGCGACGACGTCCGCGAGGGCCTGACCGCGATCATCTCGATCAAGCTCGGCGAGCCGCAGTTCGAGGGTCAGACGAAGACCAAGCTCGGCAACACCGAGGCCAAGGGGTTCGTGCAGCGGGTGGTCAACGACCAGCTCGGCGAGTGGTTCGAGAAGAACCCCGGCGAGGGCAAGGACATCGTCCGCAAGGCGCAGGCCGCGGCGTCGGCGCGGATCGCGGCCCGCAAGGCGCGCGACCTGGCCCGCAGCCGCAAGGGTCTCCTCGGTGGCGGCGGCCTGCCCGGCAAGCTCGCCGACTGCCAGTCGACCAACCCCGAGGAGTGCGAGATCTTCGTCGTCGAGGGTGACTCCGCGGGTGGTTCGGCCAAGGGCGGCCGCGACCCGCGCACCCAGGCGATCCTGCCGATCCGCGGCAAGATCCTCAACGTGGAGAAGGCCCGCCTCGACAAGGTGCTGGCCAACAACGAGGTGCAGGCGATCATCTCCGCGCTCGGCACCGGCATCCATGAAGAGTTCGACATCGAGAAGCTGCGCTACCACAAGATCGTGATGATGGCCGACGCCGACGTCGACGGTCACCACATCCGCACGCTGCTGCTCACCCTGCTCTTCCGGTTCATGAAGCCCCTCATCGAGCACGGCTACGTGTACCTCGCCCAGCCGCCGCTGTACCGGATCAAGTGGAACAAGCCCCACGAGCACGAGTTCGTGTACTCCGACGCCGAGCGAGACGCCCTGATCAAGGCCGGGCTCGCGGAGGGCAAGAAGCTGCCGAAGGACAACTCGATCCAGCGCTACAAGGGTCTGGGCGAGATGAACCCCGACGAGCTGTGGGACACCACGCTCGACCCGGAGAACCGGCTGCTCCTCCAGGTCACGCTCGAGGACGCCGCGCAGGCCGACGAGATGTTCTCGGTGCTCATGGGCGAGGACGTCGAGCAGCGCCGCTCGTTCATCCAGCGCAACGCCAAGGACGTCCGGTTCCTTGACATCTAGACGCTGTTTCGCCGGGCGGTCTCCTGCCCGGCGTACCCGGGTCGCTGGGGCGGCGCGTCGGCCGGACGCTCACGCTGTGGTCGCCACTGCTGCGGCCGCCGCGGCCAAGCCCTCTGACGCTCCCCGGGCACGCCGGTCATCCGACCGCGGCACCACCACGACGTCCTCGCGGGCCTTCAGCGCTCCGACGCGCCGCCCAAGCGACCGGGGACGCCGTGCGGGAGAGCCGGCCCTGGTGACCACCAGCCGGCCGCACCACGATGAGAGAGATGACCAGTGACTGACAACACGATCGAAGGACCGGGCGGGCACGGCCCCGGCGGGCGGATCGAGCCCGTCGAGCTGCAGGTCGAGATGCAGCGCTCCTACATCGACTACGCGATGACGGTGATCGTGGGTCGCGCGCTGCCCGACGTCCGCGACGGCCTCAAGCCGGTGCACCGCCGGGTGCTCTACGCGATGTACGACGGCGGCTACCGCCCCGACCGCGGCTTCTCGAAGTGTGCTCGCGTGGTCGGCGAGGTGATGGGTCAGTACCACCCGCACGGTGACACCGCGATCTACGACACCCTGGTCCGCCTCGCCCAGCCGTGGGTGATGCGCGCCCCGCTGGTCGACAGCCAGGGCAACTTCGGCTCGCCGGGCAACGACCCGGCCGCGGCGATGCGCTACACCGAGTGCAAGATGGCGCCGCTGGCCATGGAGATGGTCCGCGACATCGACGAGGACACCGTCGACTTCACTCCGAACTACGACGGGCGCTCCCAGGAGCCGGTGATCCTGCCGGCGAGGTTCCCCAACCTGTTGGTCAACGGGTCGGCCGGCATCGCGGTCGGCATGGCCACGAACATCCCGCCGCACAACCTGCGCGAGATCAACGACGGGGTCCAGTGGGCGCTCCAGCACCCCGACGCCACGCGCGAGGAGCTGCTCGACGCGCTGCTCGAGCGGGTCCACGGCCCTGACTTCCCGATGGGCGCGTTGATCGTCGGCAAGCAGGGCATCGAGCAGATGTACCGCACCGGCCGGGGCTCGGTCACGATGCGTGCGGTCGTCGACATCGACGAGGACGCCAAGGGCCGCACGATCCTGTCGATCACCGAGCTGCCCTACCAGGTCAACCCCGACAACCTGGCGCTGAAGATCGCCGAGCTCGCCGACTCCGGCAAGGTGCAGGGCATCGCGGACGTCCGCGACGACTCCTCCTCGCGCACCGGTCAGCGGCTGGTGGTCGTGCTCAAGCGCGACGCCGTGGCGCGCGTCGTACTCAACAACCTCTACAAGCACACCGAGCTGCAGACCAACTTCGGCGCGAACATGCTCGCGCTCGTCGACGGAGTGCCGCGGACGCTGACCCTGGACCAGTTCATCTCGCACTGGATCACCCACCAGATCGAGGTCATCCAGCGCCGGACGAGGTACCGCCTCCGCAAGGCCGAGGAGGAGGCGCACATCCAGCGCGCGCTGGTGAAGGCGCTCGACGCGCTCGACGAGGTGATCGCGCTGATCCGCTCCTCCCAGACGGTGGAGGAGGCCCGCACCGGGCTGATGCAGCTGCTCGACATCGACGACACGCAGGCCCGCGCGATCCTCGACATGCAGTTGCGGAAGCTGGCCGCACTCGAGCGGCAGGCGATCATCGACAAGCTCGCCGAGCTCGAGCGCACCATCGCCGATCTCCAGGACATCCTCGCCAACGAGCCTCGCCAGCGGCAGATCGTCTCCGACGAGCTCACCGCGATCGTGGAGAAGTTCGGCAACGAGCGGCGCAGCCAGATCATCCCGGCCGACGGCGACCTGTCGATGGAGGACCTGATCCCCGACGAGGACCTCGTCGTGACCATCACCCGGGGTGGCTACGCCAAGCGCACGCGCGCCGACCTGTACCGGACCCAGAAGCGGGGCGGCAAGGGCGTGCGTGGCGCGGCGCTGAAGGGCGACGACGTCGTCGAGCACTTCATGGCGACCAGCAACCACAACTGGCTGCTGTTCTTCACCACCGCAGGCCGGGTCTACCGCACCAAGGCCTACAACCTTCCCGAGGCGAACCGCGACGCGAAGGGCGGCCACGTCGCCGGCCTGCTGTCGTTCCAGCCCGACGAGAAGATCGCGCAGGTGCTGGCGATCCGCGACTACGACCAGGCGCCGTACCTGGTGCTCGCGACCCGCAACGGCCTGGTGAAGAAGACCCCGCTGGCCGACTACAACAGCCCGCGCCAGGCCGGCGTGATCGCGATCAACTTCCGTGAGGACGGCGACGAGCTGATCGGCGCCGAGCTGGTCAGCTCCGACGACGACATCCTGCTCGTGTCGAAGAAGGGCCAGTCGATCCGGTTCCGCGCCGACGACAGCCAGCTCCGCCCGATGGGGCGCGCCACCTCAGGTGTGACCGGGATGAAGTTCCGCGAGGGTGACGAGCTGCTGTCGATGTCGGTGATCCGCGCCGAGCAGGTCGCGGCCGAGGAGGCCGCCGAGGGCACGGCCGGTGGCGCCGAGGCGTCGCCGGAGGTCAAGGAGCAGTACGTCTTCACGATGACCGACGGCGGCTACGCCAAGCGCACCAGGATCTCGGAGTACCGCCTGCAGTCGCGCGGTGGCCTCGGCATCAAGGCCATGCAGCAGAACGACGACCGCGGCAACCTCGTGGGTGCCTTCATCGTCGAGGAGGGCGACGAGGTCCTGTCGGTCACCTCCTCCGGCCAGGTGGTCCGCAGCCCGATCAACGACGAGCTGCGGCCCAAGGGCCGCTCGACGATGGGCGTGACCTTCGTCAAGCTCAAGGCGGGCGACTCGGTGAGCGTGGTGGCTCGCTCGGTGGAGCGGGCTGCCGAGATCGACGAGGCGGCAGCCGACGCCGAGGCCGAGGCGGTCGCTGACGCTGCTGACCAGGTCAGTGCCACAATCGAGGAGAACGGTGCCTCGGTACCGTCCGATGAGCACACCGAAGCAGATCCGACCGGCAATCCGCCGACCGAGGAGTCCTGATGGCCGACCGTCGTACCGACGACTCTCCGCTCGCGCCCCGGCGAAGCCTGGGCGGGGCCGGGCAGGCGGGACCGCAGAGCGCCCGCCGCCCGGTGACCGAGCGGATCGGGGAACGCGTGTCCGGAGCGGTGAGCTCTGCCACGGAGACCGTGCGCGGCGCCGCGGACAGTCGCCGCCCCGAGCCGGCGTCGCGTACGGCGGCCACGTCCTCGGGCAGGCCGCCCCGGACCCGCAAGGCCCGGCTCCGGATGACCCACCTGGACCCGTGGTCGGTGATGAAGACCTCGTTCCTGCTCTCGGTGGCCTTCGGCATCGTCACCGTGATCTCGGTGGCGGTCGTCTGGTCGGTGCTCGGCGCGGCCGGCGTGTGGGACTCCATCAACGCCACCGTGCAGGACGTCCTCGGTGGTGAGTCCGGGGAGGCCTTCGACGTGGAGAACTACGTCGGGACGAGCCGGGTGATGGGCTTCACGATGATCATCGCGGTCGTGGACGTCGTACTCATCACCGCGATCGCCACGCTCGGTGCGTTCCTCTACAACCTCTCGGCCACCTTGCTCGGCGGCCTCGAGGTGACCCTCGCCGAGGACGAGCACTGATCCAACCGGTCGCGGTGCCCAGAGCCGGTCGAGGGGTCGAGGCCCGGTTTGGGCGCCGACTCACCGATGGGGTAATCTTCCCCGGCGGCGCCAGCGGGCGCGCACGGGCCTATAGCTCAGACGGTTAGAGCGCTTCCCTGATAAGGAAGAGGTCACTGGTTCAAGTCCAGTTAGGCCCACCATCCCCATCGCGAACCACGAAGGGAACCGGAATGAAGAAGCTCGTTCTTCTCGCCCTGGCCGCCGCCGCGGCGGTGTTCGCGAGCAAGAAGGTCAAGGCCGGCCAGCAGGAGCAGGCACTGTGGGCCGAGGCCACCGACAGCGTGAAGAAGGCCTGACCTTCTTCCTCAGCCGCATCACGCGGGGCCATGGCGCAATTGGTAGCGCACCTGCTTTGCAAGCAGGGGGTTAGGGGTTCGAGTCCCCTTGGCTCCACCAGCTGCACCCCTTCTCCAGACGGAGGAGGGGTTTTCTGTGCCTTATCGGCCTTCGTTGCCGTGACCTGAGGCAGATCAGCCGCAGCAGAGGCCCCACGCGCTCTGGCCTAGCCCAGAGAGTCAAGATTCAACTAGTGGGCTCAAGTGGGCCGGCTCACAGTCCGATCTGTCCCTCGTCCCGAACATCTTGTCTGACGTAGGCAGGATGCGCGGTTCGAGAGTTCTCGAACCCCGCTCGCCGACTGCCCCTGGGGAGGGGCTGGCTGGCCATAGACGAAGGAAACATCATGAGCAGCACCCTCGACGCGACCGCCGTCGCGCCCGCAGAAGGACCGGCGACCCCTCCCGGAAAGCCGCAGGGCCAGCGGTCCGCGCTCGGCTTCTTCCGAAACCTGAGCACACTCAAGAAGCTGATGACGCTCACTGCCGTGGCGCTCGCGCCGGCGGTGATCATGGGTGCCCTGGCCTACAACGGCTTGAACGACATCGAGCACCAGTCCAACATCGCCTCGGACCTGCAGTCGGCGTCGGGGAAGCTCTACCACCTCGACAACCGGATCAGCGAGGTCAAGGTCGACGCCTTGCGCGCCCTCACCGAGCCCGACCTCGACGTGGTCGCCGCGGACGCGGCTGACGACATCGCCAGCACCAAGGACGTGGTGGCGGAGCTGAAGACGTTCGAGGCCACGGCTGAGATGGAGGCCGAGTACGGCGCGATGGAGACCGCCTTGGAGGGCTACGACGACTTCGTCGCCGACTTCGTCGCTCTCGCGGGCACCGACCCCCGGGCGGCGACGGCGCGGCAGGCCGAGGTCAAGGAGCGCAACAGCGAGCTGGACGGGATCCTCGAGGAGCTGCGTGCCGACGCCGATAAGGCGGTCGCCGAAGCCACCGCGGCCGAGGAGGGGGTCAGAACGACGGTCGTCATGGAGATGCTGGTGGTGTTCGTGCTGTCCCTGCTGCTCGCGATGGCCTTCGCCGTCGCCGTGAGCCGCGGGATCGCCGGGCGGCTCGGGCGCACCGTCACCGTCCTGGAGCACCTGGCTGCGGGTCGGCTCGACCAGCGGTTGGAGGTGGACTCGGCGGATGAGGTGGGTCAGATGGCGGTGGCGTTGAACGCGGCGATGGATCAGCTGCGGGATTCGATGAGCCAGATCGATCACAACTCGCAGGCGTTGGCGTCGGCGTCGGAGGAGCTCTCGAGCGTGTCGGGTCAGATGTCTGGTTCGGCTGCTGAGTCGGCGTCGCAGGCGGGTTTGGTGTCGGCGGCTGCGGAGCAGGTGTCGCGCAACGTGCAGACGGTGGCGACGGGGACGGAGGAGATGTCGGCGTCGATTCGGGAGATCGCGCAGAACGCGTCGTCTGCTGCGGGGGTTGCGGCGCAGGCGGT
This sequence comes from Nocardioides pakistanensis, assembly GCF_054781215.1. Lineage (NCBI taxonomy): Bacteria > Bacillati > Actinomycetota > Actinomycetes > Propionibacteriales > Nocardioidaceae > Nocardioides > Nocardioides pakistanensis. The sequence continues at coordinate 37,618 of NZ_BAAGUV010000004.1, read as the reverse complement.
GCAGGTGGCGGAGACGACGACGAGCACGGTGGCGAAGCTGGGTGAGTCCTCGTCGGAGGTCGGGAATGTGATCAAGGTGATCAACTCGATCGCGGAGCAGACGAACCTGTTGGCGTTGAACGCGACGATCGAGGCGGCTCGTGCTGGTGAGGCCGGTAAGGGGTTCGCGGTGGTGGCGAACGAGGTGAAGGAGTTGGCGCAGGAGACGTCGAAGGCGACGGAGGACATTTCTCGTCGGATCGAGGCGATCCAGTCCGATACCTCTGCTGCGGTGGAGGCGATCGGGGAGATCTCGGCGATCATCGCGCGGATCAATGACACGCAGAACACGATTGCGTCGGCGGTGGAGGAGCAGACGGCGACGACGAACGAGATGAGTCGCAATGTGGCTGAGGCGGCGACCGGGTCCAGTGATATCGCGCAGAACGTGACCGGTGTGGCGCGGACCGCGAACGACACCACTGCTGCTGCGGCGTCCACGTCGCAGGCGGCCGAGGAGCTGGCGCGGATGGCGGCTGAGATGCAGCAGCTGGTCGCCCGCTTCCAGTACTAGCTCACCGCAACGGCTCTCCAGACGTGGCGCCCGCCGCAACCGGTTCCCCCGTTCCGGTTCGGCGGGCGTCACCCTTCTTCCTTCGGATCCGGGGCGATCGGGACTTTGGTCCCATGTCTAGACCATTTGCTCGGGTGACTCCGGGCCCCGTCGATGACACCCCCGAGGTGGCTGCACCGGGTGGTCACCGGGAGCAGGGCCGTAGGAGACCCTGCCTGGATGAACGGGGAAGCCGGATGAGCGGCGACGAGAACAACACGACCGACCAGCGTGGCCGACTGGCGAGGATCCGCGACCTGCGCACCTCGACGAAGATGCTCAGCGGATTCCTGATCGTGGTGCTGCTGATGGTCATGGTCGGCTGGGTCGGGGTGGTCCGGCTGGGCGACGCCGAGCAGCGGCTGAAGGTGATGTACGACGAGAGCCTGACCGGCCTCGATCACGTCGGTTCGATCGAGACCAACGTCGAGGCGATGCGCTTCCGGGTCCTCGACGTCGCCGTCAGCACCGACAAGGCGAGTGTGCAGGCGGTCAAGCAGCGGATCGCGGAGCTGGACGGTCTGATCGAGGACGCCCTCACCGACTACCGCAACCTCGACCGGACCGCCGAGGAGATGGCGCTGGCGGACCAGCTGGAGGGTCTGCTGAGCGACTACCGCGAGGTGCGGGACAGCAAGGCGGTCCCGCTGGCAGAGGCCAACGATCTGGAGAACTTCCGGAAGGTCCGCGAGGTGGAGATGGCCCCGATCACGACCGAGATCGCGGCGACCGTGGACAAGATCCTCGAGGACGAGCGCGCCGATGCCGCCGACTCGCTCGCCGAGTCCACCGACTCCACCGCCATGGCGCATGCCCTCATCATCGGCCTGATCATCGGCGCAGCCGCGCTGTCCGTGGTGCTCGGGCTCTTCATCGCCCGGCTGGTCGCCAAGCCGCTGGGCCGAGCCGTCGAGGTGCTGCAGGGCCTGGCGGCCGGGCGGCTGACCGAGCGCCTCGAGGTGGACTCACGCGACGAGGTCGGTCAGATGGCGGTCGCCCTGAACGCGGCGCTCGAGACGCTGTCGGACTCGATGTCGCGCATCGACGGGAACTCGCAGGCGTTGGCGTCGGCGTCGGAGGAGCTGTCCTCGGTGTCGGGCCAGATGTCTGGCTCGGCACAGGAGTCGGCGCAGCAGGCAGGTCTGGTCTCGGCCGCGGCCGAGCAGGTCTCCCGCAACGTGCAGACGGTGGCCACCGGCACCGAGGAGATGTCGGCCTCGATCCGGGAGATCGCGCAGAACGCGTCCTCGGCCGCCGGGGTTGCGGCACAGGCCGTCCAGGTTGCCGAGACGACGACGAGCACGGTGGCGAAGCTGGGTGAGTCCTCCACCGAGGTCGGCAACGTGATCAAGGTGATCAACTCGATCGCCGAACAGACCAACCTGCTGGCACTCAACGCCACCATCGAGGCGGCTCGGGCCGGTGAGGCCGGCAAGGGGTTCGCGGTCGTGGCCAACGAGGTCAAGGAGCTGGCACAGGAGACCAGCAAGGCGACCGAGGACATCTCGCGTCGGATCGAGGCGATCCAGACCGACACCGACGCCGCCGTGTCGGCGATCGCGCAGATCAGCGGGATCATCGCCCGGATCAGCGACGCCCAGCAGACGATCGCCTCGGCGGTCGAGGAGCAGACCGCGACCACGAACGAGATGAGCCGCAACGTCGCCGAGGCGGCAACCGGGTCCAGCGACATCGCGCAGAACGTGACCGGTGTGGCCCGCGCCGCTGCCGACACCACGGCCGCGGCCGGGTCGACGAGCCAGGCCGCTGAAGAGCTGGCGCGGATGGCCGCTGAGATGCAGCAGCTGGTCGCCCGCTTCCAGTACTAGTTCGACCCGGTGCCCGTCGTACCCCTGAGTCCAGAGGTACGACGGGCACCGGCATGCTCAGCCGCCGAGCAGGCCGCCGAGGCCGCCGCCCTTCTCGCCGGCGGCCTGGGCACCGCCCTGGACCACGGACTCGCTCGGCTGGACCAGCACGTAGCCCTGGCCGCCGAAGGCCATCTGGAAGGTCTCCCCCGTGCCGCCGCGGATCATCGACTTCAGGCCACCGGTGTCGACCCGGACGTCCATGCTGACCCCAGACGTCCACAGCACCACGGCCTGCGCGTCGCCGAACGTCGGGGCGCTGGCAACGTCGAGCGCGACCGGCTCACCCTTGGTGGTGATCGCGACGTACCCGGTGCCGCGCAGCGACACGTTGTAGAGGCCGCCGGTCATCGCCGCGCCGCGCGCCTGGATCCGGTGGATGTCCCACTCGATCGAGGAGGAGAAGGCGAGCACGTTGTTGCCGTTGACCGAGATCGCGTCGTTCTCGAGGTACATCACCTGGATCTCCGACGCCTGGTCGGCGACGAACAGCTCACCCTGGCCGGTGCACTGCATCATGTCCACGCCTTCGCCGGTGACGGCCGCCTTGAACATCTTCCCCAGGCCGCCGGAACCCTTGTTCTCGAAGCGGATGTCTCCCTGGTAGGCGACCATCGACCCGGTCCGGGCCCAGACCGGTCCGTAACCCATCTGGATCTTCAGCAGCTTCTTGTTCTGCAGCGAGAACGGGTCCTGGGAGGCGTTCTCCTTGAAGTCGGTGAACAGCGATCCGTGGATGGCCATGCGGTGCTCCCTTGTGCGTCGTGGGGCCCGCGTCGCGCGCGGACCGGTCCTCTCGAAACATTAGTGAGCCGAGGGCGCGCGTGCGTAGGCTTCGAGGTGAACGGTGTGCGAGGCGCACCCGGTCTGGAGGTGTCGACATGGGCTTCTTGGACAAGGCACGGGCCACGGCGTCCGAGCTGGCGGCGAAGGCGGACACTGCACTGGCGAGCTCCGGGCTCGGCGGCCCGGGCGCCGAGGCAGACAAGTACTTGCGCGACCTCGGGGTGCTCACCTATCTCGAGGCGAACGGCAGGGCGGTATCCCCGGACGACCGCGAGCGGGTGATGGAGGCCCTGCGCGCGATGGAGGCACGCGGAGAGATCCGCAGCTTCGCCCTGCACACCGCCGTGGCAGCCGCTGGGACCGTGCCGCCGCCTCCGGGCGCCGCCACTCCTCCGCCGGCCGGGCCGCCGGCCGCAACACCGCCCGGACCGCCGGCCGCGCCGGTGGCCGAGGAGCGGTCCGCGCCGATCACGCCCAGCGCGCCGCCCCCACCGCCGCCGTCGTGGATGCGCAACGGCGAGAGCTGATCGCCCAGTTCCAGGTGGCCGCCCGGGTGGTCCTCCGACGGTGGAAACCCGGTGCTCGTGTGGGCGAGCCGGTGTCACACTCGCGGGATGGACCTGGTCGGCTCGCTCCCCGCGTTCGTGGTGGCCGTCGTACTGATCTCGGCGTCGCCGGGACCGGCGGTGGCGCTGATCCTGCGCCGGGCGGCACTCGACGGGTTCCGCGCCACGGTCCCGACCGTGCTCGGGCTCGAGGTCGGGCTGTACCTGTGGGCGTTGGCCGCCGCCGGTGGACTGGCCGCTTTGGTCGCCGCCTCGGAGGTGGCCTACCTCGTGCTCCGGGTGGTGGGCGCCGGGGTCCTGGTCTACCTCGGCGTCCGCGCCTGGGGTGCGGCCCGAGCCGAGTCCCGAGCGGCACGCGCACTCGGCCGGGTTGCAGGTCCGGAGCTCGACCCTGCTGCGGGACCGCCTGACGCCCCGGACGCGATCCGGTCGGCTCCTCGCTCGCCTGGTCGGGGCCGGCGGGCCTTCGCCGAGGCGGTCGCCGTGCAGCTGGCCAACCCGAAGGCGGCGGTGTTCATGCTCGCCTTCTACCCGCAGTTCGTGCCCGCGGACCGGCCCCTGTTCACCACCACGGCGATGCTCGCCGTGCTCCAGGTGGCCCTGGAGACCGGGCTCTACCTCGGCCTCGCCGCGGCGGTGGCCCGCGCCGGCGGCTGGTTCCGGACGCCTCGGGTCAGGGCTCGGCTGGAGGCGGCGAGCGGCACGGTGCTGGTGGCCCTCGGCCTGCGGGTCGCCGTCTCGAGCCGCTGAGTCCCGACCCTCAGCCCGCCTCGGTGGCGTGCAGGGCGCGGACGGTCGGGGAGGTCTGCACCGTGCTCGGGTCCGGATAGGTGCCGAACACCCGGTCGGCGATGCCGGCCGTGGTCACGGTGAACCAGTAGTGCTCGCTCTTGTAGTGGTGCAGCCGGTGGTTGCGCCAGATCGCGCGGTACGCCTTCGATCGCGGCCGGTAGTCGGAGTGCAGCAGGTAGTGCGTCCACTCGTAGACCGACAGCAACGTGGTGACCGTGACCAGGAAGGTGAGCCCCAGGCCGGTGCGCGGGAAGACGAGGAACGCGATCGCCACCAGCGTGGGCAGCAGCCAGAGCAGTGCCTGCCAGGGGATGAACACCAACGGGATGGCGCGTGGGTCCGCGTGGTGCTCGCGGTGCTTGCGGGCCAGCAACGGGTCGACCGCGACCGGGCCGAGCCGTCGCGGCTTCCAGTGCAGGATGAACACGTGGATCACCCACTCCACGAACGGCATCGCGGCGAGCAGCGCCACCGGCACCAGCGCATCGGTCCAGCGCAGGTCACCGACCACGGCGCGGCCTGTGACCGCGAACGCCACCGTGCCGCCGATCATCCACGGGGAAGGGTGGCGCAGGAAGGCACGCCAGGCCTCCGCCAGGCTTACGCTGGTGCGGCGCGATCCGGTGATCCGCGCCTCATCGGCGGCCACCTGCTGGCGGGCGAGCTTCTCGATCTCGGGTGACGTCCGGGTCATCAGGCTTCCTCCAGGTCGTGGATGGCAGAGATCAGGTCGGTCGTGGCCGGGCGGAGCAGGCGCTCGGTCGCGGCCCGGGCGGCGACCGGGTCGTGGGCGACGATCGCCGCCCGGACCTCGCGGTAGGCGTCGATCTGGCTGACCTCGGCCTGCATGAGTACGGCGAGCGCGTGGATCGCCGGTTCGTACGCCGCACGCAGGCTGTTGAACATCAGCCGGAACACGACCGAGTCCGCCCCGTCGACGACGTGGTCCCAGAACGCGAGCGCCGCACACTGGCGGGCCACCGGGTCGTCGTCCGCGGCGAGGGTCTCGATCGCACCCTCCAGCGCGTCGTGCAGCTCGGCGCTGCCCCGCTCCGCGGCGAGCGCGGCGACCTCGGGGGCGATCGCGAGCCGGGCCTCCAGGATGCTGCGGGCGACCCGGACGTCGAGCTCGTCGTTGCGCACGAGCAGCCGTGGGAGCAGGTCGAGGCCCGCCGCGCGGCGGAACTCGCGGACCGTGGTCGCACCGCCGTGTCGCACCTCGACGAGGCGCGCCTGCGCCATCCGCTGCAGCGCCTCGCGCACCGCGGGACGTGAGACGCCGAGGACCTCCGCGAGCCGCCGCTCGCTGGGCAGGCTGTCGCCGGGCGCGAGGCCGCCGTCGACGACCTCGGTCAGGATCTGGTCGAACACCTCGTCGGGGACGAGCCGACGGGCCACGGGTCGAAGTGCCATGTCCGACACCGTGCTGCCGGGGTTGGTCTGTGGTCAAGTGGTCTGACCAGTATCTGGAATGGGCCGACCGGAGGCATGACCGCACTTCTGCGGTGCTGTGGACGGATCGCGAGCGGTGTGCCGCGTGTGGAGTGTCCATAACCCCGCATTACTTGGAGTTGGGGTGGGGCTTCTAGGCTGGGCGGCGTGTGGAGGGTGCTGAGGGAGCTGGTCGCTCCTCGTCTTCTCCTCCTGCACCTGGTCGGGCTGGTCGCCACGGGCGCGGCGGTGGGCCTCGGGCTCTGGCAGCTCGACGTCTGGCAGGCCGAGCGCGAAGCCGCCGCACGGGACCTCTCCGACCTCGCACCCGTGCCGATCGGCGAGGTGATCGACGGCGACGACCCGTTCCCCGGCTCGGCCGTCGGCCGGCCCGTGGAGCTCAGCGGCCGGTGGCTGCCCGAGTCGACCTTCTACGTGACCGGGCGCGAGCACGACGACCGGGACGGCTACTGGGCGGTGACCCCGGTCGCGGTGTGCGAGCAGGAGGCGGCCTGCGCCACGAGCTCGGCCCTGCTCGTCGTACGCGGCTGGACCGCGGACCCGCGGACCGCACCGGCCGCACCGCAGGGCGGCGTCGAGCTGACCGGTTGGCTGCAGCCGCCCGAGGGCACCGGCCGGCCCGACGACGACCCGCGCGACGACCTGCTCCCGGAGGTCCGGATCGCCGACGCGATCCAGCGGGTGGACCAGGACCTGTACAGCGCCTTCCTCGTCGCGGAGTCGGCCGAGCCCACCGCGGCCACCGACGGGCTCGTGCCGGTCACCCCGGACTCGATGCCCGAGCCGAGCTCCGACACGGGCTTGCGCAACCTGCTCTACGGCGTGCAGTGGTGGGTGTTCGCCGGGTTCGTGGTCTTCGTGTGGTGGCGCTGGGCCAGGGACGAGATCGAGCGGTCGCGCCGGGCTCGCGTCACCGCCGCTGAGGTACCGTCGGGTCCGTGAAAGCCCTGCTCACCCCCTACCGCATCATGGCCACGGTCGTCGGTGTCCTGCTGATCGTGCTGATCCTGGTCGGCGTCCCGCTGGCCAACTTCGACGGGTCCTCGATGTGGGGCATCTTCCCCTCGACTCCGGAGCTGACCACCCCCGGCAGCGGCGCGCACGACCTCGGGGAGTGGATCACGCACACGCTCGGCGTCGCGCACGGTTGGCTGTACATGATCTTCCTGCTGTTCGCGTTCATGCTCTCGCGCCGGGCGGAGTGGAGCCTGGGGTTCACCGTCGTCACCCTGCTCGCCGGCACCGTGCCGGTGCTGTCGTTCTGGGCCGAGCACCGGGCGACGAAGGACGTGAAGCGCCGGCTCGCCGCGGAGGCTGCCGGGGTCTCGACGGGCTCGACCACCGGGGGCTCGGCCACGGGGGTCTCGACGGGCTCGACCACCGGGGGCTCGGCCACGGGGGTCTCGACGGGCTCGACCACCGGGGGCTCGACCACCGACGCGGGCACCGGGGCCTGACCCGGTGACCCGGACCGCCTTCGTCCTCGGGGGCGGTGGCCTGCTCGGCGCGGTCGAGGTCGGCATGCTCCGGGCACTGGCCGAGGCCGGCATCGAGCCCGACGTCATCCTCGGCACCTCGGTCGGCGCGCTCAACGGCGCGCTCGTCGCGGCCGACCCGGGACCCGGCGTGATCGACCGGCTGGTCGGGCTCTGGGAGACCGCGGTGTCGGGCAAGGAGGTGTACGGCGACGGCGCCGTGCGCCAGGTGACCCGCGCTGTGCGCACCGGCACCCACCTGCACTCCTCGCGGCCCCTGCGCAGGCGGCTGGAGGCCGAGCTCGGCGACCTGACCTTCGACGAGCTCGCGATCGAGTTCCAGTGCTGCGCGGCGAGCATCGAGCGGGCCGCCGAGCACTGGTTCACGCAAGGCCGGGTCGTCGACGCCGTCGTCGCGTCGGCGGCCGTCCCCGGCCTGCTGCGGCCCGCGAAGGTCGGTGACGAGCACTACCTCGACGGCGGGATCGTGAACTCGATCCCGGTCGGACGGGCCGTCGAGGTCGGCGCCGACCGGATCTTCGTGCTCCAGGTCGGCCGGGTCGACCGCCCGCTGAAGCCGCCGCGCCGGCCGTGGGAGGTGGCCCGGGTGTCCTTCGAGATCGCCCGGCGGCATCGGTTCAACCGCGAGATGGCCGGCCTGCCCGAGGGCGTGACGGCTCACGTGCTGCCCACCGGCGGCGGCTCGGCCCGGGACGACTCGCTGCTGGCCTACCGCGACTTCTCCGGTGTGCTCGAGCGGATCGAGGCCGCGTACGACGCGACGTCGACCTACCTGGCCTACCTCGAGGAGCCCCCGTCGTGACCGGTCTGGTGCAGCGGCTGGTGGTCGCTCCGCTGGTGATCGTGCTGACCGTCGTACTCCTGACCACGATCCCGCTGTGGGTGCTCGGCGCCGCCCTGCTCTCCCCCGTCGTGCCCGGCCGGCTCCGGCCGCTGCGCCTGCTGTGGGTCGCCCTGCTGCACCTGGTCCTGGAGAGCCTGATCCTGGTCGAGCTGTTCGGGCTGTGGATCGCCTCCGGGTTCGGGCTGTACCTCCGGCGGCCGTTCTTCGAGCGGATCCACTACGACCTCGCGCGCACCTACCTGGTCATCTTCTTCCGCGAGGCCCGCCGGGTGCTGCGGCTGAAGATCGTCACCGAGGGCCCGAGTCCCGACGCCTTCCCCGGGCACCCGCTGCTGGTGTGCTCCCGGCACGCGGGTCCGGGCGACTCGTTCACGCTGATGTACGCGCTGATGCACTGGTACCACCGCGAGCCGCGGGTGGTGCTCAAGGACACCCTGGCCTGGGACCCCGCGGTCGGGATCCTGCTGGGACGGGTGCCCACCCGGTTCGTCTCCCCGCCACGGAAGGGCGACCCGCCGGACAAGCAGGAGCGTGAGGTCGGCGAGCTCGCTCGCGGCCTCGACGACAACGACGCGTTCGTGATCTTCCCCGAGGGCGGGAACTTCACCCCCCAGCGGCGGCAGCGGGCGATCGAGAAGCTGCGCAAGCTCGGGCTCGACGCGATGGCCCAGCGGGCCGAGGGGATGCAGAACGTGCTCGCTCCACGGCCGGGCGGCTTCCTGGCCGCACTCGACGCTGCCCCGGACGCCGACGTGGTGCTGGTCGCGCACACCGGGCTGGACCACATGCTCACCATCACCGACGTCTGGCGCGAGCTCCCGATGGACAAGCAGATCATCATGCGGTGGTGGCGGGTGCCGCGCAGTGAGATCCCGGCCGGGCGCCAGGAGCGGATCGACTGGCTGTTCTCCCGGTGGGAGGAGATCGACGACTGGGTCGACGAGCACCGGCCGGTCGATCTCCCTGCCCCGAGACGACTCCGCCCCGGTCACCGAGGACGGTGACCGGGGCGGGGATCTCGACGGGGTCTCGACAAGCTCGACCAGCGGCGCGGCGTCAGGCCTTGTCGTCGTCGACCTTGATCTCCTCGGCCGGGTTGTCCGGCGTGGTCGCGGCGTGCGGGTGCTCTTCGGCGTCGGCGGCCGCCTCGTCGGGACCGGCGCCGGCCTCGTCGCGGGCCGCGGCGGCGGCAGCGGCCGCGGCGGTGCCCATCGGGGTGTCGTCCATGTCCGCCGTCGCGGCGACGCCCGGGGCGGAGTACGACGGGGTGGCGTGCGGGCTGCCCGTGGTGCCGGACGAGCTGCGCTCGCTCGAGGGGGACGGGGTGTACGACGACTGCCAGGCGGTGGTCGCCTCGCGGTCCGACAGCTTCTTGGCGATGAACGCGACGACACCGCTCAGGCCGAGCAGCAGGAAGAAGGTGCGCAGCTTGTGCGACTTCTTCGGCGCCTCGACCTCACCCTTGAGGGCGGCAGCGGTCGCGGCACCGCGCTTCTTCGCCTCCTCACGGGCCTCCTCGGTGGCCTCCGACGCCGCGGCGACGGCAGCGGTGATCACCGGGAGCACCTCGGTGGTGAACTTGGTGCGGGCACCCTCGACCACGGGGGTCGTGCGCTCCTTCGCCTCGGCGACGTAGGGCGCCGCCTTCTCCCGCGCCTCGGCGGCGCGGAGCTTCGCGTCGGCGAGCACGGGGGCGGCCTTCTCGCGGGCGCTCTCCACGTGGGGGGCGAGACGTTCCATGACCTCCTCGGCCTGGTCACGCATCGTGTGCGTCTTCGACTTCGACTTCCGCATCGTCGAGGTGTCCTCTCTTCGTGGTCTTCGAACGAGTTGATGCCCGCTACTGCCCCGATCATGCCGTGTAGGTGATGTGAATCAAACCCTGGGCCAGGCACCGTCGGACCGCCGTACGACGCGCCTTGGCCACCGTGGGAGGATCGATGCGCACACGGGCCGGCACCCCGGTCCGACCACCGACGAAAGGCGACTTCGATGGCCGAGGACCTCTGGGCGACCCTGAAGACCAACAAGGGCGACATCGTCGTCCACCTGTTCCCCAACCACGCACCGAAGACGGTCGCCAACTTCGTCGGCCTCGCCGAGGGCACCCAGGAGTACACCGACCCCGAGACCGGTGAGAAGAAGACCGGCCGCTTCTACGACGGCCTCGGCTTCCACCGGGTGATCGACGGCTTCATGATCCAGGGCGGCTGTCCGCTCGGCACCGGCACCGGTGGCCCGGGCTACACCTTCAAGGACGAGTTCCACCCCGAGCTGTCGTTCAACAAGCCCTACCTGCTGGCGATGGCCAACGCCGGGCCGGGCACCAACGGCTCGCAGTTCTTCATCACCGTCGGCGAGACCCCGTGGCTGAACAACCGCCACACGATCTTCGGTGAGGTCGAGGACGCCGAGAGCCAGGCCGTCGTCGACGCGATCGCCACCACCAAGACCGGCCCCGGCGACCGTCCGGCCGACCCGGTGGTCATCGAGTCGGTTCAGGTCGAGCGTCGCTGACCCTGCCCCGACCGGCACCAGTCCTGTGATCGACGAACCTGCGATGAGCACGGGGACCACCCCGTACTGCTACCGGCACCCCGACCGGGAGACCCACATCCGCTGCCAGCGGTGCGAGCGTCCGATCTGCCCGGACTGCATGCACCCGGCGGCGGTGGGTTTCCAGTGCCCCACGTGCGTGCAGGAGGGTGCCCGGGCGACGCGGGCCGGGCGGGGGCCGTACGGCGGTCGCCGCTCGGAGAACCCCGCGCTCACCTCGCAGGTCCTGATCGGGATCAACCTCGCCGTCTGGCTGCTGATCACCGCCACCGGCGGCGCGACCAGCGTCTGGGTGGACCGGCTCGCGCTGCTTGCCCTGGGCCGGCCGGTCCTCTACCCCGACGGCACCGTCCGGTTCGTCGAGGGCGTCGCCGACGGGGCCTGGTGGCAGCTGGTCACCACGATGTTCACCCACGTCGACCTCATGCACGTCGGCTTCAACATGCTGGCGCTGTGGTTCCTCGGGCCGCAGCTGGAGGCGGCCGTGGGGCGGCTCCGCTTCCTCGTGCTCTACTTCCTCTCCGGGCTCACCGGAAGCGCGTTCGTCTACTGGCTCTCCCCGGAGTACACCCCCACCGTCGGGGCCTCCGGAGCAATCTTCGGCCTGATGGGTGCGCTGCTCGTCGTCGCGGTCAAGGTCCGGGCCGACTACAGCCAGATCCTGCTGTGGCTGGGTCTCAACGTGATGATCACCGTCTTCGGCCGCGGGCTGATCTCCTGGCAGGGCCACCTCGGCGGTTTCGTCGGCGGCGTGCTGGTCGCGCTCGTGCTCGTCTACAGCCCGCGCCGCCGCTCCTCGTGGCAGGGCCTCGGGCTCGCCCTGCTCGCCGTGGCCGTGCTGGCCGCGGTCGTGGCGCGGACCCTCGTCCTCACCTGAGCCCGAGCGCTTGCCCCATCTCCCCTGTTCGGGGGGTTTCACGCGTTCACGCGCCGGGTAGAACTCGGGGTGCACGCCTGTGTCCGAGCACCCTGGGGCACTGCTTTTCCACACTGGGGATAACCCCTGTGGATGAATCACATCGGTGTGATTAGCCGTGCTGTGCGCGTCGTACGACGCTCACTCCCAGCGGGTCGCGTACACGAACCCGACCGCCATGAAGCCGATCCCGACCACGAGGTTGTAGGCCTCGAGGTTGCGGATCACCGGGATGCTGGTGGGCGTGCCGGCCATGTAGTAGACGACGATCCACACCAGGCCGATCAGGAAGCAGCCGAGCATCCCGACCACGACGCCGCGGCCGCGACCCAGCGGGGTGCCGGGGTTGGCGAACAGCGCCAGTCCGATGAAGAGCAGGCCGAAGCCGATCACGAAGTTCCACCGGGCCAGGTCGCCCATCCAGGTCAGCTGCTCGCCGTCCTGGGCGACGTTGATGTAGACCGCCATCCAGGCGATCCCCAGCGCGGTGACCAGCGCCGCGAGGACCGTGCGCACGACGGAGATCGAGGCGCCCTGGTCCGCAGCGAGCGACCGGGGAGCGGTGGAACCGGCGGTGCCTGCGCCGCGGCGGGCCTTGTTGCGGTTCGAGTCGGTCACCTGGAACTCCTTGGTACTCACGAGGGCTGGCTGCTTGGGACGTCCGATAGCGTAGTCGGGCACAGTCCGCTCCACGAAAGCGCACTCGACGCGCCCCGACCCTCGAAGAGCCTGCGATGACCGAAGCCCCGCGTTCGCGCGGCCCCGCCCGGCTGGTCCGCGACACGTGGAGCCGCCGGATCGCCGCGGCCCGGGCCATCCGGCTGAGCACCTATCGCAACCGCGGGCTGGGCTGGCGGCTCCTGGTGCCGGGCGTGTTCGGCGTCGCCGGTGTGCTGTTCGTGACCAGTGCGGTGAGCTCCGACGGCACCGACCTGCGCGCCGGCCGCTACGGCGACCTGTCCAGCGTCGTCGCCCAGGCGACCGAGGAGGTCGACGAGCTGCGCGCGGAGCGCAACGCCATCGAGGCCGAGGTGGAGCGGCTCAGCGCGCGGCGCGCCGACACCGGGGTCAGCGCGGCGCACAAGCGGGCCGCCGAGTTCGAGGTGCCCGCCGGGCTGGCCGCGATGTCCGGGCCCGGTCTGACCGTCACGCTCGACGACGCCTCGAGCGACAGCATCGTCGGCTCCGGGCTCGACCCGAACCTGCTGATCGTGCACCAGCAGGACATCCAGGCCGTGGTCAACGCGATGTGGGCCGGCGGCGCCGAGGCGATGACCGTCCAGGGACAGCGGGTGGTGTCCACCACCGGCATCAAGTGCGTGGGCAGCACGGTCGTGCTGCACGGCGTGCCGTACGCCCCGCCGTACGTGATCACGGCGATCGGTGACCCGGCGGCGATGCTCACCTCGATCAACGAGAGCCCCTACATCGACATCTACCTCGACTACGTCGAGGCCTACGGGCTCGGCTGGGACGTGCTGCCGCACAGCGACGTGACGGTGCCGGCCTACGACGGCCCGCTCGACCTCGACTACGCCCGGCCCGCGGGCGAGGTCGAGGCCGACACCGACAGCGACCTGTGACCCCGGGTCAGGGGTTGCTCTCGTCGGACGGACCGATCCCCACCGTCGGCGACTCCGTGGCCGACGGTGTCTCGGTCGGCGTGGGTGTCTCGGTCGGGGTCGGGGTCGGGGTCGGCGTGGGGGTCGGCTCCTCGTAGTCGGAGACCACGATCGTGACCGTCGCGCCGTTCTCGAGCTCGCTGCCGGCGGGCGGGTCCTGCTCCAGCACGATCCCCTTCTCGGCGCGGGTCTCGGAGTCGAGCTCCACGTCGACGGTGAAGCCTGCGTCCTCCAGCGTCTTCACCGCCCGGTCCTCTTGCATGCCGACGACGCTGGGCACCTCCTCGGGCCCGTCGGACCAGTAGACGGTGACCAGCGTGTCGACCGGCACGGTGGCCGCCGGCCGCGGGTCCTGGTCGATGACCGTGCCCTCCTCCTCGTCGGAGTCGCGGCGCACCATCTTCACCCGGAGCCCGGCATCCTCGAGCTCGGCCCGGGCATCCTCCTTGTCCGCGTCGAGCACGTCGGGGACGACCACCTCGGGCTTGCCGCTGGAGACCATGATGTCGACCGCGCCGCCCTCCTCCAGGAAGTCGCCGGGCTCGGGGTCCTGGGAGATCACCCGGTTCCGCGGGACGTCTTCCGAGGCCTGCTCCTCGACGTCGCCGAGCACCAGCCCGGCCTCCTCGAGCGCACGCTCGGCCTGGGCCGGGGTCATGTTCAGCAGCCGCGGGACGGACTTCTCGTCGGGCGCGGAGCTGAACAGCGACGAGCCGAGGATCGCCCCGCCCACCAGCAGCGCGAGCACGCCGACCACGAGCGCGACCAACGGCCAGCGCTTCTTCTTCTCCTCGGCCTCGGGCAGCGTGCCGCCCGCGAAGATCGAGGTGGACTCGGTGGCCTGGTCCTGCGGGAGCACCCCTGTCGCCGCGGCGGCCGCGGGTACGACGGGCGCCACCACGGGCTTGCCGGCCAGGTACCGCTCGATGTCCGCGCGCATCGCCGCGGCGCTCTGGTAGCGGTCCTCGACCGGCTTGGCGAGCGCCTTCATCACGATCGCGTCGATCTCCGGCGGGAGGTCGGGGTCGATCGACGACGGCGGCGCGGCAGGCTCGCGGACGTGCTGGTAGGCCACCGACACCGGGCTCTCGCCCACGAAGGGCGGCCGGCCGGTGAGCAGCTCGTAGAGCAGGCAGCCCGCGGAGTAGACGTCGCTGCGGGAGTCGACGGTCTCGCCGCGGGCCTGCTCGGGCGAGAGGTACTGCGCGGTTCCCACGACGGCCGCGGTCTGCGTCATCGCCGACGAGGCGTCGGCGACGGCCCGGGCGATCCCGAAGTCCATCACCTTCACGTCGCCCGACGGGGTGAGCATGACGTTGGCGGGCTTGATGTCGCGGTGCACGATCCCCGCGCGGTGGCTGTAGTCGAGGGCCGACAGCACGCCCGAGGTGATCTCGAGCGCGCGCTCGGGGAGGATCTTGCGGCCTTCGCGCAGGATCTCGCGCAGGGTGCGGCCGGCGACGTACTCCATCACGATGTAGGGCTGCGGCACGTCGGTGCCGTCGGTCGACATCTCCTCGCCGGTGTCGTAGACCGCGACGATTGCCGGATGGTTCAGCGACGCCGCGGACTGTGCCTCGCGGCGGAAGCGGGCCTGGAAGGTGGGGTCGGCGGCGAGATCGGTGCGCAGCCGCTTGACCGCCACGATCCGGCCGAGGCGGACGTCGTTGCCCTTGCGGACCTCGGCCATCCCGCCGCGGCCGAGCATCTCACCGAGCTCGTAGCGGCCACCGATCCGGTGGGGTTCTGCTCCGGTGCTCATCAGTCCTTGCCCTTCGCCTTGCCCTTGGGTTTCTTCGCCTTCTTCGCCGGCTTGTCCGGCTTCTCCGGCTTCCCCCGGTCAGGTTTCGCGTGGTCGTCCTCGTCGTCCTCGTCGTCCTCGTCGTCGGACGGCGGCGGGACGTACTCCTCGAACACCGAGACCGTGACCGTCGTACCGGGGTCGACCAGGCCGCGGGGGCGCACCCGCGCGACGGTGTCCTTGGCCTGCTCGGGCGAGGTCGCGGCGACCTTCTCCTCGCGGACCTTCAGACCCAGGCCCTCGAGGTCTTGCCTGACGTCCTTGAAGTGCTGCCCGAGGTAGGCAGCCTCCCGCACCCGGACCCGCTCGTCGGCGACCGGCTCGGGGCCGGCGCTCTCCTCGGTGGCGCTGGCCGACGTGGCCGGCGCGTCGCCGCCCGCGAAGGAGGCGGTGGTCAGCACGACCATGAGCACCGCGGCCGCGGCGGCGGCCCAGGGCCACCAGGGCGGCGCCGTACGCCGGGACCGGGGCTCGTCCCGGCCGCCGGGCACGGACATCCCCACCGGGGTGATCAGCTGGGTGGCGTCGGGGTCGGGCACTGCCTGACCGTCGCGCAAGGCGGCTGCGAACGCACCGGCGCCGGCGAACCGGTCCGCCGGGTCCTTCGCGAGTGCCCGGGCCACCACCGCCCGCAACCAGACGGGAACGTCTTCGTCCAGCGGTGGGACCTCGTCGCGAACGTGGGCGAGCGCGATCTGGATCGGGGTGTCGCGCTCGAAGGGCCGCCGCCCGGCGAGGCACTCGTAGAGCACGACCCCGAGCGCGTAGACGTCGCTGGCCTCGGTGGCGCTGTGGCCCTCGGCCTGCTCGGGAGAGATGTAGTGCGGGGTGCCCAGGATCTGCCCGGTCTGGGTCACCGAGGCGCCGTCCGCGGCCCGGGCGATCCCGAAGTCGGTGATCTTCACCGTGCCGTCCGGCGTGACCAGCAGGTTGCCCGGCTTCACATCGCGGTGAACGATGCCGAGAGCGTGCGCGGCCGCGATCGCGTCGGCCGCCTGCGTCACCACGGCGACCGCTCTGTCGGTGGGCATCGGGGCGCCGTCGCGGAGCAGCGCCGAGAGCGGCTCCCCGGGGACCAGCTCCATCACCAGGAACGGCCGGGTCACCCCGGAGCCGTCCCGGTCGGCGAGCTGCCCGAAGTCGAAGACCGAGGCGACGTTGGGGTGATGCAGCGACGCGGCGTGTCGGGCCTCCGCCTCGAACCGGGCCCGGAAGACCGGGTCGTCGGCGAACTCCTGCTTGAGGACCTTCACCGCGACCTCGCGGTCGAGGACGGTGTCCTCGGCGAGCCAGACCTCCCCCATGCCGCCCGTGGCGATCCGGCGGACCAGCTGGTAGCGCTCGCCGTTCGGCTGCGAGGTCACCGCTTGATCACCGCCTCCATCACCCGCTTGGCGATCGGGGCGGCCAGTCCGCTGCCGGAGATCGCGTCCCGGGCGACGCCGGCGTCCTCGATCAGCACGGCCACCGCGACCTGCGGGTCGTCGGCCGGTGCGAACGAGACGAACCAGGCGTAGGGGTTGCGGTCCGCCGAGGTCTGCGCGGTGCCGGTCTTGCCGGCCACCTTGATCCCCGGGATCTGCGCGGTGGTGCCGGTGCCGGTGTCGACCACCGAGATCATCATCTGGGTCAGGTCGCGGGCCACCGAGGAGCTCACCGCGCTGCGGTACGGCTCGGGGCTGGCCTTGTCGAGGACGTCGAGGTCCGGGGAGCGGACCTCGTCGACGAGGTAGGGCTTCATCACGGTGCCGCCGTTGGCGATCCCGGCGGTCACCATCGCCATCTGCAGCGGGGTCGCCGCGACGTCGAACTGGCCGATCGCCGACAGGGCGGTCTGCGGCTTGTCCGGGTCCGCGGGGAACCGGCTCTCGGCCTGCCCCGGCAGGTCGGTGAGGTAGGTGTCGCCGAAGCCGAACTTCTCCGCCTGCTCCCGCAGCGCGTCGTCGCCGAGCTCCATGCCGAGCCAGCCGAAGGCGACGTTGCAGGAGACGTTGAGCGCCTGGGTCAGGGTGACCCGGTTGCCGCCGCAGTCGGTGCCGCTGTCGTTGGGCAGGTTCGTCGTCGTCTGCGGCAGGTCGAGGGTGGCGCCGCCGGGGACCATCGACTCGGGGGTGTACTGCCCGCTGGACAGGGCCGCAGCCGCGGTGACCAGCTTGAAGGTCGAGCCCGGTGGGAACACCTCCTGGATGCCGCGGTTGAGCATCGGCCGGTCGCCGGCGCCGTCGAGCCGCTTGTAGGCCTGCTGCACGGCCGAGAGCCGGTGGGAGGCGAGCTCGTTGGGGTCGTACGTCGGCGAGGACACCATCGCCAGGATCGCCCCCGTGGAGGGGTCGAGCGCCACGACGCTGCCCTTGATGTCGGCACCGCCGAGCGCCCGGAGGCCGTCGTACGCCGCCGTCTGCGCGTCGGGGTTGATCGTGAGGCTGACGTCGCCGCCCTTGGGCTGGGTGTTGCCGAACATGTCGACCACGCGCTTCACGAACAGCCGGGGGTCGTTGCCGGAGAGGATGTCGTTCTGGGTGAGCTCGACGCCGCTACGGCCGTAGATGTAGGAGTAGAAGCCGGTCAGGTGGGCGTACTTCAGCGGGTGCGGATAGCGCCGCTGGAACTCGAACTCGTCGTCGACGGGGACGCTCTGCGCGACCGAGGCTCCCCGGACCAGGATCGCCCCGCGCTCCCGGGAGAACTCCGCGTCGCGGACCCGCTTGTTGCCGTTGCGGGAGTTCAGCTCGTCGGCCTGGAGGTACTGCAGGTAGGTGCTGTTCACCAGCAGCGCCATGAACAGCGCCATGCAGAAGATGGCCATGGTCCGGATCGGCTTGTTCATCGAAGCGGCACCACCTGGGTCGCGTCGTCGTCCATCGGCGCGGACAGGCTCGGCAGCGGGCGCCTGGCCTGGTCGGAGATCCGGAGCAGCAGCGCGATGATCGCCCAGTTGGCGACCAGCGAGGAGCCGCCGTAGGACAGGAACGGCGTCGTGAGTCCGGTCAGCGGGATCAGCTTGGTGACGCCGCCGATCACGACGAAGACCTGCAGCGCGAACACCACCGCGAGCCCGGCGGCGATCAGCTTGCCGAAGCCGTCGCGGCACACCAGCGCGGTGCGCAGGCCGCGCTCCACGATCAGGCCGTACAGCAGGATGATCGCCATCGTGCCGGTGAGCCCGAGCTCCTCGCCGAGCGCGGCGAAGATGAAGTCCGACTCCGCGATCGGGATCTGGATCGGGTTGCCCTGGCCCAGACCGCGCCCCACCAGGCCGCCCCAGGCCATGCCGTACATCCCCTCGACGATCTGGTAGCCGTTGTGGTCGGGGTCGAACGGGTCGAGCCAGGAGTTCACCCGCGACTGCACGTGCGGGAACAGCAGGAAGGCCATGTAGGCACCGGCGGCGAACAGCGAGCCGCCGACGACCAGCCAGCCCGGCCGCTCTGTGGCGATGTAGAGCATCACCAGGAACAGCCCGAAGAACAGCAGCGAGGAGCCGAGGTCGCGCTGGAGGACCAGGATCCCCAGGCTGACCAGCCACATGGTGAGGATCGGGCCGAGGTCGCGGCCGCGCGGCAGGTCGATGCCGACCACCCGGCGGCCGGCCAGAGCCAGGGCGTCGCGGTGCAGCACGAGGTAGCCGGCGAAGAAGACGACCAGGAGCACCTTGGCGATCTCGCCGGGCTGGAAGCTCAGCGGGCCGAGGTTGATCCAGATCCGGGCGCCGCGGATCTCGGTGCCGAGCACCGGAAGCAGCGGCATCACCAGCAGCACGATCGCGCCGAAGCCGGAGGTGTAGGTGAACGCCTGCAGCCGGCGGTGGTCGCGGAGCAGCAGGAGCACCGCGACGAACAGGAGGACACCGATCGTCATCCACACCAGCTGGGTCCGGGCGAGGGTGTTGGCGTCCTCGTTCTCGGCGAGCTTGGCCAGGTCGATCCGGTAGATCATCGCCAGGCCGATCCCGTTGAGCGCGGCGACGACCGGCAGCAGCACCGGGTCGGCGTACGGCGCCGCCACCCGCACCACGACGTGGCTGGCGACGATCAGCAGGGCCAGCCAGCCGCCGTAGCCGATGATGTCGGCCGGGACCGTGCCCTCCACGCCGAGCCCCACCGCGGCGTACGCGCCGACCCCGACGATCAGGGCCAGCACGATCAGGAACAGCTCCGCGCCGCGGCGACGGCGATGGGTGAACCCGGTGAGGGGGTTGCTCGGCATCAGGGGCTCACCTCGACACAGTCCGGAGGAGCCAGGGTCGGAGAGGGGCTCGGCGTCGGGGTGGGCGTGGGTGACGGGGTGCGCTTGCCGCCCTTCGTCGTCGGCGACGGCGACGGGGTGGGGGTCGGCTCGGGGGTCGGGCAGGGCCGGGCCATCTCGCCGATGTTCTCCACGATCTTGCGGGCGTCGGCCAGGCTGCTGGCGCTGATCCCGGCCTTGACCTTCTCCGCGTGGTAGTCCGGCAGCGAGGACAAGGTGACGTCGGAGGTCTCGTGCAGCTCCGAGAGGCTGAGCCCGGGCAGGTCGGCCTGGACGCCCTGGTAGATCGCGACGTTCTCCCCGCGGGCGGCGACGTAGTACTGGTCCTGGCTCCAGGAGTAGGCACCGGCCGCGGCGAGCGCGAGCAGCACGACCAGCGCGAGCACCAGCGCGGCGCGGCGCAGCCACAGGAACCGGCGGGGCGGTCGCGGGGCGTAGCGCAGCTCCTCCGGGTCGACCGGCTCGTCCTCGCCGGGCACCGGCTCGAGCTCGCCGGTGTCGCCGCTGCGGTGCCCCCGGAAGAAGCTCTTCGCGACCGCGCCGGGCTTCCGCGGCTGCTCGGCCGCGGCGCCGACCAGCATCGGGCCGGTGCTGCTCGAGGCCATCGACTCGGCGTCCATCGGCGCGTCGGCGTCGACCACGTCGGCGACCACGCAGGTCACGTTGTCGGAGCTGCCGGCCTCGAGCGAGGCACGGACCAGTTCCACAGCTGCGTAGTCGACGGTGCCGGTGCCGAGGATGTCGGCGATCCGGGCGTCGTCGAGCACGCCGGAGCAGCCGTCGCTGCACAGCAGCAGCCGGTCGCCGGGGGCGACGTCGAGGGTGAACAGGTCCGGGTCGGTCTCGTGCACGCCGTCCACCGCGCGGAGGATCAGGTTGCGGTGCGGGTGCGTGCGCGCCTCGTCCTCGGTGATCCGGCCCTCGTCGATCAGGCCCTGGACGAACGTGTGGTCCTTGGTCAGCTGGGAGAGCTCGCCGCTGCGCAGCAGGTAGCCGCGGCTGTCGCCGACGTGGCCGATGCCGACCTTGCGGCCGTCGAACAGCGCCGCGGTGACCGTCGTACTCGTGCCCTCGAGGGCGGGGTCCTCGTCGACGAGCTCGGCGATCCGGTCGTGCGCGCGGTGGATCGCGCCGGCGAGCGCCTCGAGCAGGTCCGGTGGCGCGGGTGCGTCGAGCCGGCGCATGATCTGTACGGCGGTCGACGAGGCCACGTCACCCCGCGCCGCGCCGCCCACGCCGTCGGCGACGACGAGGAGGTTCTCGCTGGCGAAGCCGGAGTCCTGGTTGTCCTTGCGGACCCGTCCGACGTCGGACAGGGCGGCATAGCGCAGGCGCAAGGTGGGCTCAGTCGAGGTCACCGCGGGCTACTTCCTGAGCTCGAGGGTGGTCTTGCCGATCCGCACCTGGGAGCCGAGGGTGAGCGTCGTGGGCTGGGTGAGCCGCTGCGAGCCCAGGTAGGTCCCGTTGGTGGAGCCGAGGTCCTCGATGAACCACTGGTCCCCGGAGGCCGCGATCCGGGCGTGGCGCGTGGAGACGTAGTCGTCGTCGAGGAGGATCGCGGCATCGCTGCCGCGCCCGATCAGCAGCGGGGCGTCGTCGAGGGAGGCAGTCTCACCGGCGTTGGCGCCGTCCACGACCAGCACGTGGGTCGGTGCGCCGCGGGGCCGCTTGGCGGGCTTGGGCCGGCTCTTGGCGGCCCGGCGCTGCTCGCGGCGTTCGGCACGCGGGGTCTGGTCGATGCGGGCGCCGAACATGTCCGAGCGGATCACCGAGAGCGCGGAGAGCACGAAGATCCACAGGATCGCCAGGTAGGCGAACCGGATCAGCATCAAGGTGAGCTCAGACATCCGGCCCTTCCTCCCGCTCTCCCACGAGATGCACGGTCATGCTCGTGTTGCCGATCTTCACGACCGCGCCGTCGCCGAGGACCGCCTGCTGCACCCGCTCGCCGTTGACGACCGTGCCGTTGGTCGAGCCGAGGTCGATGACGCTCACCGTGGGTGCGCCGACGCCGGGCATCACCCGGATCTCGGCGTGGCGGCGCGAGACACCGGGGTCGTTGATCCGCAGGTCGGCGTCGGTGCCGCGCCCGAGCACCAGGCCGGGCGGCTCGAGCGGGTGGCGGACGCCGTTCACCTCGAGCACGATCGCCGCTCGTCGTACCGCCGTGTCGGTGACGCTGCCCGACACCGGGGTGACCCGGGCCAGCGCGGCGCTGCGCACCCGGAACCGGCCGGTGCCGAGCTCCTCGTCCTGCTCGAAGCTGATCGAGATCGGCCCGGTGAAGACGTAGGACTGCTCCTCGGCGTGCTCGCGCAGCATCTCGGTGAGCTCCTGGGCCAGCGTCGAGCCGTACGGCGCCAGCCGCGCGTGGTCGGCCGGGGAGAGCTCGATGTGGAAGTCGTTGGGCACCAGCCGGCGGTCGCGGGAGAGGATCTGTGCGGAGTTGTCGACCTCGCGCTGCAGGGCCGCGGCCACCTCCACCGGCTGCACGGCACTGCGGAAGGCGCGGGCGAACGTGCCGGAGACGAACTGCTCCAGTCTGTTCTCGAAGCGCTGAAGGACTCCCATTCCCGCCTCCTCTCCTGCCACTCGCAGCCGTTGTGCAGTATTCCGTCTCGACCCAGTCTTGCGCGCAGGCACCAACAGCAGGCTCATCGACGCCAACGACGAGCCCACCGTGTCGTTATGCCTCCACGTGTCGCCCACTCGTTATGCCCAGCAGGCGCCGGGATAACCCGTGACGTTGCCATACCCCCCGCGTCACGACGCCGGCGCCCCGGCATCGTAGCGGGCGCCCGGTGCGGCACCGGCGCCCCGGTTTGGGCGGTGCATGGCTGGTGGGATACCCTTGGCGGGCTTCAAGCGCGAGTGGCGGAATAGGCAGACGCGCACGGTTCAGGTCCGTGTGCCCGAAAGGGCGTGGGGGTTCAACTCCCCCCTCGCGCACAACAGCCCCAGGTCTTCTGACCTGGGGCTTTGTCCATGAGTGGGCCTCTCGATCGCCTACGGGGTAGCACGGTGGTAGCACCGGCGCCCTGGCGGAGGTGTGGAGATGGCGTGGATCGACAAGCGTCGGCGCAGCGACGGAGGCGTGTCGGCACGGGTGGTGTGGCGGCTGGGCGGCGCTCGGGACGGGGCCTACCAGGCGGAGACGTTCAGCGCCGGGACGGACGCGCAGAACCTGGCCCGCGCGGACGGCTTCAAGAAGATGGTCGACGCCGCCGGCCAGCGGTGGCCTGACGGTTGGGTCAAGGGCGAGGGATTCGTCCGTCCGCCGGGTGAGGCGGACCCGCTGAAGGCGCCGCCGCGGTTCGTCGACCTCGGTGAGGAGTACGTGCGCCAGATCGTCGACCTCTCCCCGGGGCAGCGCAAGCGCTACCTGGGCCAGCTCAGGGTGCTCGCCGGGACCCGGGTGCGCGGCTCGCTGGTGTTCACCAAGCCGGTCACCGCTCTCACCGAGGCCGACCTCAAGGAGTGGCTGATCGACTGGGACCGGTCGCTGAAGACCAAGGCGAACTACCACGGCCTGATCCACGGGGTCTTCACCTACGCCGTGAAGCGGGGCTACCTGAGCACCAATCCCGCGGTGGGGACGGCGCCGAAGCAGTCGCGGGTGAAGCAGTCCCGGCCCGAGCTGCGGTTCCTCTCCGAGCGGGACGTGGACCGGGCGGTCGAGCTCGCCGGGGTGCATGGCGACCTGATCAGGGTCAGCGTCGGTACGGGTCTGCGCTTCGGCGAGGTGAGCGCCTTGTGGGTCGGTGACGTGGACCTGGACCGGCGGACGATCCGGGTGAACAAGGCGTGGAAGCGCAACGGTGAGGACGACCAGACCGAGACCCCGGGCTGGCTGGCCAGGCAGCTGCGGCCCAAGCACCGGATGCGCGACCACCACCTCGGCTACCCGAAGACGCCGAAGTCGCGGCGGACGATCAGGGTCGCCCCGGTGGTGGCCGAGGTGCTGGCCCGGAAGGTCGAGGGCAAGGCTCCGGACGACTTCGTGTTCCTGACCCGCTCGGGGCTGCCTGTGCACAACGGTGACTTCTACACCCACATCTGGCGCAAGCTGATGAAGGCGCTGGCGGCCGAGGGGATCGCGCCGTTCCGGTTCCACGACCTGCGCCACACCCACGTGGCCTGGCTGATCGCCGGCGGGGCGCCGCTGCCGCACATCCAGGCCCGGCTCGGCCACGAGTCGATCACCACCACCATCGACACCTACGGCCACCTGCTGCCCGCCGGCGACGAGCTGATCTCGGAGATCATCGAGCTCGCGTTGACCGGCGGCACGATCCGACCGCCGAGCCGCCAGGAATGACGGCTCGTGACGCGGCCCTGGGAACCGGATCCACTGCTCAGCGCGTCTACCGAGTGAAGGCAACGACAGGACCGGTGGGGCGTGAGCGAGGACGACGACTTCAGCCAGTACGTGGCGGCACGGTGGCCACGCCTGGTCAGGTCCGCCGTGCTCCTGGGATGCAACCGGGTCGAGGCAGAGGACATCGCCCAGACCACCCTGGAGCGCTGCTTGCTGAGCTGGGCGAGGGTGCAGCGGGCTGAGGACCGAGACGCCTACGTCCACCGGATCCTCATCAACACCCTCACCTCGTCGCGCCGGCGCCGGTGGACGGGTGAGCGGCCGACAGCGCAGCTGCCCGACCGTCTCCACGAAGATGGAACGGTCCGCGTCGACGACGCGGACGCGATCGGCCGGGCCCTCCAGCGGCTCACGGCCGACCAACGCAGCGTGGTGGTCCTTCGCTACTACGCCCACCTGAGTGAACTGCAGACAGCAGCCGTGCTCGGCGTCGCTCCCGGGACCGTCAAGAGCCGCCTGTCTCGGGCGCTGAGGTCGCTCGCCGAGGATCCTAGCCTGACCGAACTGCGAGGCACCCGATGAGCGAACCGAACTGGGGAGAGCTGCTCGAGCGAACGGCGGACCGAACCGCCGTCGGACCCGCACCGCTCGCGTCGATCCGGGCCGGAGTGGCTCGGCGACGTCGGCGTCGGGCGCTGGCGGTGGCGGGGGCGAGCGCCGCCGCCGTGGTCGCCGTCATCGGCGCGACTGCGGTCCTGACACCGGCGGTGGCACCGCAGTCCCCTCGACCTCCAGCCACCACCGATGGCCCCGCGCCGATCCCGGACGGCACCCGCCTGGTCGGTCTGGGCAACCTCGCGATCGCAGTGCCCGAGGAGTGGGGCACCAACCGGACTCGGTGCGGCACGCCGATGAAGGACACTGTCGTGATCAACGTCGGCGTCGTCGAGTCGTGCGCGATCGCGCGCCCGGCAGGTGTGGAGAGCGTCGAGCTCGTCCAGGGCGAGCCCCGCTTCGACTTCGAGGTCGACAGCACGATCACGGTCGACGGTGAGGAAGCACAGCGCCAGCGCACCACCTGCACCCGCGAGACCATCGGGGAGGTCCGGGTCTGCTCGGGAACCGTGTACTTCCCGGATCACGAGACGTGGTTCCGCGCCGAGTCCTCCACCGGGCCCGGCGAGGTCGACCGCACCCTCGATCAGATTCGGCTGGTCCCCGACGAGGTCGGCGTCCCGGCCTTCCAGCCGCTCGCCGTCAACGCGCAAGGCCGCTCGGGTGAGCGGTACGTCGCGCGGCTGACCGAGCAGGGGTTCGATGTCGAGGTGCAGACGCGCACGATCTCGGCAGGTAAGCCGGGCTACGTGCTGGACGCCTCTCCCGCCCCGGGCACCATGCTCCCCCCGGGGTCGACGGTCACCATCACCGTCATCGCCGAACCGGCTGGTCCGGCCGACGAGGTGTCCGTCGGGGTCGGCACCGACAGCGACGACGACCGCGAACAGTTCGCCACCGACGAGCAGATCCGCGCCGGCGACACCACGCTGCACCTACGGGTGGGCGAACGCATCTGGGCCTACGCCCACGGCAAGCGCGCCAACACCCTCGCCGGAGACCTACAGGGCCAGGCACTGACGGTCGACGACTGGACCGACGGCCCCAACTACCCCCACGCCTGGATCGCCACCACACCGGGACGAGCGGTCATCGCGCTGAGCATCGAGGCCGACGGCGACGTGGTCGACCTCGGGAGGGTCACCGTGGTGGTGGAATGAGTGCGCATGCATCGGGCAGCGCCCGGCGGCGACGGCTCGTGTTCGTCAGCTCCGCTTCTCGGGCTTCGGTAGGCGCTTGTGCTTGTTCGCCTGGTAGTCCTCGAGCCAGTTCCTCGAGCTGAGCCAGGTGCCGTTGGGCGACTTCTGAGCTCGAAGGCGACCTCGCTCGGCGGCGGCTCGAAGCGCGCCGACGGTAGTGCCGGCCTTCTCGTCGGCCAGACTGGCCAGCGGCACGAGGCGTGCGGGGCCGGCAACGGCTGGTACGACGAACCGGTAGAGGTTGTTGGTCACCGCGCGGGCGATGAGCTCACCCAAGGGTCCGTAGTCTCCTGCGTCTGCCTTGCGCATCGCGGCGAGGTACTTGGCGCGCTCGTTCTTGAAGACGATCGCCGGCGGGTAGCCGAGCCGGACCAGGAGAAGGTTGAGCAGCAGTCGTCCCGCGCGGCCGTTGCCGTCGAGGAACGGGTGGATCCTCTCGAACTCGTTGTGCAGCCTCGCCAGCCGCTCGGGAAACGGGACGTCGCTCTCGTGGCGCAGATGGTTGACCTGCTCGACCCAGTCGGTCATCCGGTGGTCGACTTCAGGAAAGGGCGGTGGGGTCATGCCCTCGGGAAAGGGTTGGATGTCGTGCTGTCGCCAGTTGCCGGGAGTCTCTGCCGAAGTCGCGTGGGGATGGGGCGCGACTCCCCAGACCGGCTCCATGGCCTCGAAATGAACTGTGCGGACCTCCTGGATGCTGAGGAGATCCCCGGTGGTCCAGTCGCCCGGTTCCAACGCCTGGCCGTAGACCCACTTGGCCGCATTGCCGTAGCCGACGACCTCCATGTACTCCTTGAGTTCCTTGGAGCCGACGGCGCGGCCCTCGTCGAGAAGCTTGCGGACCTCGTTGAGGATCAGCGTGTTGCCCTCGAGCGCGGTGGAATGGTGGGCCTCCTGGTGCCACAGCTCTGCCCAGATCTCCTCGGCCTCGGTGGGGCTGGGAAGCCCGCCCATGCGCGTACGGAGGTCGTCGATGGCCTCTTCCATGCGGTCATAGATGCTCTGGCGTGAGGGGCGTCCGCGGGGCATGTGATGCCTTTCCCGAACATCGACGACTGGAGTTGTCGAGGTTTGACTGAACTAAATGGAACAAGACAACTTCTCGGGTACGACGGTACAGGAATTTGTCGCGC
Organism: Nocardioides pakistanensis; assembly: GCF_054781215.1. Taxonomy (NCBI): domain Bacteria; kingdom Bacillati; phylum Actinomycetota; class Actinomycetes; order Propionibacteriales; family Nocardioidaceae; genus Nocardioides; species Nocardioides pakistanensis. The sequence continues at coordinate 10,817 of NZ_BAAGUV010000004.1, read as the reverse complement.
CTTCGAACTATTAAATCGAGCACGACAACTCGGTCACGGCACGCGCGGTGCGGACTCGGAGACGGAGGTCGCCTAACGCAGCTCACCCGTGCATCAGGAGATGGTGTGGCCGCTCCGGACCCCTCGACCCAACAGCGCTGATGTTGTATCGGGAGCGGCGGCTCGATCACGAACCTTGTCCACAGCGCCGAGGGCGATCAGTCCGTCACACTCAGCGCACAGCGCCCACCACCGAGCCGGGGCCGTGGACTCCACGAGCCGACCCGAGTCACCGTCCGGCTCCACGACGTACCACCAGGCAGGGGGACCGTCGGTGCACAAGGCGCACCGGTCAGGCGCGTCATCAGGGGGGCTCTCGCTCGAAGGCACGACATCGAACGACCCGCTGTAGGACTCCACGCCCCCAGCGTGGCAGACGGGTCATCCAAGGACGCTCGCTCAGAGCTTCGAGCGGCGCCGGTCGCGCTGCGTGGGGATGCAGGTCGCGGTGACGGGCTGCTCGCCGGCGTTGATGAGCTCGTCGAGGTGCTCGAGGCGGAAGCGGACGTGCTTGCCGATGCGGGTGCAGCGGACCTTGCGCTGACGGACCGCGTCGGCGATCCAGCGGGAGGGGACGTTGAGGTACTCGGCCGCTTCGTCGATGTTCAGTAGCGGCCTGTAGGGCACGGGGTCGGACATGGCTGCCTTCTGTCGTGGTTCCTGTCAGCTCGAGGCGGCGCCGCGGTGCTTGGCGTTGAGCCAGGCGCGGACGTCGCCTCGGCGGTAGCGGACCCAGCGACCGACCTTGAAGCTGTGTGGGCCGGCTCCCAGGTGGCGCCAGTAGCGCAGGGTGCCCACGGGCACGCGGAGCATCTGCGAGACCTCGTCGATCGAGAGCAGCTCGTCGTTGGGGTTCGGGGCGGTCGGGTTGGGTCGGTCCATGGCGGTCTCCTCGATGAACGGTTACACCGTCCATAGGCGAACTACGACCGCGCTCGTGGACAACCCGCTGCCATCCAAGACGCTCAACCTGGTGCGCAACGCCGGTCACAACCCGACGCCCGGGTCGCTCCTGCTCCGCGGCTGAAGGTGCGCCTCGGGACGGCGAGGCGTCTGCTGCGCTCGGAGGCGGGCCTCGCGCCGCGCTCGCTGGGTGTCCTCACGCTGCCGCTGCCAGGCTTCGCGGTGCCGGTGGATCCGCTCGGGCGGGAAGCCGTGGAGGGCGGGATCCTGAAGCAGATCCTGCACCCGCGTCCTGGTCACCTCGAGCCGCGCGCGCTCTCGGGCGATGGAGGCCTCGATCGCCGCGACACGGTCGGGAGCGGCCATCTCTGGACGGCTGTACAGGTCGCGATAGCGGTTCCAGCGGTCGAGCGAGTCGAGCACATCGGCCTCTTCGGTCCAGGCGTCACGCAGCCGCGCCAGAGTGGGGTGGAGGCGCCGGTTGGGGCCGTACCGGGCGATGTCGTCGGCGGCGAGCCGGGCGGCGTGCGCGGGGCCGAGGTCGGTTCGGTCGCGGGAGAAGACCTCCTGCCACTGACGGCGAGCGTCGTCGACGTCGTCGGCGACCAGGTGGGCGACGTTGTCGTGGCGGCCGCGGGTCATCCCGACGTACGCCGAGGCGGCGCTGGTGTGCTCACCCAGGACGACGTGGCCGGTGTGGCTGGTCTCGCCCTGGGCGCCGTACACGGTGGTGGCGTAGGCGAGCTCGACCTGCTCCCACGCATATGCGGCCGGCACGACGCGGGATTCGCGGTGGCCTCGGCGCAGGGTCAGGGCGCCGTCGTCGGCGACGGCGGTGACGGTCCAGGTGTCGCGGTTGGCCACGCCGAGGTCGCGGTCGTTGCGGCGGGTGGCCACCCGGTCTCCCACCCCGATCCGCTCCCCAGCATCGGTGACCACCACGCGCTGGTCGTCGACCCGCCCGGCCGCGACGAGACGGTCCCGGACGGCGCCGTTCAGAGCGGCGACCTGGTCGTGGGTGTCGGCCATCACCAGAACACCGGTGCGGCCGGAGAGCACGGCGGCGGCGGCCGCCTCGGCGAGTGCCTGGCAGCGTTCGGCCTCGCTTGCGTGCAGACGGATCTGGCCACGGGCGAGGAGCACGTCGAACACCTCACCAGGACCCTCACCACGCACCTCACCAGAGCCGCCTGAGGCAGTGCTACGCACGGGATTGCCGGTGCGCATCGCGAGGCTGAGCTCGGCGTACTCGGGGTCGGCGAACCGGTGCACGGTCTCCAGCCGCAGCACCCACCGTGGGTCGGACCAGCGCACGGCGAGGTCGAGGACGCCACCGCGGCCGACGGCAGGGAGCTGGTGCCGGTCCCCGACCAGGGCGACCCTGGCGCCAGCCTCGTCCGCAACCGTGAACAGGGCATGGGCGATGTCCTGGTCGAGCATCCCAGCCTCGTCGACCAGCAGCAGGTCACCCCGCCGCAACCTCGCCTCAGGCACCGGTTCGGGTGCGTCGACGCGGCTCCAGTGGCCGCGGTCGTCCCAACGGAACCCGTGCTGGTGCACCAACCACGCCGCGGTGGTCGCGAACGCGCCGAGCTCACGACCGGCGACCTCGGCCGCCTTCAAGCTGGGTGCCACCACACACAGCCGATGTCCGCGCTCTGACACCGCCTGTGCGGCGGCACGGAGAGTGGTGGTCTTGCCGGCGCCGGCCGGTCCCTCGAGCACGAGCAGCTCGGCGTATCCGGCGAGGGCGGCGACCGCGGTCCGCTGGGCCTCGTCCAACCCCGGAGCGTCCTCGCGGCGAAGGGCGGCGAGACCGGACGGGCGATTCGTCCTGGCGCTCATCCTGGACACCAGGTCGGCCTCGACCTCGAGCACCCGAGGCGAGGTCCACGCCCGGACGTGCTCGGGCACGTCATCGCCCGGCAGCAACGGCTGGGACCTCTCCAGCGCGCGGTGGGTGAGGTCCTCGGTGAGGTCGAACCGCACCTCCGCAGCGGCGACCAGACCAGTGGCGGCCACCCACCGCTCCACCTCACCCCGCACATCGGCATGGTTCCACGCCGAGCGGCGAGCGGCGAGCCGGGTCAGGACCGTGGCGACCGCCTGGTCGCGATCCAGCGTCCCCGGTCGGAGGCCAGCAGCTGGCGTATCCGCTGGGCGCTCAGAAGGTCGGTAGCCGAGTGCGTGCAGTTCCTCGGTCCACCGTGCGACGAGCTCCGCGCCGTCGGCGGGGACCACCTTGTCGGGACGGGCCTGCTTCCAGGCGCGGCGGTCCCAGGCCTGCCGGAGCGTCGGGCCGGGCTCCTCACCGGGATGCGCCGCCCGCCAGTCGGCCTCGTAGCGGTCGATGTGACGGCTGATCTGCGCCGCCCGGGCACTGAACCGCCCGGTGTACGGCGCCAGCTCCGCGACCTCCCCGGACACCGGGTCCAAGCTGAGGCCGACCCGGGCGAGAGTCGCCCGGAGCTCGGGGTCGGTGGCCATGGCTGCGTGGCCGATGCCGTTCAGCGCCTCGATCGAGTCCCGGAACCCGACCGTGTGCAGACCACGCCACTGCCCGGCGGCGAACACCCGGGCGTTGAACTGCAGATGCAGGTGTCGGTGCGGGTCGCCGGCACGCGACGTGTAGTGCCGGACAGTGACCGCCTCGATTCGCTCGACCGGGACCTGCACCTGGCGGCCGCGTGGCCCGACCCGGGTGGTCGCGTGGGCGGCGACCCAACCGATGATCTGCTCCGCCGCACGGTCCTGCGCCGCGTCGTACGCCGCGGCGACCTCCGGGTGCAGCGCCGCCGCCAGCGACCACGTCTTCGGTCCGTTCACGGTCACCTCCACGAACCGCACCGCCTTCGCGTCCGCCCGCAGCCGACCCCGCGGCGTACCGGTGACCGGGTCGTGGCCGGCGACCCAGCGCTCGTAGGCGTCACCGTCCAGGTCTCCGAGATCGACCACTGACCCGTGAGGGCCGCTCCCCTCTGACCTGGCGGAGAAGCGGCGAGCTAGCCCGGTGCCCTCGGCCAGGTAGTAGTCGTCGACCCGGGACCGGTCGGCCTCGACGTAGGCGCGCGCCGCGGAAGCCGCTCCGCGGTAGACCTTGACGCCACCCTGCATGCCCAACCACAACCAACGATCGGCCCTGAAACGGATCGTGGGCCGCCCGAACCCGGGCGACCCATCTACGTCGTTCGTAGCATGCGTGCCGACTGTGGTGAGGTCGTCGAAACGCGGCTGCGACGAAGGTTTGTGGACGAGATTCTCGGCGTCGACGATGCCCGACGACGGTCAGCGTGACGACGTCCTTGCCGCGGTGCGCATCTCGGCTTCCCGCCAACTACGCGCTGGCAAGAACAGGGAGCTTCTTCTGGTGTCCTCTAGATGGTTGTTGACCGGATGATCGCTCTCGGGGGCGGTGTGGTCGCGCTCGACGGTCAGCGGGCGTCCTGGGGGGGATGGCTTGGCTAGCAGCGACGGTGGGGTGGCCCCCCGGGGCGGGGGGTTCTCGGGCCGTGGGGCGTCTTCGTCGTCGGTGAGATGTGCGTCGGGGTCGACGGAGGTCTCGAACGCGGCGGCGAGGTCCTCGCCCGAGGTGTGTCCCCGGGGCTGTCGCAACGGGGTCTCGCGCAGGAACAGCGGGATGACGAAGCCGAGGATCGCGAACGGTACAGCGGCGAGGATCGTGGTCTGCAGCGCCTCGGCGAACCCGGTCGTGACCGCGAGATGGATGGGCTCGGGAGCGCGGCGATCTCTGGCTGGGTCCGTCACCGCAATCAAGGCTTGGCGTGGAGGCCGTTTCGCTCCGAGTTGGTCCTTCCATTTCGGCCTGGTTCTCGCGGGGTGGGGGATCTTCAACCTGGTGGAGGGCATCGTCAATCATCACCTGCTCGGTGTTCACTATGTGCGCGACGACATCGGCGCCCCACTGTCGTGGGATCTCGGGTTCCTAGCGTTCGGCGTGCCACTGGTCATCAGTGGGTGGCTGCTGCACAAGCGCGGTTCAGCGGTGATGGAGCGACGGGCACGAGCAGTGGCACGCCGAGCCTCGGTCGGCAGCTGAAGAGGAACTGCGTGTGGCTGTCGCCCGCGCCGGACCTTCCTCCGACCTGCGCTACTCCAGGGGCAGGGACAGGTAGCCGCGGATGGGGCCAGAGCGGAGTCGAACGGCCGAATCCAGGTCGACTTCCCAGTCCGGTTGGCGGGCGAGGAGTGCCTGCAGCGCGATGCGCGCTTCGAGCCGCGCCAGCGCCGCGCCGAGACAGAAGTGGATCCCACGTCCAAACGCGACCTGCCGTTCGGGAGCGCGATGGAGGTCGAAGTGGTCGGCGTCTGAGAATGCCTGGTCGTCTCGGTTGGCGGAGCCGAAGAGCAGCAGCACGGTTTCGCCAGTCGCCATGTGTTGTCCGTGCACGTCGACCGGCCGGGTAAGGGTGCGCGACAGGCCCTGGACGGGGGAGTCGTAGCGGAGCAGCTCTTCGACGGCGCCGGGAACGAGTTCTGGGCGGTCCGCCAGTTGCCGGCGGCTATCGGGCTGCTGAGCGAGCACGACCGCGCTGTTGGAGAGCAGGTTCGTGGTGGTCTCGTGTCCGGCCACGAGCAGCAGCAGACAGAAGCCGAGGAGCTCATCCTCGCTGAGGCGTTCGCCGTCGGCGTCGGCCTGGACCAGCGCGCTCATGAGGTCGTCCTGAGGGTGCGCGCGTCGTTCAGCAAGAAACTCTGAGAAGTAGTCGTAGAGGGATGTGGCGGCCTCCAGACCGGGGCCGAACTCGCCACGGGTGGGGTTGGACTGGATGAGGGTGGTGGACCAGGTGCGGAAACGGTCACGGTCTGCCCGCGGCACGCCCAGCATGTCGGCGATCACGATGGCCGGCAGGGGTCCGGAGAACCCGGAGACGAAGTCCCACCCGCCCGACTTTGGTGAATCATCGAGAAGGCCGTTCACGATGGAGTGGATGTGGGGTTCGAGTGCGGCGATTCGCCGGGGGGTGAACGCCTTGCTGACGATCTTGCGCAGCGCGGTATGCCGCGGTGGGTCGGTCATGATGAGCATGGGCAAGAACAACTGGGTCATGTCCACCCCGGGAGGGGTCGGGAAGATCCCGGACGCCGAGGAGTAGGTCGCCGGGTCGGCGAGGGCCGCGCAGACGTCGACGTATCGGCTGAGCACCCAGGTGTTTGCCTGCTCCGACCAGTAGGCGGGGACTTCACTGCGCAGCTGCCGGTAGACCGGGTAAGGGTCAGCGATGATGTCGGGATCGAACGGGCTGTAGGTCAGCTGCTGGTTGCTCATCGGTATCTCCAGGTGGCTTCATCGTCTGCTTCGTTCCCAGGCGCCCTCGACGCCGCTCCACCTTCGAACGGCCGGATCTGGTGTGGCGTGTGGTTCGCCTGTGCAGTGCCGCGAGGGGCGCAACGGCAGGAGGCGGCGATCGGCCTGGGGCCGTGGACTATCAGACAACCCTCTCAGTTTCAACAATGAGTTTGTACTCTGAGTACAGCACACCCCGTCACTCAAGTCGAGACTCCTGGCGGCGCCAAAGTGTCGTCCGGTGCCGACTCAGCGCACCCCAGACGGAGGACTCACCCACGCCGCGCCGCTCGCCTCATGGCGAGGCCCAGAGCAGCGGTGATGACGATCAGGTCTTGGCTCAGCAGGGCGGTCGGCATTCCGAGGATCCGCTGGGGGATGCTGTGCTGGTCGTAGGGCGAGCTGCCGGGTATGAACCGGGTCAGGTTGAACGGCGCCGCCCAGCAGGGCGATCGGCAGCAGTGCCGCGCCGGTGACCAGCCGCTCCGAGGAGGGGTCGCGCGGCCGGCGACTGCGCAGCGGCCGGTCCGGGGGGCCGCGACCAGAATGTGATGTGCAGATCAGGCAATTTTGCCTGTTGGGCAAGTGCCTGGGAGGCTATGGCCGTGACCCAAGGCCTGAGGGAGAGGAAGCGTGCGGCGACGGCACAGGCGCTTGCCGAGGCTGCCTTTGGCCTGGCGAAGGAGCGCGGCCTGGACGGGTTCGTGATCGACGAGGTCGCAGAGTTGGCCGGCTACTCGCGTCGTACGTTCGCGAACCACTACCCCTGCAAGGAAGCGGCGGTGGCATCGGTCGCCTACGCCGGTATTGAGGCTGCCGCCGACGCACTCGAGGACGTGTCGGATGGGCGCCCGTTACTGGACGCGGTCGAGGTCGTGCTGCGGCTGCAGTTGGCGACAGCGGGGCTTTCCCGGATGCGGGAGGTCCTGGCGTTGGCGCGCGCGCATCCATCGTTGGAGCCTCACGTCTATCACGTCCAGCACCGGATGCGGTTGGAGGTCGAGGAGCGGGTGGCCGCCGTGGCGGCCGGACGCTATCCGGCTTCCTACCTCACCCTGTTGGTCGGCGCCGTCTACGGCATGGTCTCCACCGCGCTGGAGGGGCTCGTCGACGTCCGCCTTCCTGGCGATCCGCCGAGTCGCGACGCCGTGGAGTTCGACGAGTTCCTGACTGAGGTCTTCAATCACCTCCGTACCGGGTTCTGACCCGCACATCACTCGCTGAGGAGCAGCCCATGTCCACGTTCTTGTACCGCCTCGGGCGCGGTTGCTTCGGCAAGCCCTGGCCCATCATCGTCGGGTGGGTGTTGGTGCTGGCTGCCGTCGTGGCTGCACTGGTGGTCAACGGGGTGAAGGTGACCTCGGAGATGAAGATCGACAACACCGAGGCCCAGCAGGTTCTCGATCGGGTCTCTCGGGAGCTGCCGGAGGCATCGGGAGGCCAGGCCAGTGTGGTGTTCACCGTTCCAGACGGCGACCGGCTGGATACCCCCGCGCGGATGGCCGCGATCGCTGAGACGGTCCAGGACGTCTACGAGCTGGACCAGGTCATCAACCCGGCTGACTTGAGCCAGGGTCAGGGGCAGCCGCCGGGAGGGCCTGGGGCTGACCAGCCGGAAAGCGGGCCGGGGACGGCGCCGCCGTACCAGCCGCTGGTCCTCGACGGGACCCCGGTGCCGGGGGTGCTGGTCTCGACTCAGGCGCCAGTGGCGCTGTTCCAGTTCCAGTTCACCGTGCCGTCCACGTCGCTGACCGACGATCAGGTCTCCGCGGTCTTGTCGGTCGTCGAGGATGCGGAGCGGGGCACCGGTCTGCGGGTCCTGCCGAGTGACTCGCTGAAGGCGATCGAGATCCCGGTCGGCGCCGCCGAGGTGGTCGGTCTCGCGGTCGCGGCCGTGGTCCTCGTTCTTACGCTTGGCTCGCTCGTCGCCGCTGGCCTTCCATTGATCACCGCCCTCGTCGGGGTCGGGGTGGGCGTGGGAACGGCGTTTGCCCTGTCGACGACGGTGGAGATGAACACCGCAACCCCTGTCCTGGCGTTGATGATCGGCCTCGCGGTGGGAATCGACTACGCGTTGTTCGTGGTCAACCGGCAGCGGCGACTGATCATCGATCGCGACCTCGACGCCCGCGAGGCGGCTGGCCGGGCGGTTGGAACGGCAGGCAGCGCCGTGCTCTTCGCCGGTCTCACCGTGATCGTGGCCTTGGTCGCGCTCACCGTCATTGGCATCTCCATGCTCACCACCATGGCTCTGGTCGCCGCGGCCACGGTGCTGCTCGCTGTCCTCATCGCGCTGACCCTGCTGCCGGCTCTGCTCGGACTGATCGGGGAGCGGATCGTGTCGGCCAAAGCCCGCAAGAAGGGGCATACCCGCCGGGAGGAGGACAGCCACAGCGTGGCCGACCACTGGGTCAAGGCGGTGGTGCGGTTCCGTTGGCCGGTGATCCTCGGTGTAGTGGCGGTCTTGGGGGTGGGTGCCGTTCCCGCGGCGAGCATGGACCTCGGCTTGCCGACGGGTGCCAGCGCAAACACCGACACCGCCGCGCGGCAGAGCTACGAGGCGGTCACCCGCGGGTTCGGTGAGGGGTACAACGGTCCGTTGCTGGTGACCGTGGAGTCCGCCGATGGCGCCGCCGTCACGCCTCGGACCCTCGGCGCGGTGACCCAACAGCTCCAGCAGCGCAAGGAGATCGTCGCTGCGGTGCCAGTGGGCACCAGTCAGGACGGGGAGATGGCAGTCCTCAGTGTCATCCCCACCTCGGGCCCAGACGACGATGCCACGGCCGACCTCGTTCAGGCGCTCCGTTCACCCAGCTCGGCTGTCGCCCAGGATCATGACGTCGTGATCGGCGTCACTGGCTTCACCGCTATCGGCATCGACATGTCCGACCGGCTCGCCGAGATCGTCCCGCTGTACCTGATCATCATTGTGGGGCTGTCGCTCCTGATTCTGCTGGTGGTGTTCCGGTCACTCGTCGTACCGATCCAGGCCACGCTCGGGTTCCTGCTCAGCATCTTGGCGACCTTCGGGGTGACCACTGCGGTGTTCTCTTGGGGATGGCTTGGCTGGATGGTGGGGGTCGACACCGGCGGGCCATTGTTCAGCTTCATCCCGGTCATCGTCACCGGAATCCTCTATGGGCTAGCGATGGACTACCAGGTCTTCCTGGTCTCCTCGATGCGCGAGTCCCACGTCCACGGCCACCACGGCGAGGCCGGCGTGGTTCACGGTTTCGATCAGGCCAGCCGTGTCGTGGTCGCCGCCGCGGTGATCATGGTCTCGGTGTTCGCCGGCTTCATCTTCAGCCATGACGTGATGATCAAGCAGATCGGCTTCGCGCTTGCGATCGGCATCCTCATCGACGCCTTCTTGGTCCGCATGACCTTGACTCCGGCGCTGATGTCGCTGTTCGGCGACAAGGCCTGGTGGTTGCCGCGTTGGCTGGACCGGATGCTGCCCGACCTCGATGTCGAGGGCGACAGGCTCCTGCGCATGCTCACGGAACGTCAGGACACGGAGGTGGCGCGTCGTCCTGAGGTCATCGGCAAGTAGTGGCCCGCCCTCACGGCCGCGTGCGAAGGAGGGGGCGGTGTGGCCGGGGCGCGTGCTGGTCTGCGTCACCGGCACATGTAGCGAGCCTGGCTCGGCCCGTACGGGATGAAGGGATCCGCCCGCTCGCGCGACTATCGAAGCGGCCTCGGTCGGCCGTGGCCGCGGCGTACCCTTGGCCGCGTCCCGCCGTGAGGCTCATTCACCGGCGGGGAGCACCGAAGCCGGAGGAATTCCTCGATCTCGCGCAGGCCGCGCGCGATGTCTCTGTCGATACGGCTCCTTCGTCGCTGCTCGCGCCGCTCAAGCCAGTCACGCTCCCATTGCTGCCACTCGCGGTAGCCGCCACATCCGAACCACCAGCAACTCCCGAAGGCCACCATTCCGCCATAGAGCCACCACGCCGCATGCCACACCACGTCGGAGAGCAGGTCCGCCATTGGCTGCCAGACAGGCCCGCGGTTCATTGGGTCACCCCCAACGGACGCGAACGGGAAGAGAGAAGCGTCCGGATGGCAGCACGCTACATGCCGTCGTGCATGCACGTAAGTCCGTCACGAGTGGGTAGCGCTCGGCCACCCGGATCACCAGAGGTTCGGGCCTGTCTTCTCATCGAGATTTCGCACATGCCGCGCGACACGTATGAGGATTCGCTGCAGTCGGTCGAAGTACCCGGGTAGCTGCTCGAGCACGGCGGTGCTCCGGTTGAGACGTTCCAGGCTCTCGGGGAGTGGCCCCGCGGTGTCTGCGAGCCTCCGCATCGGCCTCCTCACCTCCGTCAGTGGCTCGACGAGGTCGCGATCGAGCCGACGTAGCGAGGTCTGGAGGCCCTCGAGCTGCCCGGAGAGGGCCGCGATCTTGGGGGCGGCCTCGCCGAGCGGCTTGGAGGTCCGCTGCAGGGCCGCCAGGTCATCCAAGAGTTGGTTGATCTGGCCGGCGAGGGTTTCGATGTGCTGATGACGCTCAGGTGAATCTCCCCAGTTCTGCTCACTGAATTTCCCCACCCCATGGCCCCATCCG